>CAJUGU010000042.1:9541-28671 GCA_910586105.1 uncultured Eubacteriales bacterium | reverse complement strand
CCGTCCGCGGAGGACATCCCCCGCCGCGGCGGCGTTCCTTACTCGCCGATGGCGCACTTGATCTCGGCCTGCGCCGCGAGCGCGTCGCCCACGTAAGCCGCGCCCTCCGCGACCGCAAACGAACCGCGCAGCTTGACCAGCTTTACTTCCATGCGCAGCGTGTCGCCCGGGCGTACCATGCGCCGGAATTTCGCCTTGTCAATCGAAGCATAATAAGCCGTCCTGCCCGCGAACTCCGGCCGCGACAGGATCGCGACCGCGCCTACCTGCGCGATCGCCTCCAGCTCGAATACCGCCGGCATCACCGGATTGCCCGGGAAATGCCCCTGCACAAACATCGCATCCTCCCGCACGTCCAGCTCGCCGACCGCCCCGTCTTCCGTCAGTTCCGTGATCCGGTCGACCAGCAGCATCGGCGCCCGGTGCGGTATGATCCTTTCGATCCCTTCCCGATCCAGCATCAGCTTTCCTCCTCCATCACAACAACGACCTGCCCGTATTCGACCAGATCGCCCGACTGCGCCAGGATGTGGCTGATCCGTCCGTCGCATGGCGCCGCGATCTCGTTCATCGTTTTCATGGCCTCAATGATAAAGAGCGTGTCGCCCTTCTGGACCCGCTGCCCAACCTCAATAAACGGCGGCTCCTCTGGGGCCGGCCCCGCATAAAACGTGCCCACCAACGGGGCCTCTACCGTCCGCCCCGCCGGGATCGACGGCGCAGCAGACGCCGGTGCTGCCGCAGCGGCCGGCTCCGCCGGAGCCGCAGCCGGCGCGACCGCCGTCGCTACCGGTACCGCCGCAACCACCGGCACCGCCGGTACCTGCGTCTGCGCGCTGCCCATCTTCATCTTTATCTTAAATTCATCGGTTTCCAGCTCGAATTCCGCCAGCCCGCGCGCCGCCGCCGCGTCCATCAGCTCGGTCACCAGTTGTTTGATCTTCTGCATCCCTTTACACCTTCTTCAGCAGCAGCGTCGCGTTGTGCCCGCCAAAGCCCAGCGAGTTCGACAGCGCCACCCGGATCGGGGCCGCCGCCGCCTGGTTTGGCGTGATATCCAGGTCGCAGTCCGGGTCCGCCTCCCGATAGCCGATCGTCGGCGGTACAATCCCGTCCCTCAGCGCGCAGGCACAGGCGATCGCCTCGATCGCCGCCGCCGCGCCTAGCAGGTGCCCCGTCATTGACTTCGTCGAGGAAATACGCACCGTCTTCGCCGCGTCGCCCAGCGCCTTCTTGATCGCGACCGTTTCATATTTTTCATTCAGCGGCGTCGATGTGCCGTGCGCGTTGATGTAGTCCACGTCCGCAGGCGTCAGCCCCGCGTCCGCGATCGCCGCGCGCATCGCCTGCGCCGCGCCTTCGCCTTCCGGATCCGGGCTCGTGATGTGGTACGCGTCCGAAGACGCGCCGTAGCCCGCCACCTCGCAAAGGATCGCAGCCCCGCGCGCCTGCGCATGGCTCAGGCTCTCCAACACCACCGCCCCGGCGCCTTCGCCCATGACAAAGCCCGAACGCCGCGCGTCAAACGGCACCGACGCCGCCAGCGGGTCGTCCCCCGTGTGCAGCGCCTTCATATTTTGGAAGCCCGCCATGCCGATCCGCGCGATCGCGTTTTCCGTGCCGCCCGCGATGACGATGTCCTGATAGCCGTGCCGGATTGCACGCATCGCTTCGCCGATCGCATGGTTGCCCGTCGCGCAGGCCGTGACCGGGCAGAAACTTTCGCCCTTGAAGCCGAACCGCATCGAGATGTGCGCCGCCGCCATATTGCCGATCATCATGGGGATGCACAGCGGGGAGACCCTCGACGGGCCCTTGACCCCCATCTTCTCCACTTCGCCCTCGATCACCGTCAGCCCGCCAATGCCCGAACCAAAGATCACGCCCGTGCGGAAGGGGTCGAAGCCGCCCTCGGTCAGCCCCGCCTGATCGACCGCCTGCTGCGCCGCCGCGATCGCATAATGGCAAAAGCCGTCCATCCGCTTCGCTTCGCGCGGCTCGATATACTGCGTGGGGTCGAACCCCTTGACCTCCGCCGCGACCTTGACCTTGAAGTCCGAGGTATCAAAGCGCGTGATCGGCGCGATGCCGCAGACCCCGTTTTTCAGGCTGTCCCAGAACTGTTCGACATCGTTGCCGACCGGCGTGACAGCGCCCATACCGGTAATGACTACTCGTTCCATTTGCGTCTCCTTTCCGTTCAGCCCAGCCCGCCGTCCACGACGATCGCCTGTCCGGTGATATAGCTTGCTTCGTCCGACGCCAGGAATCCCGCCAGCGCCGCAATCTCCTCCGGCCTGCCGAACCGTCCCAGCGCGATCTGCTGCTCCGCCTTCTCGCGCACGCCTTCCGGCAGCGCGTCGGTCATGTCGGTCGCCACAAAGCCCGGGGCGATCGCGTTCACCGTGATCCCGCGCGCGCCCAGCTCCTTCGCCGCCGATTTGGTCATGCCGATGACCCCGGCCTTGCTTGCGGCGTAGTTCGCCTGCCCGGCGTTGCCCATCACGCCCGCCACCGACGACAGGTTAATGATGCGGCCGGTTTTCGCGCGCACCATCAGCGCGGAGCAGGCCTGCATCATATTGAACGTGCCTTTCAGGTTGACCCGGAGCACCTTGTCGAACTGCTCCTCCTTCATGCGCATCAGCAGTCCGTCCGCCGTGATGCCCGCGTTGTTCACAAGGATCGTCGGCGCGCCGAATTCTTCCCTGATCTGCTTGACTGCCGTCTGGCACGCCTCGAAATCGGCCACGTCCCAGGCCATTGCCTTTGCGCGGACGCCCTTTTCCCGGCACTCCGCCGCAACGGCTTCGGCCTTGTCCAACGAGCCTGCGCAGTTGACCACGACGTCATGCCCGCGGCCTGCCAGTTCGCGCGCGATGGCCGCGCCGATGCCGCGCGAGCCGCCTGTTACGATCGCTGTTGCCATGCTTTAAACATCCTTTCCAAACCGGGCCGCAAGAGCGGAAAGACGCTCCGCCGCTTCTGCGGTCATGCCCTGCACGATTTCCCGGCAGGGACGGCGGCTGTCCACCAGCCCCGCGATCTGCCCGGACATGAACGTGCCTGTTTTCCAATCGCCATCCTGTACCGCGCGGCGGAGCGCGCCGGCAGTGATCGCTTCCAGCTCCTCAAGCGAACGGTCGTCGCCGGCCTTTTCCAGCGCGAGGCATTCGCGCGAGATCGGCGATTTGAGCGAGCGCACCGGGTGCCCGCTGGGACGGCCGGTAACGACGGTCGAAATATCGCTCGCCTTGAGCACCATTTCCTTATATTTTTCGTGAACGACGCATTCCTCGGCCGTCAGGAAGACGGTGCCGCACTGCACCCCCTCCGCGCCGAGCGCCAGCATCGCCGCCATGCCGCGTCCGTCGGCCGCGCCGCCCGCGCCGATCACGGGGACCGAGACGGCGTCGACGACCTGCGGCAGGAGCGCCATGGTCGAGGTCTCGCCGATGTGCCCGCCGGACTCCATGCCCTCGGCGATCACGGCGTCGGCGCCCGCCCGTTCCATGCGTTTTGCCAGCGCGACCGACGCCACGACGGGCATGACTTTGATACCCGCGGCCTTCCAGGCGTCCATATACTTCCCCGGGTTGCCCGCGCCGGTGGTCAGCGCCTCGATCCTTTCGTCGACGGCGAGCTGCGCCAGATCGTCGGCGTTGGGCGACAGGAGCATGATATTCATGCCGATTGGCTTTCGTGTGATCTCACGCGCTTTGCGGATCTCTTCGCGCACCACGTCGACGGGCGCGGCGCCGCCTGCGATGATACCGAGGCCGCCGGCTTCGCTGACAGCGGCTGCAAGCGTGTGTTCCGCGATCCATGCCATTGCGCCCTGAATCACCGGGTATTCGATGCCTAACAGTTTTGTAAGTCTGGTTTCCATGTTCGCCTTCCCCTTAAATTTGAATAATAGCGGACGCTGCGGTCAGCCCGCCGCCGAAGCCGACCAGCAGCAGCCGCTGCCCTTTTTGGAGCAGGCCGCGTTCCCGCATTTCTGCAAGGCAGATCGGGATGGTCGCGCTGGAGGTATTGCCGAACCGGTCGATGTTGACATAGACTTTCTCTTCCGGCAGGCGGTAGCGGCGGATGATGCCGCTGATGATGCGTTTATTGGCCTGATGGGGGACGACCCAGTCGATGTCGTCGATCGTAAGCCCGGCGCGGCGGAGCGCCTCGTCCATAGCGCGCGGCGCTTCCGACAGTGAGAATCGGAGCACCTCGCCGCCCGCCATATGCACGGCGCGGCTGTGGATATCCTGCGGGACGCGTTCCCCCAGCGGGTCTTCGCCGAGCGGCAGGGCCTGCGCGCACAGGACGCCGCCCTGCGCTCCGTCCGCCCATAAGTAGGTTGCGGGGACGCCGTTCACCGGCGAAGCCTCGACAATGGCGGCGCCCGCGCCGTCCCCAAAGAGGATGCAGGTCGAGCGGTCGCTGTAGTCGACGATGCGGCTGAGCGTTTCGGCCCCCAAAATCAGGGCGGTGCGGAACTTGCCTGCCTGCAAAAAGCTGTCCGCAATATCAAGCGCATAAACGAAGCCCGAGCAAGCGGCGCTGATATCGAACGCCGCTGCGTTCGCCGCGCCCAGCTCGGCCTGCACCATGCAGGCGAGCGAGGGGGTAAATCGATCGGGCGTTACGGTTGCCGCGACGATCAGGTCGAGGTCGGCGGGCGTTTTCCCGGCGTCTTCCAATGCGCGGCGCGCGGCCTTTGCGGCCAGCTGGGCCGTCCCCTCGCCGTTCGCGATGCGGCGTTCCCGGATGCCGGTGCGCTGCACGATCCAATCGTTATTTGTATCGACAAGCTGTTCGAGCCTGCCATTCGTAAGCCTTTGCGGGGGTAAATATGCGCCAAAGCCAGTGATCTGACTTCCCAAAGCTCCACACTCCTTTACCTGGAAAGCGCCCTTGCGGCGGCTGCGGCCGCAGTCTTTCCTGAATTTTGCTGTATTTGCGGGCGGTCAGCCGCGCCGCCAGACGCGCACGCGGGAGATTTCGCCCGCTGCGTCGGGCGACGAGGGCTCCGCCCCTCGACCCCGCGATTTTTTTGTAAAAAAATCGAGTAAAAACTTCATCTCGCCCGCGGGCGGGACGGGGGATCCCGATGATAAAACGCTTCGCCTGCAAGGTAAGAAATGGCCCGATTTTTGAAATGACCCGGCCGCAGGTGGACCGGGATTCCCTGTTTTTTCAAAATAGTTTGATTGACAAACCAATCTGTTACTATTATAATAAGGACAGGACGGTATGTCAAGAATTTCCGAGCTTAATTTTTCACAAATGAGGTTGATTTTATGAGATTTGCATTGGCACTTTTCCCCGGGCAGGGCGCGCAGCACCCGGGAATGGGCGTAGACCTGGCGCAGGAAAGCGAAGCCGCGCGGCGGATCTTCGACGCGGCGGGCGAAGCGGCCGGCTTCGACGTGCTGGCCGCCTGCCGCGATTCGTCGCCCGAAGAGCTTTCCCGCACCGAGCTTTCCCAGATCGCGATCTTTACCCACTCGCTCGCCGGTCTGGCCGCGCTCGAAGAACGGGGCGTGACCTTTGAAGCCGCGGCAGGCTTCTCACTGGGTGAATACACCGCGCTGACCGCAAGCGGCGTGCTCTCGATCGCGGACGGGCTCCAGCTCGTGCGCAAACGCGGCCAGCTGATGCAGGCGGCGGCAGACGCGCAGGACGGCTGCATGGCGGCAGTCCTCGGGCTCGAAGACGCCGCCGTCGAAGAAGCCTGCAAAAACGCTCCGGGCACGGTGCTGCCGGTAAATTACAACTGCCCGGGCCAGCTTGTCATTGCCGGTGAACGCGCAGCCGTGAACGCGGCGGCGGAAGCCTGCAAAGCCGCAGGCGCGCGCCGGGTCATGCCGCTGGCGGTCAGCGGCGCTTTCCATACGCCATTGATGCAGGAAGCCGCAGCGCAGCTGCGCGAATTCGCGAAGGGCTTCGCCTTCCACGCCCCCCAAATGCCGGTCTACACCAACCTGACCGGCGAACGCCTGACGGCCGGCGACCTGCCCGCGCATTTTGAAAAACATATGGTTTCGCCAGTCCGTTGGACGTCCCTGCTCCGCGCCGCGATCCGCGACGGATACGCCAGCGGCTGCGAGATCGGGCCCGCTAAAACGCTGACCGGCTTCGCGCGGAAGATCGACAAAGGGTTCCAGTGCGTCGCCGTGGAAACCATCGCGCAGGTAGCGGAAGCCGCGAAATAACGCGTCCCCAATCGTTCACGCTCCCGAAAGGAGGCTATCCCCATGGCATCCAGCCCTGAATTTGTCCGTTTCCTGTGCGACCAGCTCGCCGGTGCGGGCTCCATCGCCAGCCGGAAAATGTTCGGCGAGTACGGCCTGTACTGCGACGGTAAATTTTTCGCGCTCGTCTGCGACGACCGGCTCTTCCTGAAGCCTACCGAGGCGGGCCGCGCGTTCCTGCCCGGCTGTCCGCTTGCCCCGCCCTACGACGGCGCGAAGGATCACCTCTGCTTCCCCGACCCCGACGACCGCGAGACCCTTTGCGAGCTCGCCCGCCGCACCTGCTCCGAGCTTCCGGCTCCCAAACCCAAAAAGCCCCGCAAAACGAAAAACAGCGCCCCCAAGGGTTCCTCCTGATCGGTTTGCATTTGTTCGCATTGCAAAATTTTGACGCGCCGCCAAAATCCTCCGCTTATGTTTCCCCGCCTCCGCGGGCAAATTAACGCCGAGGTGATTGCAATGAAGGAATATCAGGGGCTCGGCGACATGCTCAAAAACGACCCGCAGGTCTTTTCCTATTACACCAGCCTGCCCAAGTATGTGCGCAGCATGATCGCCATGCGTTCGGACGACGTCTGCTCGTTTGAAACGCTGCAAAATTATGCCGACAACCTGCTCAAAGGCGACGGCTGACCGTAAACCCGCGCTCCGCCGGCCGGCTGGTGATCTCCGCCAGCCGGTCTTATTTTTTGCCGTCCGCCCGGGGCATGAAAAAAGCGCCCCTTCAAGAGAACGCTTTCTTACAATTTCCAGTTTTCTGCCATTTTTGGAATTAGCTTGCAAAGTGGTGCTTTTGAGCCTGATTTGCCTGAAGGTCGCTCAGGCTGACTGTCTCCGGCAACGTCCATACGCGCCCAAATCTGACCGCTCCGGCAATGTTGCCGCGCTCGCACATCGTCCTCAGCTCTTCCACCGGGATGCGGAACTGCACCGCAGCCTCCGCTACTGCCATGAATCTCATTTCGTTTACCTCCTGTATTATCGGTACTTTCTTACTGCACTTATTATATCACCATTTCCGCGAAGTGGCGCATAAAATTTTCATGAATTTTTTATGAAAATTTCGTGATTGTGTCAGTTCCTCAAAAATTTCCGAAAAATGGTCCGGATTCCCCAACTTCTCCAGCCAGAGAAACTCGCGCAACTCCGCCCTCCAGGCAAAATTTTATGCCTTCCGGAAGGCAAGCAGACGCTGCCCCAGGTAATTAAAACCCGTGAAAAGGCACATTCCGGCCAATATGGAAACGTTCCCGCGTACCGTTTCCGACGCGCCCTTCAGCAGCCCGCGGCAGGCGGGCACGCCATACGCCAGCAGCCAGCATACCGCGATGTTCGCCGCGAACCGCGCCGCCGCCGTGAATAGGAACAGCTGCGGCAAATAGGCATAGCGCGGCTGCACCTCGATCGGCAGGAACGCGCAGAACGCTGCGGAAAATATAAAATACAGCAGATATGCCGACGCGTCGCGGCGCTTCCGCCGAAGCTCCGGCACGCCAGAGCCAGCGCCGCAAAAACAGCCCCCGGTCGTAGTGCTGCACGAACGCATACAGCGTCTGCCAGTATTCCTGCAAATGCCCTAGCGTCCACCGCAAGCCGTCAGACGCCCACAGGTGGCGCAGCTTGTTCCACAGCAGGTGGAGCAGCTCCTGCAGCCCGGCCGCTCTTCGATCATGGCGTTTTGTACCGCATGGGTCGTTTCGGCCCGCTGAAGCTCCCCATCCAGCGTTGGGCCGATCCGTTCCCAGCCTTCCTCGGAGTAGCCGCCCCGTGTCTCCGGGTTCAGCCCCAAAACGAGCTTCCATGCCGGATCGCGGTTTTCCAGGCCGCAGGGGCTTAGCCCGGTCGCGCGCGCCAGCAAATCCGCGCCCGCATGAAGGGCGGCGTAAGCCGCCAGCCCGGCCGGCGCCCGCCGCCATTGCCAGGGCTGCCGCAAGGTGCGGAAAACCGTCCATGCCAGTACCGCCGAAAGATCACGCCTTCGGCGCGCAGCAGGTTGCCCGCTTGCAGCGCGAGCCCCGCAAGCGGATACCGCGCGAAACCCAGCCGTTCGCAATCCCCGCACGCCAGAATCCACAGGCCCAGCGTCAGGAAGAAGGCCGGCGGGATCTGGTTCGACAGGATCGTGTGCAAAGTCGCGAAAAGCGGCGACCGTGGTCACGCCTGCGCGGGGCCCAGAATGTTTTGCAGGGTCGAAAACAGCTTGTCCACATCGATCGGTTTCCCCAAATGGCCGTCCATCCCGGCGGACAATACGCGCTGGCGATCCTCCGCGAAGGCGTTGGCGGTCATGGCGACGATCGGCAGCCCGGCGAGCCTTGGGTCGTCCAGCGCGCGGATGGCTTTGGTCGCCTCGATCCCGTCCATCACAGGCATTTGGATGTCCATCAGGATCAGGTCGTAGGGATCGTTCGACGATCCGCGCACCTTCTCGACCGCCTCCGCCCCATCTGCGGCTACGTCCATGATGCAGCCCGCTTCCTCCAAAATGGTCACGGCGATCTCCTGATTCAGTTCGTTGTCTTCGGCCAGCAGGATCCGACGGCCTGCGAGCGGCTCCCCGCCCTCGTCTTCCTCCGCCTCCGCGCCGTCCGGCTCCTCGCTGAGCCGGAAGGGGAACGTACAGGTAAAAACGCTGCCCTTCCCCTTTTCGCTTTCCACGACGATCTGCCCCTTCATCAGCTCGGTCAGGTTCCTGGTAATCGACATGCCAAGCCCCGCGCCCTCTATCCCGCTGACGGTGGAAGTCCGTTCGCGCTCAAACGGTTCAAAAATGCGCTCCAAAAACTCCGGGGCCATACCGATCCCGGTGTCTTGGATGCGAAATCCATAAAAGGCTGTATCCGTCGCAGGCCCGGGCCGCTCGGTCACGACGACCGAAATATCCCCGCCCGCCGGGGTGAATTTCAGCGCGTTGCTCAGCACGTTCAGCAGCACCCGGTTCAGCCGCAGCCGGTCGCAGACCACATTCGGATGGAGCAGCGCGCTGTCATCCAGCCGGAAATTCAAACGCTTGGTCTCCAGATCCGGCTGGATCATGGAATGCAGATCCCGCATCACCTGCGGCAGGCTGCACGGCAATTCGTCAATGACCACCTTGCCGCTTTCGATCCGGCTCATATCCAGCACGTCGTTGATCAGGCTGAGCAGGTGGCTGGACGACGCGGAGATCTTGTTCAGATAATCGCGCGCCTGATCCTGGTCGTCCAGATGAGACGCCGCCAAATTGGTGAACCCAATGATCGCGTTCATCGGGGTGCGGATGTCGTGCGACATGTTATTCAAAAACATGGTTTTCACGTGTGAAGCCCGTTGCGCCTTGGCCAGCGCTTCTTCCAAAAGCTGGTGCTGCTCGCGGAGCTTTTCATTCGTTTCCTTACGTTCGGTGATGTCCACGAACATACCGACATATGTGACCGGCGAACCGTCCTCCCGCCGGGAGAGCTTGCCCGTCGCGCGGAACCACCGGTAGCCCCGGTTTTTCGTCAGCAGACGGTATTCCACGTCGTAAAGGCTTTTACCGGTATAATCGTCAATGGTGGCGTAGTATTGCTTCAGCACCCGGTCGCGATCCTCCGGGTGAAGCAGGTCCGACCAGGATCCGAGGACGTTGGGGAAATCCTCCTCGTTCTGGTAGCCGATCATGGTGCGAAATTCCTGGCTCCAGAACACGCTGATCATCTCGCCTTTTGGGTTGAATTCCATCGTCCACATGCCCGAGCACAGGATCTCGTGCATCATTTTCAGCGCCGTCGTCTCATGCGCAAGCGCTTCCAACGCTTCCAGCCGTTCCTGCGCCAGCCGGGCGGTATAGGCGTTGTCGATATCCTTGAAATGCTTCTCGGTCACATCTTCAAGGAAGACGTAGAACAGGTCGCCGTAGGTCTCGGTGTGGACATAGTGCCCATAGTCCTCGACCCATCGCACGGCGCCGTCCCTGCGCACGATGCGGTATTCCACATAATCCAAATCGTTGTCACAGGCGAAGATCTGCCGCTGGATGCTGCGTTCCGCCGCCTTCAGATCCTCCGGATGGACCAGGCCCGGGAACGTATAGCCGGTGTGTTCCCGGAACTCCTCCAGGCTTTCGCAGCCGTACATCCGGATCAGCGCCCGGTTGGCATAGATCAGGCGCTCGTCCCCGTCGGCCTGATAGATAAAGAAACCGCCGGGCATCCCCGCCGTGATCTGCTCAATGATCGGAAATGTTTGCTCGCTGAGGGTCAGCAGTTCCCGCCCTTTCCGCCGGTCTTTGTGCATAAAACCTCACCATCCCTTCTGCTGTTTCAAAGTTATACTCGCGAACGTCGAAAATCACCGTTTGCTTCGCCTACGCGGCGGGCGGTCCTGCGCGGACAGCGCCAAAGGGACTCGTCCCTTTGGAATCCCATTCGCGCCTGCGGGCGGGACGGCTGCGCGCCCATCCGCTGCTGCGTCCTACCCGCCCCGCCGGAACGACGGCGGGGCGGGCGGTGATATGCGGCAATATTTTTTGAACACAAGTATCAATCCTGTTGTTTTGTGAACGTCCGCCCCAATCGGCCCGTTTTTCCGGAATGGCCCCGCTGACAGGCCAAGCCGCTGCCCATTCCGCCAGTGGAGGGCTTTTCGCCGCCTTCTTTATACAAAAAGCCAGAGGGAAGCAACTTCCCTCTGGCAGTTTTGCAGGTTTAAACCTTTTCCGCGACCTTTGCCGCCTTGCCTACGCGGCCGCGCAGGTAGTACAGCTTCGCACGGCGCACACGGCCATGACGGATGACCTCGAACTTCGCAACGTTCGGGGAATGCACCAGGAAGGTCTTCTCAACGCCTACGCCGTAGGATACGCGGCGGACCGTGACCGTCCGGTTGATGCCCGCGTGCTTCATCGCAATGATGATCCCTTCAAATACCTGGATACGCTCGCGGTTGCCCTCCTTGATCTTCGCGTGGACCTTGACGGTGTCGCCGATCTTGAGCTCGGGCAGGTCGCTCTTGAGCTGCTGCTCAGACAGAACCTTTACTAAATCCATGATTCTATGTTCCTTTCTCTCAGGCATTCATTCCCTGCATTTCTCCACAGGCAGCGGAATGCCCGTTATCAGTTTATGATTATATCACAGCCATGGCAGGATTGCAAGCAAAATTTTATATTTTGCGTCATTTTTTTCATCCCCGTCCGCCGGGATCCGGCGCAAAAACTGCTTGACAAATCGCGCGCGGCGTGTTAATCTTTGGTTAGCAAAAACTAACCTTCAAAAAGGAGATGAACCCTTATGCTGACTTTCCTCGCAGCGAATGCGGCCACGATCTGCGTCGGCGCGGTGGTCGCGGCGGTTGTCGCGCTGATCGTCCGCGGGATGTACCGCGACCATAAGGCGGGCAAGCACGCCTGCGGCGGCAACTGCGGAAGCTGCTCCGGTTGCCGCCCGCAGAAAAAATGAGCGCCGCAGGCGCGCTTTGTTCCGCCGACATATTGCGGTCTATACTCCCGTTCAAAAAATTTTGCCGCTTCGTCCCGCCGTCCGTTTGGCGGGACGAAGCCACGCGCACAAACGGCTTTGACCGCACCAATCCCGCCCGCAGGCGAGAAAGGGATTCCAAAGGGACGAGTCCCTTTGGCGCTGTCCGCGCAGGACCGGGGTCCGGGGGCAGAGCCCCGGCGCCCGCCGCGCAGGCGAAGCAAACGGCAAAATTCAGCGTTCGCGGATATAAATGGTATTTTCACGTCCCTCCATCCTTTGAAGCAGGCACAGACACAGGCCGCCGCGCGGGAGATTTCCCGTGCGGCGGTCTGTTTTCCGCAGACCGTCCGATCCGGACGGCCCGCCCGATGTGCAAACGATCTCCGGCCGCACCCCGGGTCACTGGCTGGCGTCAAAAATGACGTACAGCCGTTTTTTCGCGGCCTGCTTCCAAAAATCCTGTGAATCGTGGAAGTATTCCCAGGTGTAGCCGCAGTCCCAGTCGTCCGGCTCCATCCCATACTCGGCGGGGTCGATGGTGAAATACCATTCCCGGAACTGTTCCTCGGTCACCGAACCGATCCAGTCCGCAACCGCTTGCGCCTGCGCCGGGGTCTTACCGGTGATGATATGATCCCATTCGCCTTCCCGGCCTCCGTAGATCCGTTCCCCGCCGAGGATGACCCAGCAGCCGGGCGGATGCGCGTTGCCATACTCCAAACGCCGGTCGGTCAGCGCGCGGTGCATCGCGTCCCACGATACGCCCAGCTCGTAACAGCTTTCCACCGCCGCGCCTCCAAAAAAGCCGACGCGCTCCGCCGGGGGCAGCGCCCGCAGACGTTCCACCAGCCGAGGCGTTACCGCGCTCAAGGCGCCCAAACAGCTCATGCGTCCGCCCCGCTTTTACTGCACGCGCCAGTAAGCGACCGAATACGGGGGCAGCTCGGAACCGCCGCCGAAATCATGGTATTTGCCCGTAATCAGATCGGTCGCGCAGCCTGCGTTTGCATTGAAATGCGCGTGGAAGGTATCGCCGGAAGCGTTGATCGCGACCAGTACCCGCTCGCCCTCGGATTCGCGCTCCCAGATCGCCTGATGGTTGGTCAGCAGTACGTGACGGAAACTGCCGTTCAGCAGCGCCTTGCTCGATTTGTGCGCTTTCGCAAGCGCCGCGATCCAGTCGGTCAGCTCGTTCCACTGCGGCGCGTCGAAGGACGGGCGCAGGCTGTCGTCCGAGCCGTTTTCCTTGCGGCCTTCCGCGCCCCACTCGCTGCCGTAATATACGCACGGGATGCCCGGCATCCCGAACAGCATCCCATAAAGCACCGGCAAGTGCGCCCGGTTGGTCAGGATGGAAGCCGCGCGGGTCACATCATGGTTGTCCACGAACGAGAGCAGGTGCTTGCCCTTATAGAGCGTCCACTGCTCGGGGCCGAACTGGCGCATGAGCGAGTGGGTGATCTCGAACAGGTTCATGCTGTTCAGGCTGGAATACAACCCCTTGTAGCATTCGTAGTTGGTACAGGAATGCAGCTTGTCCGGGTTGACGAACTGGTTATAATCGCCGTGCAGCAGTTCGCCGATCAGGAAGAATTCCGGCTTGAGGCCGTCGCAGAACTTCCGCAGGTTGTACAGGAAGCCGTGATCGAGGCAGTACGCCACGTCAAGCCGCAGGCCGTCGATGTCGAATTCGTCGACCCAGCCGCGGATGCAGTCGAAAATGTGCTGCGCGACCGCCGGGTTGCGGAGGTTGAGCTTGACCAGCTCATAATGACCTTCCCAGCCGTCGTACCAGAAGCCGTCGTTGTAGCCGGAATTGCCGTCGAAATTGATATGGAACCAATCCTTATACGGGGAATCCCACTTCTTTTCCTGCACATCGCGGAAGGCCCAGAAACCGCGGCCCACGTGGTTGAACACGCCGTCAAGGACGATGCGGATGCCATGTTCATGCAGGGTCTTGCAGACCGCCGCGAAATCCTCGTTCGTGCCGAGACGGCAGTCGACCTTGCGGTAATCGCGGGTATCATACCCGTGGCGGTCCGATTCAAAGATCGGCGACAGGTAAATCGCGTCCACCCCCAGCTTTTCCAAGTGCTCCGCCCAATCCCCGAGCTTGGAGATCCGGTTGACGGTCACGCCGTCGTTTTCCCGCGGCGCGCCGCAGAACCCGATCGGATATATTTGATAGAATACGCTGTTATATGCCCACATAAAGGAGATCCTCCCTTTCGTTCCGGCGGAGGGGCTGCGCCCCTCCTGTGTGTATCTGTCCGACTGCTACCAGCCTTTCTTAATTATACTATGTTTTAGATATATACGCAAGCAAATTTGGAAAATAGCCCATAATCTTCCAAACCATGCGGGCCTGCCCTTCCGGAAGAACGGCCGCCCGCCTGTTGCTTTGTGCTGTCTATCCCGCGCCTTCCCAAACGCCGCGCGGCGTCCTTCCTTACATCCGGACGCCAACATTTCGACGTTACAGGGCGTTGACCAGTTCCTTGAAACGGTCGCCGCGCTCCATAAAGTTCCGGAAGCAGTCGAAAGACGCGCTTGCGGGGCTGAGGATCACTACATCCCCCGGCTGCGCTGCCTGCGCCGCCTGCCGGACGGCTTCCGCCAGGTCCGCCGCCTCCAGAATGCTCGGCCTCTGCCCGTCGGCCTGCTCCACGCAGGCGCGGATCTTGGGCGCGGTCGCGCCGGTCAGCACCAGCGTTTTCACGTGCTCGCAGATTGGCCCGCCCAGCACGCCGTAATCCAGATGCTTGTCGTAGCCCCCGGCGATCAGGATGAGCTTTTGCGCAAAGGACGCCAGCCCCGCCATCGTGCGCGTCGGGCTGGACGCGATCGAATCGTTATAATACCGCACCCCGTCCTTTTCGCGGACGAATTCGATCCGGTGCTCAACGCCGCCGAACGCGCGCGCGACCGCGCAGATATCCGCATCCGAAGCCCAGCCGTTCACAATCGCCGCCGACATCATAAAATTATAGACGTTGTGCGCCCCGGGAATCCGGATCTCGGACTGCGGCAGCAGGTCGCGGCTCTCCCCGTCCCGCGCCGCGCAGACCATACCGTCCGGCCGCAGGTATACGCCGTCGCGCGGGGGCTTGGTCTTGCTTGTCCAAACGACCGAAGCCGTCGGCGGAAGCGTCAGCCGGTGGGTCTCCGGATCGTCCCAGTTGAGCACCAGACGGGCGCCCGGCTGCTGGAAGCGGAAGATCGAGGTCTTCGCCTCCACGTATTCTTCAAAGGTACCGTGGTAGTCCAAGTGGTTTGGGGTCAGGTTGGTGACCGCCGCCACGGCGGGGCTGCGCCGCATATCCATCAGCTGGAAGGACGAAAGCTCGACCACCGCGAGATGGTCGGGGGCGATCTCGTCGACCTCCGGCAGCAGCGGCCTGCCGATGTTCCCGCCCAGATGGACGTTGTGCCCCGCACGCTTCAGCATTTCGTAGACCAGCGTCGTCGTGGTCGTCTTCCCATCGGAACCGGTGATGCCGATGATCGGGCAAGGGCACAGCTCAAAAAACAGCTCCATTTCGCTGGTGACGAGGCCGCCCCGCCCGCGCGCCGCGCAAAGCGCCGGATGATCCGGGTGAACGCCCGGCGTGCGGAAGATCACGTCTTCCGGCAGGCAGTCCAAATACCGCTCCCCCAACTCGAATGAAACGCCGAGCGCCTGCAGCGCGTCATACTGCGCGCCAAGCCCCTCCGCCGTCTTTTTGTCATGCACCGTCACCGCGACCCCCTGCTGACGCAGCAGCCCGATCAGGGGCATATTGCTGACGCCTGCGCCGATCACCGCAACGCTCTGCCCGCGCAAACCTTCCAAATATGTTTTCAATGCTGCCATGCGGAACAGCCTCCCGTTTTTTTCAAGTTTCCATCCTATCATACACTCTCGAGAACGCAAATTCAAGAGGAATCCGCAAGCTGCGCGAAAATATCGGCGTTTTGCCCGAACGGGACGCCGCACCCCGATAGAAGGCGGGAGCCCTGCTTAAAAGCAGGGCTCCAACAAACGGTATGGCTCCAGCCGGAGGCAAGGTTCCGGCCTCGGGTGCGGTTTTGGCAAACGGCGAAACCCCGCCGGGCGGTAAGCTTCCAGCCAACCGCGAATCCCTTTCCGGCTGCGGCATTCTGTCAGGCGGTAAGCCCCCGACAGGACGCGGGCCTTTGGCACTGCACGTTCATCCGACGGAGCGCGAACCATGGATAAGATACGCCCCGGCGCAGCCTGCGCGGTTTGATCCGGACGGCGCAGGCGGAATTCCCGCATCGCTGCTGCCGTGACCGTCAGCAGCAGCGCCAGCCCCAACAGGCTGAGCAGTCCGGCGAAGTTCCGGAAGCTTTCATGCACCGCGCCTTCCGCAGTTTGTACGGGGAAGGTCACCGGATAAATCCAGCGCCAGATCGCGCCGTCCAGCAGAAGCCACAGCCCCCAACCGGCCGGGAGCCGCCAACGGCTGCGGCAGGCCGCTGGCAGCTGCATCCGCCGGAACGCCCAGACCGTCAGCAGCAGGAGCGCCGCCTGTACCGCCAGTTCCGGCAGGCTTCCGGAAATCGAATACCAGTTCTGTGGCGGCGACAGCAGCACACGGCTGGCCGTATAAAGCGTATACAGCCATCCGGCGGCTGCGAAATCCAGCCCCTTGATCCAGACACACCACAGCCACGCGCAGCGCGGGCACAGCAGGCAGGCCAGCCCGCCGAGCAGCAGCAGGAGCGGGCGCAGCCCATCCACAGCAAATCCGTCAAAAAACCAGTTGAACGTGGGAAGCAGTTCGTACAGCCCCGCGAACAGCAGCCCAATGCCTGCGGCCTGCCCCCAGGATACCAGCGTCACCGCAGGCGAGGCCGGGAGACCCTTCCGCGCCAACTGTTCCAGCGACACGCCGAATTGGCGGGACAGCGCAAGCAGCTTTTCCAGTTCGGGCACGGCGTTCCCGGTCTCCCATTTGGAGACCGATTGGCGGGAAACGTCCAGCCGGTCGGCCAGCTCCCCCTGCGACAGCCTGCGCGCCGTGCGCAGCGCATGGATGCGTCCGCCTAACGACGTTTCCGCTCCCGGCGACGGTTCCAGCCGCGCAAACGTCAGCGCCAGCGCCGCCGCCAGCGCGCAAAATCCAAACTGCCAGAGCGCGCCCGCCAGCAGCGGCGTAAATTCGTGCAGCCACCGCCAGACCACGAGGGTATCCTCGATCCACAGCCGCAGAAGCGGCGCCGCGATCGCGGCCGCCCATGCGGCGGCTTGCAGCCCCCGGCGCAGGCGGGCGGGCATCCGCAGCGGCTTCCGGCGGAACTGCCAGACGGTTACCGCGAGCAGTACAAGCAGCCCCAAAAGCTGCAAACACATATCCAGCGTGTACCGGTGGATATGATAACCGCCCCGCTCCCCTCTCAGGAGTTCCCACCAGCCGTCCCCTGCCACATTTATGACGGACTGTACCGTCGTTAAGTATATCGCCCAGCCGCACCAGAGCGCCGTCCTGCGCCGCGCGCAGAAGCACAGGACGCCGCCCAGCAGGCACGGCAGCATAATGGCGAATTGTTCCATAAACCAAAGGTTATGCAAGAATCCGCAAATCCCATACTTAGAATTTGAAAATATCCGGAAAGAGAAGGACTCCGCGCCGCACTTCGTCATCCCCCAAAAGGCGGCTGCAAGCAAAAGCGCGCCCGCGATCTGATCTTCCCGGAACGGCAGGAGCAGCCCAAACCCGCCCGGCTCCCGCGTTGGCGCAGCCGCGTCCGGAAGGTCTTCCCCGGTCGCGAGCCTGTCCAGCGTCACCCCGAACAGGTCGGCCAGCGCCGTCAGCTTTTCCAGCTCGGGCAGCGCGCTGTTGTTCTCCCATTTGGAAACCGCCTGCCGCGATACCCCCAGTTTTTCCGCAAGCGCGCCCTGGGACATCCCCCGTTCGCTGCGCAGTTCAAAGATCCGTTCGCCCAGTTTCATCTCGATCCCTCCCCGTCTTGTTCCGTTCCTTTTTTTGAAGGCCCGATTTTCGGAGCGCCGCTGCGGTCATGGTCAGCAGCGCCGCCAGAAGCACCAGGCTCAGAGCGTCGGCCATGCTGCGGAATATCACGCGATCCCACAGATATGTCCCGCCCCTCGGCCTGGTCACCGGATAAACCCACAGATCGAGCAGGGCTTCCAGCAACACCCACAGCGTCCAGCCGCCGAGCAGCCAGCCGCGCCGCGGCAAAAGCTCCGTTCGGCGGAACGCATATACGGTCAGCAGCAACAGCGCCGCCTGTACCGCCAGCACAAACAGGCACCTGCCGGGCGCAGCGCTTTCCGTCCGCAGGAGCAGCAGGCGCGGGGACGCGTCAAATACCGTCGACTGCATAAACGTCAGAAAGAGCAGCGCCCCCGTCCATGCGCACCACAGGCCCGCACGGCGCGGCCAATACAGGCAGACCGCGCCGCCTACCAGCAGCAGTACAGGCGCAAGCAGCCCGTTCCATTCCGAATAGTCCACCCACCGAAACAGCTCGAAGGCGCTCCACATCAGCAGCGCGAGCCCTGTTACCCGCCCCCACGGCAGCACCGTTGCCGCGCGCCCGTCCAACGGCCCCTTGCCGACCAGCTGTTCCAGTGATACGCCAAATTGACGGGACAGCGCAAGCAGTTTTTCCAGTTCGGGCGTCGCGTTCCCGGTCTCCCACTTGGAGACCGACTGCCGCGACACCCCCAGCAGGTCGGCAAGCGCGCCCTGCGACAGGTTTTGCGCCGTGCGCAGCGTGCAGATCCGCTCTGCTAACGAACGCTTTTCGGAGCTATCCGGCGCCGTCCGCGCAAAGGTCAGCGCCAGCGCAGCCCCCAGCAGGCACGTCCAGATCTGCCCGCGGCGGCAAAGCAGCCGATCGATCCCTCTGCAAAAATCCCACCGCCAGCCGTCCGGGCCGAAGCTCGCCGCCCAGGCCGCGGCTTCCTGCTCGGAAAACCAGCCTCGCAGCGCCAACAGCCCAGCCACTGCGACGCATACGGCGACCCATGCCGCCGCCATCCAGCGGCGGCGCTGCCGTCCTGCCAGCCGCAGCGGCTCCCGCCGGGTCTGCCAGACCGTGAACGCGAACACCGCAAGCACCCCGGCCAGCTGCAGCCACATACCTGGATCGTAGCGCTGGAAGCCGTAAACGCCGTGCCAGTCGCGCACCAGCAGCGTCCACCAGTTCGTCAGCTCTCGATTGCTGATCGCGATATCAAACGTTAAATAAACCGCCCACGCGCACCAGAGCGCAGGCCCGCGGCGCGACCGCAGGCAAAGCAGCCCGCACAGCAGGCAGGACAGCGTGACCGTAAACGGCCAGGCTTCAGGCTCCCAATAACTCAGGAATGCCCACGCCGCCCCGACGACGAACAGCAGCAGCGCCGCCAGCTGCCCGGCCGACAACAGGACGACCGCCCCGCCGGTCTCTGTCCGCGGGGGAG
>CAJUGU010000042.1:0-9531 GCA_910586105.1 uncultured Eubacteriales bacterium | reverse complement strand
AAGCGCCTCCCCCGCCGCGAGCTGGTCGAGCGTGACCCCAAGCACCTCCGCAAGGACGGTCAGCTTTTCCAGCTCCGGTGCCGCGCTGTCGTTCTCCCATTTGGACACCGCCTGCCGCGACACCTTCAGTTTTTCCGCAAGCGCGCCCTGCGAAAGCCCAAGCCCGCTGCGAAGCGTGTAAATTCGATTTCCAAGGCTCATAACGCGCCTCCCTCCCTTCTGCCACAGTATAACCCCATCCCGCCCCGTTGTCTACCAATTTGCCTTGAAAATATAGCAACCAGCGGTTGCATCCGCCCCAAATGCCGTTTTCCGGGCAGAAAAAGGCTCCCCTGCAAGGGGAGCCCCAACGGTGTGAGCAAGTCTGTAAGCCGCGTTCTGTATTTGACGATCATCTATCTGGGACGCGCGTCGCCGCGCGCCTCTAGCCATCCTTCGGAGCAGCCGGGCCGGCTATCGCCCCTGTCGATGTTGCTGCGGATAGAGTTTACAGACCCCCCGTGTTACCACGGGGCGTGGTGAGCTCTTACCTCGCCTTTCCACCCTTACCGCGGCGGCCGGAGCCGCGGCGGCGGTATTTCTCTGTTGCACTATTCCTGGGGTCGCCCCCGGCAGACGTTATCTGTTATCCTTGCCCTGTGCAGCGCGGACTTTCCTCATACCGGCATGACCCGGCACGCGATCGTCTGGCTTGCTCACGGGGAATATTATACCATATCCCGCCGATGCTCCGCAAGTGGCGCGTCCGGATTTTTTTCGCGGCCTTTGCCAAAGGCGCCGCTCGCCCCCTGGGCGGTCTGGATCGGGAGATTATTTTCGACGGGAAGATGTGCTATACCTGGATCAGCGTACCCATCAACAGATTGGAAGGATAGAATCGAATGACTGTCAATATGGACAACGAGGCGCTGGTTGAAGCCCTTGTAAGGGCCGCAGGCGATGCATTTTTATCTTTAAAGAAAACCGCCAAAGAGCACTTTTATTTCTATGCATTTGTATTCGATGAAGGAATGCATCCGTATATTTCAGCATGGTCTTATGAGGCGCTGGAAAAATCAATCCCAGAACAGGCTCCGCCGGATGGCGATGGCGCGGAATACAGCCGGGCATTACGATTAAATCCATCTTCCGCCCGGTCAGCCTGCTGCTAAAGCTGCTGCCAAAATCTATGCTTCGTTCCGCTTCCGATGATTGCAAAAAATAAAAATTGTGATATAATTATAGTGCAGCCCAAAATCCGACCTTTTTCGTATAGGGCGCGCTTGATCACTGTTTTGCAAGGAGGAATCACAACTATGCCGCCATACCTGCTCTTATTTGCCGTCAGCCTTGCAGGCTGGCCGTTATCGATCCGTAAACCCCAATTCCGGAAGGGCTTCCTGCTGGCCGTTGGGACGCTGTTCTGGCTCGCCGCTTCCCTCCGGTATGTCACCGGCTTTGATTACCGGTTTTATGAAACCATTTTTCAGCAGGTGTCCGACTCCGGTCTGGCTGCTTTCTCCACCCTCCGCGAGATCGAACCCGGATACTTACTGCTCAACGCGGCAGTCGCCGGTCTGGGCGGGAACTTCCGCATGTTCCTTTTCGTGTTCCATCTCCTGTTTACCGCGCTTGTCTTCGCCGCGATCCACCGCTGGTCGCCCGCCCCATGGCTGAGCGTTTACCTGTTCCTGACCCTCCAATATTTTGCGCTGAGCATGAACTTCATGCGGCAGGCGCTTGCCGCCGCTATCGTCCTGTGCATTTACCCGTTTTTGGAAAAACGCCGCCTGCTCCCCTGCTTTGCCCTTATCCTTCTGGCCGCGTGCTTCCACCGCACCGCCCTCCTCATGCTCCCGCTCTGCCCGCTGCTGCTCCTGCGGGTCTCCAAACGGCATTACGCCGCCTCCGCCCTGCTCGCCGCCGCAGCCTACGTCCTTATGGATCCGCTGATCGGCTTCGCCCTGCGTTTCTTCCCCAAATATCAGCACTACCTGACCGAAAAATATTGGCAGGGCAACAGCCTGCTGTATGTACTGATGCCAGCCGGCTGCTTCCTGCTCGCCCTGCCGCTGCTGCGCCGCGCCCTCCAGGAACCGTCCCGCTCGCCCGTCCTGATGAACAGCGTGTTCTATGCCCTGCTGATGCAGGTCTTCATTACCCGGCACTTCATTTTGGAACGCTTTTCCATTTATCCCGCAATTTTTTCCCTGCTGGCGCTCCCGGAAGCCGCGCTGCTGCCCGGGAAGAAATTCCCCGCCAAAGCGCGCGTCGCTTTGCTGCTCGCCGGAGGCCTGGCCTATTTCCTGTTCGCAGCCAGCCAGGGGTTCCACGGCGTCTATCCCTTCCACGGCGTGTGGGATCAGGCGCGCACACTTTCTGCCTAACGCACCAAAAAAGCGGTCAGGAGTTTGCCCCCTGACCGCTTCCATCAAAACAGATGCAGCGTTGATTTTCTTCTTGGTGTTGCCGTGCAAACGATGTATTACTGCACCAGGCTGACTACGAAAGTCGGCGTTACCGTGAACGTGGTGTTCTCCGGTACCGCATTGCCCAGCGCGCCGACAACGTACATCGTCGAGCTGCCAAACGCGCCCATGGACGTAATATTCAGCTTTTGCTCAACGTTGGCTTGAAGCCATTTGGTCCCTGCAAGCGAGGTCGGAGCCTGATTCGCGATCGTTTCCAGCTGGAAGCCGATCGCGATCTGATTGTCGCTGATGCTTTGCCCGTTGTTGCTCCAGGACGTCCCTTGCAGCCGGCTCAGGTCGACCGAAGTATAGACCACGTCCAGAGTGACCGGGACGCTGGATTTATTGACCATCGTGATGCGTGGAGAAACGACCTTGTTTTCCCCTTCGATCGAACGGGCAATATTAAACGGCACATAGCTCGGCATCGTGACCGACATGATCGTCGGCGCGATCTCGCCGACCATCGTCACCTGGTTCGACGAGCCGATGGCCACGTCTGTGCTTTGATAAGAGGTTGCATAGGCGCTGGTCAGCAGCATCGCTACGGTCAGCAGCGCCGGTATTACGCGTGAAAATAATTTGCGTTTCATGGTTTCGCATCTCCTCTCCCTGACGCCTGTTCCACAGCTTCCGGAGCGCCGGACAGCGCCCCTTCCGGCCTGCAACAGGCCTTCCGTTGTCTGCATCTGCAAAGGATGGCGCAGGTTAGCTCAGAACGGTGATCTTGATCGCCGCCCCGGTCTGTCCAATATAAGATTGGTCGTCCTCACGGTATGCGTTGAAGTATGCCGTCGCCGCGTATTCGCCAGGCCCCAGCACCTTGTCCAATCTTGCCGTTTCGATGTAGGATCCCGTCGGGATCGCCTTGGATTTATAAAGCAGCTCCCCGGTATCGTCGGCGTAGATCTCGACCACCAGCAGCTTGGCGTTGTTCCCCGGGTTTTCCAGCATAAGGTTGCCCGCGGCCCCGCCGTTCTCAAAGACCGGGCTCGTGTTGATCGAAAACGAGATCATGCTTTCGTCAAGCTCCTGCTGAAGCTCGGCGCGCCGTTGGTCAAGATCGATCCCCGGCAGGATGCCAACCCTCGCGTTGTCGTCCATTTCCAGACCGTCCGAATCCCGCAGAAGCAGGTAGATCACGGCCCCGATCCCGACCGCGATCAGCAACAGCAGCAGGATCAATAAGATCAGCAGCTTCCCGCTCTTCTTTTTCGGCTTCTCCGGCCTTGGGCTGGCTGGCCTTGCGGGCCTTACATTCCCCGTTTGTACGTTTTCCATGGTTCCACGATCCTCCTTACCTTGTTTTCAATACTATCTGTTATCGGACGCGGCTGCGCCCGATACCTTCACTGATTTTTTCGTGTATAAATCGGTTTATAAATACATGTTTTTAAATCAAAAAGATTCCTATTATATATGCACCGGTAAAAACATTTCCGATCGATTTCCCGCTTCATCAAAATCAGCCCCGCCGCCTAAGCGGATACAAAGCGACTCCGGCGACCTTTTTTGCAAGCAGCATAAAATCACGTTTATACGCATATAATTCCGAAAATTTCATTGATTTGTATTCTATTTTATCAGCAATCCGGAATGTATTAAATCCTTCCAATTTCCTATTTCCGCCTGTTGCCGAAAAAACAACGGGCTGTTTCATTTCGGATGCGAAAGCAATCGATCCGCAATATGGTGCGCATCGCATTTTCTGCCTGTGCTTTATTATAGCATTCTTTTAGCAGTTTGTAAAGTAATTTTTAAATATCCTTTATTTTCCATTTTTATGTGAACTTTTTCGGTTTCTATCCACCTTCTGCGCAAAGAAAAAGGCCGCTCCCGGAACGATCTGAACGATCGCCGGGGGCGGCCCTTTTGTTCGCAGGGGTAATTCCTTACTTCAGGATCTCGGCCAGTGCAAGCACTTTGCCCAGGTTGCCTTCTGCCTTCAGCTTGCCGGTGGCATAGGCAATGCGGGGATCCAGCTTACCGGTCAGCAATTTCTCGAAGTTGGTCATTGCAATGGAGATGAGGGCGTCGCGGTCATTGTACTCATAGGGCATGACCGAAAGGACACCATTCAGCACTTCGATGTAAAAGACGCCGCTGTTTTTGCCGGTAAGGTTGACTTGGATCGCAAGTTTTTCGCCTGCGGCGGAAAGGTCTTTCTGAGATAATGTATCATAAACCTTACCAACCAGTTGTTCCACAGTCATTGCTTTTTCGCTCCTTCCAAATAATAGGGGCTGAACGCCCTTTCTCTATTATACTAAAAAACCGGGAAAACGCAACAGTTTTTCCATCTAAATATATCATTTTTTCAAAAAATCCATTCGATTTATGTCTTTTTAATAAATTGTGTCCTGCATTTCGGACAGGAAATGTTAATTTTTCCCTTGCCCTTCGGCACCCGCAGGGTCGTGCCGCAGTTCGGGCACGAATAATACCGATGGGTCTTGCGGTCGCGGAAACGCTGCCACATGCCGCCGAACCACTTGCGCAGCGGCTGGACTGCCGCACAGAACTTCTGGTTCTCGCGATACCGCGCCTGGATGTTGCGCGAGAACGTCCGGTAATAACAGAGCAGCAGCACCAGCACGGCGATCAGATCAAGCCAGCCAAGCCGCAGCAGCCGCGCCGCCACGACCAGCACGACGCAGGCCGCAAGCATGGCGTTGCCAAGGGTATCGACGCCGTAGCGTCCCGCCATCAACCGTTGGAAAAAATTCCTCATAATGTCGCCATCCCTTCCTCAGAGCCTTCGGGGGCCGTTGTTTCCGCAAGCGTCCGCCCTGCCGCGCAGGCTTCCAAAAGCGCAAGCACTTCCTCGCGCCCGTCGCCCTTTTCGGCGGAAAACGGGATCACGCGGCAATCCTCCGGCAGGCGCAGCACTTCGCGGATGCGCGCCAGATTGGGGGCCAGCTCGCTCTTGCGGATCTTATCCAGCTTGTTCGCAATGACGACGAACGGCGCTTCGTTTTGTAAAAACCAGTTCGCCATCGTCCGGTCGTCCGCCGTCGGCGCATGGCGGATATCCACGATCTGGATGCCCAACGACATCAGCCCCGCGTGAAAATAAACGTCCATCAGCCGTCCCCAACGCTGCTGCTCGGCCTTCGATACCCGCGCATAGCCGTAACCGGGAAGGTCGACCAGATAGATCTGGCGGTCGATGCAAAAATAATTGATATGGATGGTCTTGCCCGGTTGGGCGCTGACGCGCGCGAAGGCGCGCCGGTTCAGCAGGCGGTTGATCACCGAAGATTTCCCGACGTTTGATTTGCCTGCAAACACGATCTGCGGCAGGCCGTCGCGTGGGAAGTCCGACGATTTCACCGCCGAGCGGAGGAACTCCGCTTTATGCAGGTTCAGCATAGCTGTCATCCTTTCTGCCGCATCCGGGCAAAGATCAAAAACGAATCGCAAACAGGCTGCCCCAAAGCCGCTGGCGTCGTTCTGCCAGCGGCTTTGGGGCGGGTGGGGCGCCAGGCGGGCCTGCATCCGGGAACGCAAGCCGGAGGCTGTGCAGCCGCCGGGGCTCCGCCGCGCTCCCGCAAAACAGGAAGATGCGCAGCATCTTTGGGGTCTGGGGTCTGTGACCCCAGCGGGGTTGCAAGGGGCAGCGCCCCTTGCCGCTCCCCGCGCAGGGGCAGGTGTCCAGAGGGCAGCGCCCTTTGGCGCCCCCGGCGGAGGGGATCACTGCACCGATATGCGCTTGTTTTCTTCCGGCTTCGCCGGGATGTTCGCGCTGACCCGCGGCTCCTCCTGCACCACAAAACGCGGCGGGTCGCGATGCTCCAGGTCTAACGCCGTCTCCATGACCAGATCCATGTGCTCCGCCGGGACAAACTTTAAGTTTTCCCGCACGATCGGCTCAATCTCGTTCAGGTCCGGCTTGTTCTCCGAGGGGATGATCACCGTGTGCATCCCCGCCCGGAACGCCGCCATCGTCTTTTCCTTCAGCCCACCGATCGGCAGCACCCGGCCGCGCAGCGTTACTTCGCCCGTCATTGCGACATCGTGCCGCACCGGCGCACCCGTCAGCGCCGATATGATCGCCGTCGCCATCGTTACGCCCGCCGAAGGGCCATCCTTCGGGATCGCCGCCTCCGGGAAATGGATGTGCAAGTCCACATTCTTGTAAAACATCGGGTCAATGTCCAGCTCCTTCGCCCGCGACCGCACAAACGTGACCGCCGCCTTCGCCGATTCCTGCATCACATTGCCCAGGTTGCCCGTGATCTCGATCTTACCCGATCCCTGCACCGCCGCAACCTCCACTTGCAGCATTTCACCGCCGACGCTCGTCCACGCCAGCCCGTTTACAATGCCGACTTCGTCCCGCTTGCCAAAGATGTCCTTTTTGTAACGCTTTACGCCCAGCAGGTCTTCCAGATTCCGCGTCGAGACCGACAGCTTCTTTGCAACGCCGTCCGCGATCGACTTCGCCGCCTTCCGGCACAGCTTCGCCAGCACCTGCTCCAGCTTGCGCACGCCCGCTTCCCGGGTGTAGCCCTCGATGATCTCGTGCATCATCAGATCCGAAATCGAAAGGTTCGATTTTTGCAGCCCATGCTTCTTCATCTGCTTCGGCAGAAGGTGCCGCTTTGCGATCTGCACCTTCTCTTCCTCCGTGTAGGAGGACAGCTCAATGACCTCCATACGGTCCAGCAACGGACGCGGCACCGTGCTCAGGTCATTCGCCGTCGTCACGAACAGGACGTTTGAAAGATCGAACGGCAATTCGATATAATGATCCCGGAACGCAATGTTTTGCTCCGCGTCCAGCACTTCCAGCATCGCGGAAGCCGGGTCGCCCCGGAAATCATTCCCCATCTTATCGATCTCATCCAAAAGCAGCAGCGGATTGTTGCTGCCCGCCTGACGCAGCCCCGCCATCAGCCGCCCTGGCATGGAACCGACATACGTCTTCCGGTGGCCCCGGATATCCGCTTCGTCCCGCACGCCGCCCAGCGAAATGCGCGCGTATTTGCGCCCCATCGCCTCCGCGACCGAACGCGCAATCGAAGTCTTGCCCACGCCCGGCGGCCCCACCAGACAAAGCACCTGCCCCTTCACATCCGGCGCAAGCGCGCGCACCGCCAGGAATTCCAGCATGCGCTCCTTGACCTTTTCCAGCCCGTAATGGTCGCGGTCGAGCACCTTCTTCGCCCGCGTCAGGTCGGTCTTATCCTTCGTCGAAGTGTTCCAGGGCAGCTCGAGCACCGTTTCCAGGTATGTACGGATCACGCCCGCTTCCGCTGACATGCTGCTCATCTTCTCCAGCCGGTCGACTTCCTTGTTCAGCCGCTCGGTCGCCTCGTCCGACAGCGCCAGTGCATCGATCCGATCGCGGTATTCCGCGCACTCGGCGACCGTGTCCTGCTCGCCCAGCTCGCTCTGGATCACCTTGATCTGCTCGCGCAGGTAATATTCGCGCTGGTTCTTGTCCAGCTGGGTCTTCAGCTGGTCCTGGATATCGTTTTCGATGCGGAGGATCTCGGTTTCGTCGCTCAGCAGCCGGATCACCTTCGTCAGCCGGCGGATCACGTTCAGCTCTTCCAGGATCTCCTGCTTGATGTCGAATTCCAGATTGATGTTCTGCACGATGAAATCCGCAAGGTAGCCGGGACGGCCTCCCTCCGCGACTGCCATGACAACATCGTTTGACAGGCGCGGGGCAAGGTCGGCATACTGCTCAAAGTGATCCTGCACCGTGCGCACCAGCGCCTGCTCGCGGCGGGCGGTCGCGCCGCTCTCCTGATCCTCCAGCAGCTCGACGCGGGCGCACAGGCAGCGGTCGCCCATATCCATAAATTCATGCGCCCGGGCGCGGGTCTGCCCCTCTACCAATACGCGGATATTGTCCCCGGGCATCCGCAGGATCTGTTTGATCTTGCAGACCGTGCCGATTTCATATAATCCCGACGCTTCCGGCACGTCGGTCTTGAGGTCCTTTTGCGCGGTCAGAAAAATCAGCTGACCGTCCTTCATGGCCGCTTCCAGCGCTTTGATGGACATGATACGCCCTACATCGAAATGGATCAGCATTTCGGGGAAGGCGGTCAATCCACGCAGCGGCAGGACAGGCAGCTGACGTATCGTTGCTTCCATGTATTTCAACTCCTACATTGCGTTGGCGGCACGGCGGGCTCGCCGCCCGCCGCATGGTATGCAAACAGTATAGTATATTTCTCGCTTTTTTGCAAGCGGTAAGGTATGGGTTTTCAGGGGAAAAGGTCAAAATCAGCGGAAAAGACAGGCGGCGCGTGGAAAAGGCGTGTCCGTTCGGCGAAATGACAACGGCGGGGAAACCCTCCGCCGGCAGACAATGCCGGTCGGGGGCAATCGATCTGTCGCCGCCGCGAACGTTGACGATTGCCGTTTGCTTCGCCTGCGCGGCGGGCGCCGGGGCGCTGCCCCGGAACCCCGGTCCTGCGCGGACAGCGCCAAAGGGACTTGTCCCTTTGGAATCCCTTTCTCGCCTGCGGGCGGGATGGGTGCGGTCAAAGCCGTTCCTGCGTGCGTCTTCGTCCCGCCAAAAGGACGGCGGGACGAAGTGGCAAAATTTTCGAAACGTGAGAATAGTATCGTTAGCGCTGCGCTTGTTCCTTTTTCGGGCGCTGTGCATTCCTTATAACATACGCGCTGCGAGCGTTCCTCATAGAAAGCAAATGCTCCCCGGGGCCGGAGCCCTGTGCGGGGAGCATTTGCCGCTCCCGGGAGTCTGCCCCAATGAAGGCCGTTCCCGGGAATATTCCAACGATTTTCCTTGTGTACCCGGCAGGATTCAGCGCCTGCCGCCTCCGCGTCCGGCCCCGCCGCCACGGCCGCCGCCGCCGCCAAAGCCGCCGCCGCGGCCGCTTCCTCCGAAACCGCCGCTCCGGCCACCGCCGAAACCGCCGCCAAAACTGCTGCCCGACCGCGACGAACTGCCGGAACGTCCTGCGCCGCTGCTCCGGGACGAACTGCCGGAACGCCCTGCGCCGCTGCCCCGGGACGAACTGCCCGAACGTCCAGCGCCGCCGCCGCGTCCACCGCCGCCGCCGAAGCCGCCGCCCCGTGAACCGCCTCCGCTGCCCGG
>CAJUGU010000041.1 GCA_910586105.1 uncultured Eubacteriales bacterium | reverse complement strand
GTTCTCATAATCGTATTGTATCATGTTTTTAGCACTTTGTGAATACAGCTTCTAAGGAATACGCAGGTGTCCTCGATCCCCTTCTCGCCAAAATGCCAAACGGCCCGGGCAGGGATAAAGCGGAGTACATGGTTCAGCAGACTTGCGACCGGTTTGAATACACGGGATGTTTACGTGGCTGTCGGGTACCAGAAGAAGAATCTGGCTCGAAAGGGCAGGCTTTCTTTTCCGTTGCGGTGCGCCGTGAGGCGGATGCCCCTTCCATTGCGCCCGCCTACACGAAAAAGCCCCTGCGGTACCATTCGCAGATGCTTACGTGGCGTTATGGAAGTTGGATCCGGAGCTTTTCGATTTCGCTTTTCGCCAACAATGTATAACGCATGATCTTTTCGATCGGTTCGCCATCCGCAAGCATTGCTTTAGCGATTTCGATGTCGCGCTCCTGACGACCGATGCCAACGCCTTCCTTTCGGCCTTCCTTTCGGCCAATGCCGATGCCTTCCTGCCGGCCACGCCGTCTTCCACGATCTTCAACGGTCGCTAAGTCTGACATGCGGTCCGTTTCCGCCATCCGGCGGCTGCGGAACAAAGCTCTTTCATGTTCATCCTGACTGACACTCATCAGCAATTCGCTTGCCATATCCAACGCCTCCTTTGATTCAATGACATCATTCACAACGCTTCGATACTTCGGGATATTCGCGTATCGGAAAAAAATGGCCCATTTCTCCAAGTCAGTCATTTCTTCGACCGGCTTCGTCAATACGTCTTGAAGTTTGCTCAGTTCTACATACACTACGCGGATCGCGTTTGACAGCAATTCATTATCCTTATCATTCCGCAGCGAGAAGGTATGGACAAACTCCTTTTTATGCGGAAATACCGGATAGGTACAAAACGTCACCTGCCACGTTTGCGCCAGTTTATCATATCGTTTCACGCCTCTTGCCGGTTGGGAAGAATGCAAGTCGCACAGATATAATACGCCCTTTCCTTTCAGGTTCTGCGGATCGTCGTCAGAGTCTTCCGCGATCCGATGCGCCTGCATTTCGATATCGAATTGAGTATCGTCCTCAATGCGGCAGTTTACATCCAGCCGCTCATCTTTTTCTTTTGTATCCTGAGACAATAATTCACTATTCCGAACGACAACATCTATCACTTTCCGACCCGTAATGGCAGAAATCAGATCCATCAATGCGGGTTTGGCTTCCTCCTTGGTCAAAATCAGCTTGAATATTCGATCATCAGATGGTGGTAGTATGTCCGCGCCCATTGGCAGTAATCCCACGAAACCACCCCTTTCAGGAACTTGTGTTTTTATTATATCATAGGCGCCATCCTTTTTCAAGGCCAGACCATTCTTGGCAGCCCGCTCGCATCCATTTCAAACCGATCCTATATCCACTATGCACCCCCGCATTGATAAGCACAGCCGCCGATTTTAACGCAAAGCCGTACAACGCATCTTAAAATGCAGCGCATCACCGGAATCGGCTGCATGCCAAATGCGGCAACGCAAAAACGGGAAGGCAGGTAATCCCCTTCCCGTTTTTACGTCAACTGCTTTTCAAAGCAACATACCCGACTTGGGACTCACACGGATCGCCCGGCAGCCGCGCCCCGGTTCAACCAAGCCGCGGCAGCGAAGCAAAGCCGACCGCTAATTCCTCATCCGTTGGGACATGATCGGTCATGGCGCCGTTCTTAAAGGCCTCATACGCCATCATATCAAAGTAGCCGGTACCGGTCAGCCCGAACAGGATCGTTTTCGCCTCCCCGGATTCGCGGCACTTGACCGCTTCCTTGATCGCCTGACAGATTGCATGCGACGATTCCGGCGCAGGCAAAATCGTTTCCTTTGTCGCAAACAGCGTAGCGGCCTCAAAGACTTCCGTCTGTTTGACCGCTACAGCCTCCATATACCCATCATGATACAGCTTTGACAGGATCGGGCTCATACCATGATAGCGCAGTCCGCCCGCATGGTTGGGTGCTGGCATGAAGCCATTGCCTAATGTATACATTTTTGCAAGCGGCGTGACCTTGCCCGTATCGCAAAAATCATACGCATATTTACCGCGCGTGAACGAGGGGCAAGAGGCCGGTTCCACCGCAACGATTCGCGGACCGCCCTGACCGGTGAGTTTATCACGCATATATGGGGCGATCAAACCGCCAAGATTCGAGCCACCGCCTGCGCAGCCGATCACGATATCGGGATATTCGCCAAGGATATCCATAGCGGTTTTGGCCTCAAGGCCAATGATGGATTGATGCAGCAGGACCTGATTCAGGACAGAACCGAGCACATAGCGGTAATTCTCGGACGAAACCGCTTTTTCGACCGCTTCCGAGATCGCGCAGCCTAACGAACCGGTCGAATCGGGGTATTCCGCAAGGATCCTGCGCCCGATTTCAGTCGTTGGCGAAGGGGAAGGCGTAACATTGGCATCAAATACGCCCATGACGGCTTTCCGGAACGGTTTTTGTTCATACGAACATTTGACCATATACACCTGAAGGTCAAGCCCATAAAAAGCACAGGCTTCGGAAAGCGCGGTGCCCCACTGTCCGGCGCCGGTTTCCGTGGTGACGCCTTTCAGCCCCTGCTGTTTGGCATAATAAGCCTGTGCGATCGCAGAATTCAGTTTATGAGAGCCGGAAGTGTTGTTGCCCTCATACTTGTAATAAATTTTTGCAGGGGTATCCAGCGTCTGCTCCAGATTATAGGCACGGATCAGCGGCGAAGGCCGATAGATGCGGTATTCTTCCAGGATCCCTTCCGGGATATCGACCCAGCGGGTCTGGCTGTCCATCTCCTGACGGGCAAGCTCTTTGCAAAAGATCGGATAAAGCGCTTCCTCCGTCAGCGGCTGCAACGTGCCGGGGTCAAGCATCGGGTCGGGCTGTTCCGGCATATCGGCGCGCAGGTTGTACCACTGCGACGGCATTTGTTCTTCGGTCAGGTATAATCTGTGCGGGATCTTCGGCATTTCAAAAACACTCCTTTGATTCGAGTAAAAGATGAAGGGGCCGGGCAATAAAAAAACCTGCCCGAAGCCCGTGGATCGGACTTTGGGACAGGAGAAAGGTTCTCTTGCGGTACCACCCAAATTGGCGCAGTAAAGCGCCCGCTCTGTTCGCGTATCCAGTAATACGCGCTCCGGCTGGTAACGGGTGGAGCGCCCCGTCGCGGCTACTTGGCCCGGGAAAAGATCCCGCCTTTCGCGTTGCCCTCAGGAGGCCATTCGACCGGCTCCGCCCCGCCGCGCTCACACCTTTTCGCGGCTCTCTGTGGGGGCAAAGGCCCGATGTACTCGTCTCCGTCATCGGTTTTGCTATCACATTATATACCGCGCCTGCGGTGTTTGTCAACCGCTTTTGCGAGAGAATCTTTTCTCTCGCTGAGAATTTCGCCGCATTTCATCTGCCGGAATTTCGCAGCCGGCATTTGGGCCGAAAGCTTCCCATTCGGAATACCGGCTGTCACAGGGACGATCTGCCGCGGCTTCTGCAAAGTCGGAAAACCCATCCGCGTTCAAAATCGTATACCGCCTGTGGTTGTCCCAGTCTGACAGGCTGCCCTTGATTGTTCCGTCGGGCATGATATGAAGCTCAATGTATGCCGCGCCGGGGTAAATAAGCGAAAAACGGTCGGTTTCCGCCGCCGTGACTGGAGCGGCAGAGCCAGAGAAGTCCCGGCACAGTCGAAGCTCCGACGCCGCATAGATCGCCGCCGTAACATCGCCTTCGGTCATCTCCAATGGGATCGATATTTGCCCGGGAATCACCCGAGAACAGGCGACCGCACGGTCCCATGCCTCCCACTCGGGGCATTCGCTCAACCGCCAGATACGATGCGTACCAGCATAAATCACGCCTGCCAGCAGACACACGCTGGCTACCAGCAAACAGACACGTTTTCGGTTCGCTATCATGGCCTCCCCTTTGGCGTTAAGCCTTGCTTTTCGCAAATTTTTCCTGCGCATAGGCGTAAGCCTCCTCGATCAACGGTTTCAGCGCGCCGAAAGTCTCCTCGGACGGATTCAATACGCATACCCAGCCCATCCAGGCATAGACCGGATGGGGAAGGAGCGTATCCAGCGCGGTAAAATCGCAAGGGAGTTCGACGGCCCCGCCCTTCGGCGGGCGCTTGGGCAGCTCCCCAAACCGCTGCCGGTAAGTCTCTTTCCGCAGGCCGAGGTTGACCCGGAAAACGCCTTCCCGATCAAGCCCGGACGTCCGATCGTTCGCGCCGTCCTTTTCCTTTACGGTCAGCACATAAACGCCGCGCTTGCGCCGCAGCCCCGGATTGTAAAAAATACCGCGTTCGCCCCAGCTTTCCACCAGCACCGTGTCCGGCAGCGTTTCCCGGCAGATTTTCAAGATTTCATCCGGCGTCATAACACACATCCTCCTATGGCGATCAGATCTTGTATTTCCAGTATAGCACACCGGCCGCCGGGGCGCAAGTTATGGTATCGTCTTGATTTCCAAAACAAAAACCAGCCCGTTTCCAGGCCGGTCTTGGATCACTCAAAATATTCGACGTATTCAAAAGCCCCGATCGCCCCGCAGGTGTCGCAGGTATCCGGACGCTTTTCAAAGATCGCGCCGCAGAACTGGCAGCGATAGCCTTCCTTTTTCTGCTCCGGCGTATCGGCAACGGCGCCGCTTTGGGTCAATTCCGCAAGCAGGGTCATGAAGCGGTTTTCATGGCTGCGCTCGATCTCGGCGACCTTCTCAAACATGACGGCAAGGTCTTCCCGTCCGTCTTCCCTCGCCTGGCGGGCAAAATCAGGATACATCTCATACCATTCCTGGTATTCGCCCTGCGCGGCCTGCATGAGGCATTCCTTTGTCGCAGCGGGCAAGCCGCCGTTTAATTGTTCAAACCACAAACGGGCATGCGTCATTTCGTTTTTCGCCATCTGCTCGAAGGCGTCGGCAATTTTTACGTCGCCGTTTTTGCGGGCGACCTGTGCAAAATAGGTATACTTATTGCGAGCGATCGATTCCCCCGTAAGCGCCTTACGAAGGTTTTCCATGGTTTTGGTTTCCTTCATTTCCATCACAAACATTCCTCCCATGTGAACTTTTTACCAGCATATCATATTTCCGGAAATAAGTCAATCCTCGGAGCGGTTCTCCCGGGATTCCGGTTTTCACAACGGGCGCTTTTGCGCTTTGCAGCCCGGCGGCGCAGCCGGCGTTTTCAGCCCCTTCCATAAAGCGGGAGGGCTCCCCCGCCCCCTGCTCCCCCGCATCTTCTTAGCCTTCTGCCGCGTTTTTGTGAAAACCCTCTTGCATAATCGCGTTGAGGAGTATATAATATTCCGTAGAGTATGCCTGTCAGCCTTGCCGCGCAGGGATCCGAATCCGTTTCAGAAAGGGAGTCTTTCAATGCCTAGTTTACTGGGTGTCACCAACCCTGTTCCGGGGCAGGACAATACCAATATCAACCGGCAGCTCCCCGTAAATCCAAGTGCCGATAACCGCGTCCAGAACGCCCCGAACCTCGACCGGGTCAGCAGGCCCGACAACCGCACCGAACGTCAGGATTCCGGCGACGCCGCCGGTCCCGGCGGTTCCCTGCGCTATGACAGCAATTTTGCGACCTTCCTTCAAAAGCTGCGCGATACCCCCGGCCTGACGCAGACCCTGTCCCGCACGCTCGCAGAGTTCCGGTCGATCGTTGCCTCCGGCATGGATGAAGGGATCGCCGGGGAAATGGGTCAGCTCCTGTCCATGATCCCCATGGACGAACAGCAGCTGCTCCAATTCCTGACCCAGCAGCTGGCGGACAGCGCGCGCTTTTCCGGCCCGCTCTTCACCATCCTGCGCGAGGCTTATTCCCAAAGCCAGACCCAAAACATCAAGACCGATATCCTGCAATTCCTGAAGCGCTACGGCGACTATACGTCGACCGAACACATCGAGGGCAACCTGCTGCGTCTGCTCAGCCAGCTCAGCCGGGCGATCCCCGCCAGCTACAGCCGGGGGCTTTCCCCCATGACCCAGCAGCTCCAGCAGATGTTCCAGAACGGCGACCGCGCAGGGGCGCTCAAGCTGCTGCAAGGCGGCATCCTCAGCCACCTTGCGAACTACACCGAGACCACCCACGACATGGGGCTTTCCCGCAGCCTGATTTCCCAGCTTGCGCTCGAGATCTCCCGCTATGAAAACGGCTCGGAAGAAGGCCTCATGCAAGCGTTCAGCCAGCTCATCGGCCATGAATCGCTGAAGGCGCGTCTTGGCAGCCTGACCGCCAGCACGCTTTTGAATTCGATCCGCAACAGCGCGTTCAGCCGCGCGTCGGTCGAAAACAATTTCGCAAACCAGCTCGCGCGCGCCGCCGATATGGCGCTTCGCGGCAGCGGCGGCGCGGAAGCGCAGGAAGCCTTCCGCCAGATCATCCAGGCCCTGCTCATCAACGAAAGCGTTTACATGCCCATCAACCATATCCTTTTGCCGATGGAATGGAACGGCAAATTGATGTTCTCCGAGCTTTGGGTCGACCCGGACGCCGAGGACAATATGCACAAGGGCGGCTCGCAGCGGGATAATACGCTGCGGTTCCTGTTCAAAGTCGATATCCAGGGGCTGGGCTTTTTCGACATCGTCATGGGCAGCCACGGCGAAGAGGTCGAAATGCTGATCTCCTGCCCGGCGACCGTCGCGCCCTTCTCGCAGGTCATCCAGACCGAGCTGTCCCGTATTTTGACCGAAAACGGCCTGCGCCCCACCGGCATCCAGGTCGTCAAAATGGAACGCCCGCTGACCCTGTCGGCAGTGTTCCCCAAGATCTTTGAAGGAGAGAACAGCGTTAATGTCACGATATGATACACCCGCCACCGGGCGCGCTGTCGCCCTGCGGTATGACGGCGGTTCCGCCGCGCCGATCGTTGTGGCCTCCGGCATGGGCTACCTCGCCGAACGCATCGTCGAAGTAGCCGCCGATAATAACGTCCCGGTATATGAAGATAATTCGCTTGCGACCATGCTGTCCCAGCTTCAGCTCGGCCAGCAGATCCCGGATTCGCTCTATCAGGCGATCGTTGAGATCTATGTCTACTTCCTGAATTTCGACCCCAGCGATCCCGATAAGGCGCGCCGCGAGCGCGACGAAGCGCGGCGGCAGGCGGCTGCACAGGCTGAAGCCGCGGCGCAGGCCGAAGCACAGCCTGTAGAATAAAGGCGCCGGATCCACAGGGCGGCGGCAAATCCTGTTCGCCGCCATCCGGATGGGTACCGGGCCGAACACATTCGGATCAGGAAAGGGGAAATGGGCATGATCCACCGTTATTTGATATCCGACGCAGAGCATAACCCGATCGCTCAAGGCGAGCTGGATTCCGCGCCCGGTTCGGAGCCGATGCATCTGAACATCCTGAACGGGCTGGCAGAGCAGGTCGCTCAGGCCGAAGACATCTGTATGATCGGCATAGGCGATGAAGATATTGGCTTCCGCGTCCGGGTGGGTTATCGCTATGGCGACTGCGTGGTCGTCGCGCCGTATGCCAGGCTGGACGCATCGGAGCGCCGCAACCTGCGGGTGCCTACCGGTTTTGAGAGCTTCTTTTATCCGGTCAGCGGGGAATGGAACGGTCAGCGCCGGTTTACCTGTAAGGATCTCAGCTGCGGCGGGATCGCCTTCCGCACGACCCAGACTCTGGAGGTCGGCGAAGTGATAGAGGTCGTGATCGCGCCGATGAAGCATCCGCTGCTGGTACATACGCAGATCCTGCGCCCGTTATCCTCCGGCAGGGAAACGGAACACGTTTATGCATCCAAATTTGTCGACCTTTGCGACGACGAAGACGCCGCCATCCAAAAGGCAGTCTTCTCGATCCAGCTGCAAAACAACCGCTGAGCAGCAGCCGTTTGCCCATTGCGGCGATGCAGCAAACCGATTTTGAAAAGTATGTGAATGGAGGACTGGAACCTTCTTCATGTGTTGAACGGTAAAGGCCCGCCGGTGAGAAACACACTGGCGGGCCTTTGCTATCCCTTTTTGCAGAGGGCTGCGCGGCGGCGGCTTTGAACGCCCTTGCGAGAAAAGGGGGGATGCAAAATGAAAAAAGCGGACGGCTGTTCATACCGAAGAGAATCGCCATCCGGTTCCGCTGCTTGGATATCGGCGGGCTGTAGCTTGGCCATCTCCGCGAGCAACCGTGTATACAGCCCGGCGTCCAGATCTTCGGTCCGCGCGAACTGGATCTCCATGCCGCCCCCCTTTTGACGTTCAAAAATCAATCCACCATGCCGCGCGGTCGACGGCTGGCGGCAAATCCAGGGGACGGAAAAACCTGCGGCCCATCCCAGCGGGACGGCTCCGCAGGCTTTGCATTTAGAACCTGTATTCACAAGCCCAAAGCGGCGTCCGGACGGCATCTGACTCGGTCATGCCGCGCCATCTACCGTCCATCCACCACTTTCGCTTATGAATACAGGTTCTTACTTCTTCAGGCCTTCGGCGTTTTCGGCTGCTTCCTTCGCGGCGTCCCGCTTATCCAGATATACGGAAAGCGCATAGCCGATCGCGGCGCCGATCACGCCAGGGATCACGGTACCGCTGTCTTCGGGATACAGGCCTGCCAGTCCGAGCAGCGCGACGAAGATGATACCGAGCGCATAACCGACCACCAGCAAATGAAAGGTGCGGCGGCGCAGCCCAAACACCATATCGGCCGGGGGACCGTCGTCGTCTTCCTCCGGATCGGGCGCATCGGCCTCGCCGTCCGTTTCCACGGCTGCGGCCTCCACGGCCCCGCGTTCCACGGGGAGCAGCGTTTCCGACGGCTCTTCCGCCGGCGCTCCCGGCGCGCCTTCTGCCGTGTCCAGGCCCAGATCTTTGTTTTCGTCCATTTCGGCACCTTCCTTTCGCGTGTTCCGACCTTATTGTAGCATATTTCGACCGTGCTGGCAAGGAAAAGGTTTGCCCGCGCCGGACGCCTTCCGCGCGCCCTTCTTCCCGTCCGGCGCCCCCTTTCGGCGCGCCCTTCCACTTTTTGGTGGAAAAATGCACTTTTGCAGCGATTTCCCGGAAAACCGGGCTGTTTTTGTGCGGTTTGCTACTTGAAATCCGGGACGGAATCTTGTATACTTTAGCCTGTTAGATAAGCAAACAGCAACGACGGAGAGAGTAGGCCGCAGGCAAACGCCGCAGCGAGCCGGGGAGAGTGTAAGCCCGGCGCAAGTAGCCGCTGTCCGAAAATCACTCCCGAGCTGTGCGCCGACCCCGTCCGCGGGCGTAGGACGCACCGGCTTCCCACCGTTACCCGGGAAACGTATGATGGTACGGTAACAAGGTGGTATAGCGATCGCTTTCGGGCTTTCGTCCTTTTACGGACGGAACGCCCGTTTTTTGTTGCCGGAAACGACGAAAACTGCAAACAGGAGGCAAAATTACAATGACCGAAAACCCAGTTGAGATCCGCTGGCACGGCCGCGGCGGACAGGGCGCAAAGACCGCCTGCCTGCTCCTGGCGGACGCTGCCTTTTCTTCCGGCAAATATGTGCAGGGCTTCCCGGAATACGGCCCCGAGCGCATGGGCGCGCCGGTCACGGCGTATAACCGCATTTCCGATACGCGATGCACGGTACATTCCAACATTTACGGCCCTGATTATGTGATCGTCGTCGACGAAACCCTTTTGGCGTCGGTCGACGTGACGCATGGGCTTTCCGAGCAGGGGGCGATCGTGGTGAACACCAGCCGTTCCCCAGAGGAGATCCGCCCGCTGCTCAACGGCTACGCCGGGCAGGTCTGCACGATCGACGCGCGGCGTATTTCGGAGGAAACGCTGGGGAAGAACTTCCCCAACACGCCGATGCTGGCGGCGGCGGTCAAGGTCTCCGGCGTTGTTGCGCCGGAGCGGTTCATCGCCGATATGGAGGCGTCCTTTCAGCACAAATTCGCCCACAAACCGCAGGTGATCGCGGGGAATATGGACGCGCTCACAAAATCCATGCAGGAGGTCAGATTCGGATGAAAAAGGCGGAAAATATCCACGAGACCAGCGTCTGGCAGGAACTGACGCCAGGGTGCGAGATCTACGAACCGGGCACGGCCTACCAGTTTTCCACCGGGGAATGGCGCACCGTGACGCCGGCCTGGAACCCGGACAAATGCAAGCAGTGCCTGCTCTGCACGCCCTATTGCCCCGACAGTGCGATCCCGGTCCGCGACGGGCGGCGCGACGATTTTGATTTTGACCACTGCAAGGGCTGCGGGGTATGCGTAAAGGTCTGCCCGTTCAAGGCGATCCGGTTGGGAAAGGAGGGGGCGTAATATGGCAAAGAGGGACCGTTTATCCGGCAATGAAGCCGTCGCCTATGCGATGCGCCAGATCGACCCGGACGTGATGGGCGCATTCCCGATCACGCCCTCGACCGAGATCCCGCAGTATTTCGCGCAGTATGTCGCGGATGGGCTGGTGCATACCGAGTACGTTACCGTGGAATCGGAACATTCCTCCATGTCGACCTGTATCGGCGCGGAAGCGGCGGGCGCGCGGGCGGTCACGGCGACCTCGTCCTGCGGGCTGGCGCTGATGTGGGAGCTGCTTTACGTCGCGGCGTCCTACCGTCTGCCGGTGACGCTGGCGTGCGTCAACCGGGCGCTGACCGGGCCGATCAATATCAACAACGATCATTCCGACTCGATGGGAGCGCGGGATACCGGCTGGATCCAGATCTACGCCGAAAACAACCAGGAGGCCTACGACAATTATTTGCAGGCCATGCCGATCGGCGAAAACCCTGCGGTACGGCTCCCGGTGATGGTCTGTCAGGATGGCTTTATCACCTCGCACGCGGTCGAAAATATCGAGCTTTGCGAGGACGCGGAAGTGAAAGCCTTTGTTGGCGAATACCATCCCGAGCATTACCTGCTCAAGCATGAGAACCCGTTAGCGGTCGGGCCTTACGGCATTTCGCCCTATTATATGGAGGCAAAAGTCGGGCAGGCCGAAGCGATGAAGGCGGCGAAACAGGCGATCCTGGACGTTGGCAGGCGCTTCGGGGAAATGACCGGCCGGAGCTATGGCTTTTTTGAAGCCTACCGGTTGGAGGACGCCGAGCTGGCGGTCGTGCTGATCGGCTCCTCGGCGGGTACGGCGCGCGCCTGTGTGGACGCCCTGCGCGAGCAGGGGAGGAAAGCCGGCATGCTCAAGCTGCGCGTCTTCCGACCCTTCCCGTTTGAAGAGATCGCGGCGGCGCTTTCGCACTGCAAGGCGATCGCCATTTTGGACAAATGCGAATCCTTTTCCGCGGCGGGCGGGCCGCTGGGGGCGGAAGTCCGCGCGGCGCTGTATGGCTGTAAGGAACGCCCGATCGCAGTAAATTATGTATATGGCCTTGGCGGGCGCGATTTCCGGGTCGAAGACTGCGAAACGATCTTCCATGCGTTGGAGGAATGCGCCGCGACCGGCGAGACCGGCGCGCCGTACCGCCACATCGGGCAAAGGGGGTAAGGAACGATGGCATACAATTTAAAGCAGGAAATGTCCAAGCCGGAGCGCTTCGTAGGCGGGCACCGGCTGTGCGCTGGCTGCGGCGCAGGCGTCACGGTACGGGCAGTGCTGCGGGCGCTCGACCCGGAAGATAAGGCCGTGATCACAAACGCGACCGGCTGTTTGGAGGTATCCTCCTTCCTGTACCCATACACGGCATGGACGGACAGCTATATCCATAACGCATTTGAAAACGCGGCGGCGACCTGCGGCGGCGTGGAAGCGGCGTATAACGCCCTGAAACGCAAGGGCAAAGTGACCGATAACTTTAAATTCATCACCTTCGGCGGCGACGGCGGCACTTATGACATCGGCTTCCAGTCGCTTTCCGGCGCGATGGAACGCGGGCATGACATGGTGTATGTCTGCTACGACAACGAGGCGTACATGAATACGGGCATCCAGCGATCCGGCGCGACGCCGCGCTTCGCGGATGCGACGACGACCCCGATCGGTACGGTCTCGAACGGTAAAAAGCAGAACAAGAAGGACCTGACCGGGATCATGGTCGCGCACGGGATCCCCTATGTGGCGCAAAGCACGTTTTTGGCTTCGATGAAGGACCTGCACGAAAAGGCGCGCAAGGCGATCTATACGCCAGGGCCCGCCTTCCTGAATGTGTTGTCGCCGTGCCCGCGCGGCTGGCGGTATCCGGCAGAGGATCTGGCGGAGATCACCCGGCTTGCGGTCGAGACGTGCGTCTGGCCGATGTTCGAGGTGGTCGAAGGCGAATACCGGCTGACCTATGAGCCGCGCCGCAAGCTGCCGGTCGCCGATTTCATGCGGAAGCAGGGGCGGTTCCGCCATTGCTTTGCACCGGGCGGGGAATGGATGATCGAGGAAGCCCAGGCATGGGTCGACAAAAAATGGGAACAGCTGCTGGCGAAATGCCGCTGAGGATTGGCGGGGCAGCCGTTCTGGCCTGTATTTGCGAGTGCATCCGCAAGTAAGGATGCACTCTTCCGGGGCGCGGACGCGCCCCTTTTTTCATGGCGCGAAGCATCCCTTTTGCACAGCGCGAGGGGCGCGCTATGCGCGCATTGGAGGGAGGCGGCGTAACCGCGCCCATAGATATCATCCGGTTTACCTGCCCATAAGCCAAGCCTGCCCGCGATCCGGTATGATCACCGGTCGCGGGCAGGCTCTTTTCTGATCCCCGCGCCATTCGGCGGGCTGCGGCGGCGAAAAAGCAGGATAGTGAAGCCCCCAAAAATCGCCGGTATGTTTTTGTGGATAATTCCCCAAATCCTGCCTGCCAACAATACCAAAATACAAAGAAAAACAGGGGGATAAAGCGCTATAATTGGGGTATGGAACACAAGGGGGGCAAAGCCTTCAAACCGCCGGTCAAGCGGGCCGGTCTTTGTGAGCAGAAGAAAATGAAGGAAGCGGAGGCGAGGCAATGAGTGAATATGTATTGGAAATGGACGGTATCGTCAAGGAATTCCCGGGCGTCCGCGCGCTGAAGGGCGTACAGCTCCATGTACGGCCCGGCACGGCGCATGCGCTGATGGGCGAAAACGGCGCCGGGAAATCGACCCTGATGAAGTGCCTGATCGGGATCTACCACCGCACCTCGGGGAGCATCCGGCTCAAGGGGAAGGAAGTCGATTTCCAGACGCCCAACGAGGCGCTGCACAACGGGATCTCTATGATCCATCAGGAGCTGAGCCCGGTGCCGGAGCGCACGGTTGCACAAAACGTCTGGCTGGGGCGCGAGCCGTATAAGCACGGCCATATCGACCACAAGCGGATGCAGCGGGATACCGTGAGCCTGTTTCAGGAAATGGACCTGCAGATCGATCCCAACGAAAAGATGGGGAACCTGACGGTCGCGCAGATGCAGATGATCGAGATCTGCAAGGCGGTCTCCTATCATCCGGATGTGATGGTGCTGGACGAACCGACCTCCTCGCTGACCGAAGGCGAGGTCGCGCACCTGTTCGAGATCATCCGGAAGCTGAAAAAGCAGGGCTGCGCGCTGATCTATATTTCGCACAAAATGGACGAGATCTTTCAGATCTGCGATGAAATGACCACCCTGCGCGACGGCGAATATGTCGGGCACGACCTGGCGGCGGAGACCAACGTCGACGCGCTCATCACGCGGATGGTTGGCCGCGAGGTCTCCAACCTGTTCCCAAAGGTCGAATGCACGATCGGGGAAACGGTATTCCGGGTCGAAGGCCTGACCTCCGGGAAACAGGTCAAAAACGTATCCTTCGAGCTGAAGAAGGGCGAAATCTTAGGGTTCGCCGGACTGGTCGGCGCAGGACGCACGGAGACGGTCGAAACGATCTTCGGGATCCGTCACCGCGACGCCGGGCGGATCTTCAAGGACGGGCAGGAGATCCAGATCAAGACGCCCGAGGACGCGATCCGCAACCGGCTGGCGCTGCTCACCGAGGACCGCCGCGGGAACGGCATCGTCGGCATCCGCAGCATCGTCGAAAACACGGTGCTTGCCCATTTGAAGGCCTACGGCCTTCCGCTGAACCACAAAAAGATGCGGGCGGATACCGAGCATTACGTTGCCGCCATGAATACGAAAACGCCCAGCATCGACCAGCCGATCATGTACCTGTCCGGAGGCAACCAGCAAAAGGTGCTCATCGGGCGCTGGCTGCTGACCGATCCGGACGTGCTGATCGTCGACGAGCCGACCCGGGGGATCGACGTCGGGGCCAAGAGCGAGATCCATGCCCTGCTCACCCGTCTGGCGGGGGAAGGGAAAGCGATCGTCATGATCTCCTCCGAGCTGCCGGAGGTCATGGGCATGAGCGACCGCATCATCGCCATGTATGAGGGCGCGGTCTCGGGCGAAGTCCTGCGGGGCACGCCCGAATGGGATTCCGAACACATTATGGCGCTGTGCCATGGGCAAAAAGGCTGAAGAAAGAAGGTACTTACATGAACTTGAAGACTCTCAAAAAAGCGGTCGGGCAAAACTCGATTTGGCTGGTGCTGCTCGCCATGTGCGCCGTGCTGACCCTGTCGACCAGGACCTTCCTGACCGCGCAGAATTTCATGAACATCCTCACGACCGAATCCATCATCGGGATCATTGCGGTAGGCGTCATGTGGTGCATCCTGTCGAAGGGCATCGACCTGTCCCCCGGCTCGGTGGTCGCGCTGACCTCCTGCATTTCGGCCTCGCTGGCGCAGCAGTATGCGTATGGCGCGAGCCGTTTGTTCCCCAACCTGCCCGACCTGCCGGTCATCGCAGCCGTGCTGGCGGCGCTGGCAGCAGGCACGCTGATCGGCGTGATCAACGGCCTGCTGATCGCTTACACCAGGATCCCGGCGTTCATCGCCACGCTGGGTACCCAGCTGATCGCCCGCGCGCTGGCGCAGCTGTATACCAACGCCTACCCCATCCCCGAGCTGAAACCGGAGTTCAAGAGCATCGCGCAGTATAACCTGTTCGGCGCGATCCCGATGGTCGTGGTGCTGTTCATCCTCTTTGCAGCCGCCTCGGGCTACATGCTCACCCAGACCCGGTTTGGATCCAGCATTTACGCCATCGGCGGCAACGATCAGGCGGCGCGCGTGGCGGGCATCAACGTTGAGAAAAACCTCATCAAGGTCTATACCTGGTGCGCCTTCTGCGCGGCGACCGGCGGGATCCTGCTGGCGGCCCGTTCGGGCGCGGGCAACTCCTCCGTTGGGTTGAACTACGAGCTGGACGCGATCGCGGCGGCGACCGTCGGCGGCACCTCCCACACGGGCGGCGTGTGCCGGATCTCCGGCGTCATTGCCGGTATCCTGATCCTTGGCGTACTGAAAAACGGTATGATGCTGCTGAAAATTTCGCCTTACCTGCAACAGGTGTTCAAGGGCATGATCATTATTGCCGCGGTCGTCTTCGACATGCGGAAGAACGCCAAGAAAAACTGACCGCCGGAGCGGCGAAGGGCTGCGGCGGGAACGTCCGCGACCGGAACGCATGGATACAGGACGGAAGCGCCCGCTTCCTTCTTCATCTACTTCTCTCATCCTTACATTCTCACAAACAGGACAGCCGGAGCGCAAACGCTCCGGCTGTCCTGTCCATACCGTGGGCGGGGATGGTATCGATCCGCAAAACCATGATACAATACGGGTAAGGATCCCGCCCGCCGCCGAAAGGATCCCTTGGAGCCGTCCGGCCTTTGCGTCCGGCCCGGCGCGCAGGGACCGCCATTTGCTGAAAGGAGCAGCCTATGTATTCGCTTTCCGCGTTGAATGAAATTTTTGAACCCGGGTATTTCCCCACCCTCGTCTATTCCGCCAAACAGGAGTACGGCAGGCAGCGGCATGACCGCCCCATGCATAAACACGATTCGCTTTGCGAACTGCTGCTGTGTTATCGTGGGTTTGGCGCCTATCGGGTGGGCAGCCACTCCTACCCGCTGCAGCAGGGCGACGTGATCTTTGGCAACGTCGCCCTGCTGCACGAGGTCGTATCCGACTATGAGACCGAGATCGGCACCTATTGCTTCGGGATCCAGAACGTATATTTCCGGGGGCTGGCGCTCAATTTCCTGATCCCGGCGGGATCCTCCCATGTGCGCGCGAGCGGCAGCCTGTTCCCGCTGTTCGAGTCCATGAGCGAACAGATCGACCGCCTGTACGCCGGGAACCTGCCGGAACGGCTGACGGCGCAGCTGCTGCTGGGGTCGCTTGTGATGCTGGCGCACCGCCTGCCGGACGAACCCCATTGCCATACGTCCCCCGCGAACAGCCAGCTTGCCGTCCGCGCGAAGGAATACATCGACGCGCATTATACGGAGGATATCACGCTGGAAGGCATCGCGGAGGAAATGGGATGCAGCGTGCCCTACCTTTCCCATGTGTTCAAGGATGTGAGCGGGTATTCCCCGATCCAGTATGTGATCCGGCGGCGGATCGGCCTTGCGCAGACCTGGCTGATCTCCAGCGACCTCCCGGCGACGCAGATCGCGGTGATGGTGGGGTATGAAAACACCAACTATTTCAACACGCTGTTCAAGCGTATGGTCGGCGTGTCGCCGATCCGTTACCGGAAGCAGTACCTGGAATCGCTGCGCGGGAAACGCGACCAGAAATGAAAACCGGGCGGGGCAAAAAACAGGATAGTGAAGCCTCCAATTTTGCGCCTGCCATTTTTGTATAAAATGCACGGGAAATCGGCTCCCGATAATGCAATATAGCAAAGAGCTTTTCGGTCGAAAAGGATTATAATGGAGGCATGGAACAACGGGAAACGTTGTAAAACCGAAACGGGCGCCCCTGCGGGGACGCCGTGGAGCATGAACGTAAGGAGTGTAAAAAAATGAAGAAGAAATTGACTGCATTATTCCTCGCGGCATTGATGACGGCGGGCATGCTGACCGGCTGCGGCGGCAGCACAGGCGACACCGGCGGCGCTTCGACCGGCGACGCTGGCAGCAGCGCGGACGCAGGTCCGGGCGCCGCGTCCACCGGCGCCTACCGGATGGGCTATTCCATGCCGGCGCGCGACCAGTTCCAGACCTCCATGCAGATGGCGATCGAGGCGAAGGCGGAGCGGGAAGGCATTGAAATGTCCGTGCTTGACGCCAACGGCGACGTGGCGACCCAGCTTTCCCACGTGCAGACCTGGGCGGCGGACGGTTACGACGCGGTCATTATCGGGCTGTGCAACAACGATTCCGCGGCGGATATCCTTGCGGCGGCGGGCGATATGAAGGTCGTTTTCGTCAACCGCCAGCCCAATCTGGACGTGCTGAAGGATGGCGAGGTCGTATACGTCGGCACCGACGAGACCCTTTACGGCACCGAACAGGGCAATTACCTTGCGGGCCTGTTCCAGGAAGAGGGCAAGACGGATATCAACGTCGTCCTGTTCATGGGCGAGCTGGGGCTGGACAGCGTCACGAAGCGCACCAACTCCGCGAAGGACGCGCTGGCCGCGAACGGCATCAACGCCGAGTATGTATATGAAACGACCGCCAACTGGGACCGCATCACGGCGATGAACCTGTTTTCGCAGTTTTTGGGCAGCGGTCAGGCGGTCGACGCGGTGATCTGCAACAACGACGAAATGGCGCTGGGCGTGATCGAAGCGATGAAGACCACCGGGTCGAATGAAGTGATCTGCCCGGTCGTCGGGATCGACGCGACCGATGTCGGCTGCGCATCCGTCCAGGCGGGCGATATGGCATGCTCGGTCTTTCAGGATCCGGTCGCACAGGGCGAGGGGACGGTCATTTGCGCGCTTGGCCTGCTGAACGGCACGCCGATCGACGGCCTTGTCGACAACTACTACAACATTACCCCGCAGCTGGTGACGCGGGATAACGTTGCGGATTTCATGAAATAAGGGTACGGACCCGGCAGGGGGGCATCCGCCGCCCTCCCGGCTTTGCCCGGCACCCGGCCGCACGCCCTGCGCGCTGCCGGGTGCCGGATAAAACAAATTTGGATGTTTGCGAGGGAGGAACGATCCACATGAGCATGAGCATTTGCGGCGCGCCCTGCTGCTGGGGCGTAGACGATCCGAAAAATCCATACCTGCCGCCGTGGCAGCGGGTGCTTCAGGAAGCCGGACAGGCGAGCTACCGCGCGATCGAGCTGGGGCCTTACGGCTATCTGCCGATCGACGCGCCGCTGGTTGCGGAGGAATTGAACAAGAACGGCCTTGCGATCGTGGCGGGCACGATCTTTCACGACCTGCTCGACCCGGCGGATCAGGAAAGCGTCCTGAACGCGGTGGACGATATCTGCAAGCTGATCACCGACCCGGCGCTCCCGACGCTCCCGCGGCATGACGGGCAAAAATTCCCCACGCCGTATATGACCGTAATGGATTGGGGGCATGACGAACGCGATTATGCGGCGGGGCATCCGGATACCGCGCCCCGGCTTTCCCCGGACGAATGGAAGGCGTTCATGGCGAACGTCCGCGCGGTCTGCGAGCGGGCCAATGCATACGGTGTGCGTCCGGTGATCCATCCGCACGCGGGCGGCTATATCGAATTCGCAGACGAGATCGCGGCGGTCGCGCGGGATATCCCCTATGAAACCGCGGGTTTGTGCCTTGACACCGGCCACCTGTATTATTCGCATATGGATCCGGTCGAATACCTGAAAAAATACGCGGACAGGCTGGATTACGTCCATTTCAAGGACGTTGACGAAACCGTTTACCGCGAAGTGCTCGGCGAACGGATCCGGTTTTTCGAGGGCTGCGGCAAGGGCGCGATGTGCCCCATCGGCACGGGCAGCCTGGATTATCCGGGCATTCAAAAGGCGCTGGAAGAGATCGGGTACAGCGGTTATATCACCATCGAGCAGGAACGCGACCCGCGCAATTCGGATACCAGCCTGCGCGATGTGAAAGCCAGCGTGGAATACCTGAAAAGCGTCGGCTACAGCATTTGAGCCCGCCGCCGAGCCGGCGCGGCGCGGCGAGGGCTTCCCGACAACGGTTTGGAAAATCACAATCATTTTACATAAAGGAGCAAACACATCATGATAAACGGTTCCAAAATTCTTGACCGCCCCATCCGCTGGGCAATGGTCGGCGGCGGCAAGGGCAGCCAGATCGGTTATATCCATCGCAGCGCGGCCCTGCGCGACAACTTGTTCCGGCTGGTCGCGGGCGCGTTCGATATCGACCCGGAGCGCGGTATGGCGTTCGCGTCCGAGCTGGGCGTTGCGCCCGAACGCTGCTATCCGGATTACAGGGCGATGTTGGAAGCCGAGTCCCAGCGCGAGGACGGCATCGAAGCGGTTTCGATCGCGACCCCGAACGGGATGCATTATGCGGTCTGCAAGGCGGCGTTGGAAGCCGGGCTGCATGTCGTTTGCGAAAAGCCGCTGTGCTTCACCTCTGCCGAAGCGGAAGAGCTGGTCGCGCTCGCAAAGGCGAAAAACCGCGTCGTCGGCGTGACCTACGGTTATTCCGGGCATCAAATGATCCAGCAGGCGCGTCAAATGATCCGTCACGGCGATCTGGGCGAGATCCGCGTGATCAACATGAGCTTTGCGTTCGGCGGCTACAATGTCAAAATCGAGGACAACGTGCCCGCGGCAAAGTGGCGCTTTGACCCGGCGAAGGCGGGCCCGTCGTTCGCGCTGGGCGACGTGGGGACGCATCCGCTGTTCATTATCGAAGCCATGATCCCCGACCTGAAGATCGACAGCCTGATGTGTACCAAACAGGCTTTTGTTGAAGGCCGTCAGCTGGAAGATAACGCATTCGTCATTATGGATTTGGACGGTTCCGCGTCCGTGCAGAAGGGCGCGCAGATCTATTGCTGGGCAAGCTCGATCAACTGCGGCGCGCGGCATTATCATAAAATCCGCGTGGTCGGGTCGAAGGCTTCCATCGAATGGGACGACGAACGCCCGAACCAGATGACCTACGAGATCGAAGGCGAGCCGGTACGCGTGCTGGAACGCGGCGCGGGCTATCTTTATCCCGAAGCGCGCATGGAAGACCGCATCGGCGGCGGGCATGCCGAAGGCCTGTTTGAAGCATGGGCGAACCTGTACCGCCGTTTTGCGGTCGCGATGCAGGGAACAGATCCGAGCGAATACGGCGATTTCTGGTATCCGAGCGTGGAAGCCGGTGCGCAAGGCGTTAAATGGATCGAAAAGTGCGTCGAATCCGCTGAAAACGGGGCTTGCTGGGTGAACTATAACTGAGGGATCCTGCCGAACGGCAGGGACTTCCCCTTTGCAGGCGGCTTCCAGCCTTGACCTTTGCAAAAGGCTTCCCCCCACGCGCGGCAGGGCCTGGCCCCGCGGCTCATAGGGGGAAGCCTTATTTATCCATTCGGCAAGGATTGCCGCGCGGCCTGTCCGCCGTCCATACGGATCCGGAGGGAAAGGAGGTTTTATGGAAGACGTGCTGAAGGAACTGGCAGTGCTGCTTGTCATTTCAGAGATCGGCGCATACTTTGGCCGGAAAGGGCTGCTGACCGAAGCCTGTACCGCGCAGCTCAATCAAATCGTGGTTCGGATCGCATTCCCGGCGCTGATCCTGGCCTCGATGGATCAGGCGTTTACGCCGGAGCTGCTGCGGAACAGTTTGGGGCTGGCCGTCATTTCGTGGTTCTGCTTCGGCGCGGCGATCCGGACCATGCCGGTATGGGTTTGGGTACTGTTGCGCTTTCAAGTCCGCTGAAGGAACGGCGACGCGTCCCCGTAATATTTCCATGCATTGAAAAAAGCCTGCCAAGCGGTCAACGCTGGCAGGCTTTTTATAGGTTGCGTTTCCCCGATACCGCCCGGAAGGCGGGCCGTAAAGCCGATGCATTTACAGGGGCGTGTCATTGCGCATCACAAGCGGTTCCTCGCGTTCGATCCCATAACGGGCGTCGTCCAGCCGGAGCATTTCGATCAGGTACGCCTTGACCTGCCGGACGTTCCGGAACCTTGCCGCCGAATACGGCGATTCCGGGTTTGTTTTTTCAAACAACAGCAGCCCGTCGCCGTCTTCCAGGAGGACGGCCGCATGCCCGACGGCGGCCTGCGTGTCGGAACACACCCAAAGGGTCACGAGCGAAGCCTTGCCGGGAGCAAAAGAAACGCCGCGGCGCTGCCACTCGGTTTGGATCGCTTGCGCGAGCGCTTCCCTGCCGCGCTCCGCCGGGAGCGTTATGGGGGCGTAAAACGTAAAATAACGCGCCAGCGCGGCGTCGTCCCAATCCACCAACGGGTTGGGACGGTAGGCGTGCTCATCCGCCGTCGCTTCACGGCCCCGGAGGATGTTCCAGTCGCTGTAAAGCCAGGCGGTTTCCGGGTCCGCGTACGCCCATTCCGATTGCGGGAGCAGGTTCGCCGTCCCGATCTGATGCGAAAGCAGCTCAAAGGCGGCGATCCGGCACAGGATGTCCTGATAATCACGCTGGCGATCTTTGTACCAGCATTTGGACATGGGATAATATTCGCCATAATCGACGGCGATGCCGTCCGCTTCAACAAAATCGGCGGCAAGGGTAAAGGCTTCGCAGCTGCGCATACAATCGTTGTAATCAACGATCCACGCCCGGACGGTGTCGATCGCGGCGGACGGGATCCCTGCGTCGGCCATACAGCGCGCGACCTCTTCGCGGGATGCTTCGCTGTCAAGATTGCTGTAGGTCAAACGCCCCTCGGGAACCGCGCCGGGGGAGGCGTCAGGGGATGTGCCGGGCGATGCTTCCGCAGCAGACGCGGACGCATCCGCCGCTGAGACAGCTGAGTCCTGTTCGGGCGCTGCGTCTGAAGAAGCGCAGCCGGTCAGCAGCAACAGGGCCAGTAGGGGAAGGATTTTTCGTAGCATGGGGGAACCTCCGAAAATAAAGTTGTGAGCCTGTTCGGGCTGCAAGGCGATCGAACCCAATCGCAGGGGAAGGGATACCGACCCTGGCGATTGGGATAACGCAAGCGGTTCCGTCCCGTCCGTATCCGGCGCGCTCACAGTCCCGACCGGCGCAAGCGGCAGGCGTTTGCGCCGTATGGGGCATCCTCTCCTTAAAGATCGATTTTGAAAGCCGGATCAAAATGCAGGGCTTGAAGGCCGGGCGGTATTGGAACGGCAAGAAAGAAACGTCAATTCCCCGCGCGCAGGGGGGAACTGAGGTTTCTGGATCCCCGCATCCAGGGTGCGCCGCAGTGGGCTGGATATGTAGACGGCGCAGGGGGACGCCCGGCGTTTGCGGATATCGCGCCTTTAGCCCTTCGGCGCTGCGGCAATGACCAGCGGGTTCCAGCTGATGTAAATGACCGTCGGGATCTTGACCTCGGCCCATTCCGGGCAGCTTGCGTCGACGTAATAGCCGGACTCGCGCAGCTGGGCGACGACCGAGTCGATCTCTTCCTTGGTCGTGCCGGGGCGGATCATAACGGCGGTGTATTCAGCCGTTTCAATGCCGAAAAACTCGCGTTCGGTCGACCAGCGCCCGTCCGAGCTTTGCAGGATACGGGATACGTCGGTATAGAGGTCGGCTGCTTCACGCGGCTTCGGCGGCTGGATCGCACGTGCGTGCATTTCGCCCGGGGTGGGCAGCGGGTTGCGTTCACTCATTGTTCATTCGCTCCTTTGTATGTGGTTGATCTCAAACCATGGGGTTTTGGATATATGTTCATTATACAATGTTTTGGATGCTTCGTCAAATCATTTATCGGATGGAAAAAAGTGGATGGCAGCGCGGCCGGGGCAGGGGGATTTTTCCTGCGGATGCTTGCCGTAGGCGCGAAAGTATGCTAGAATAATCCCAATGGCAGGCCGCCTTCGGACGGCAGCGCGCCCGAAAAGCCCAAAGCGAGGTCGAACGTATGAACATCCGCCCGGATAAGCTCCAGCGACTGACCCACGTCGCGCGGCGCTATTATGAACAGGACTGCACTCAAAACGAGATCGCCAGGGAACTGGGGGTCTCCCGCCCGCTCATCAGCCGGATGCTCCGGGAAGCAAAGGATCTCGGCATCGTCGAGATCCGCATCCGCGGCGCCGGGGTGGAAAGCCCGGTGCTTACGCTGGCGAAAAGCCGGTTCCGGTTGCAGGGCGGCGCGCTGGTGGACGGCTCCGGCAGCGACATCCAGACCAACGCCGCGCTGGTCGAGAGCACGCTGGACTATCTGCGCGCGCTTTCGCCCGTCCACCTTGGCATCGGCTGGGGCTATCTGATCGGCGAGCTGGTCGCCGGGGCGGAAAAGCGCCCGCCGCAGCCCGGGATCGCCGAGCACATCTGCCCGCTGATCGGCAACAGCGGCGCGTCGATCCGCAACTACCATTCCAACGAAAACGTGCGCATCCTGGCGCGGCAGTTCGGGGCGCAGCCGCATTATTTATATTCCCCGGCGTTCGCGGACAACGGCGAAGAGCGCGCGCTGTTCGAGCGCACCGAGCATTATAAGGAAGTGGAGCGCGAATGGCAGGCGCTCGACGTGGCGCTGGTGAACATCGGCAACTATCCGACGACGCCCGACTTCGCCGCGGCGCACTACGGTTCCATCCTACAGGAGAAGCACGCGGCGGGGCGGATGGTCGCCTATTATTTCACCCGGGAGGGCGAGATCATCGAATCCCCGTCGGGGAATACCGTACAGATCCCGCTGGTCGAGCTGCGCAGCTGCAAATGCGTGATCGCGCTGTGCTCGGCGAACACGAGCGCCCGCGCCCTGCTGGGAGCGCTGCGGACGGGGCTGGTCACCCACGTCGTCTGCTGTGAACAGCTGCTGGCGGCGGCGCTGGAAATGCCCTGAGCGCGCCGCCGGGAACGGCGGGGCGCCCCTGCGGCGGGAGCGGGAAGGAACGTCACGACTCCGGCGGCCTCGCCGGCTGCCAGTTGAAAACATGGAGGGAAAAACGATGCATAACTTTACATTCTGTACCCCGACCAAGGTGATCTTCGGCCGGGACATTGAGGGCTCGATCGGCGAAACGCTGCGCGGCTATGGCGCGACGAAGGCGCTGCTGCATTACGGCGGCGGCTCGGTCAAGCGCAGCGGCCTGCTGGACAAGGTCAAGGCCTCGCTGGAAGCCGCCGGGCTGGCGTATGTCGAAATGGGCGGCGTCGAGCCCAACCCCAAGCTCTCCCTGATCCGCAAGGGCATTGAACTGTGCCGGGCGGAGGGCGTCGACTTCCTGCTGGCCGTGGGCGGCGGGTCGGTGATCGACTCGGCGAAGGCGATCGGCGTAGGGCTGGCGAACGGCTGCGACCCGTGGGACTTCATCGAGAGCAAGACCGCGCCGTCCAAATGTATGGCGGTCGGCGTCGTGCTGACGCTGGCGGCTGCGGGATCGGAAATGTCGAATTCCGACGTCATGACGAACGACGAAAACCAGCTCAAGCGCGGCATCACCTCGGAGGCGGTGCGCCCGGTGGTCGCCTTCCTGAACCCGGAAAACACCTTCACGGTCTCCAAGTTCCAGACCGGCTGCGGCATTGTGGATACCATGATGCACACGCTGGAACGGTATTTCACCGGCGACGGCGACTGCGACCTGACCGAACGCCTTGCGGAAGGGCTGCTGATTGCCGTCCGGGATGCGGGCCGCGCGGCGATCGCCGACCCGGCGGATTACGAAGCCCGCGCGACGCTGATGTGGGCGTCGTCGCTGTCGCACAACGATATCACCGGCTGCGGCAAAAACCGCAAGTTCCCGGTGCATAAGATCGAGCACGACCTTTCGGGCGTGCATGACAATATCGCGCACGGCGCGGGGCTGTCGGTGCTGTTCCCGGCCTGGGCCGATTATATGCTGGAGCTGGGGCATGACGTGATGAAGTTCGCGCAGCTGGCCAACCGCGTCTGGGGCGTCGAGATGAATTTTGACCATCCCGAAGTGACCGCGCGCGGCGGTATCCGCGCGATGCGCGCCTATTTCCGGGAGATCGGGATGCCGGTCACGTTGCAGGAACTGGGGCTGACGCCGGATGATTACGAGGAGATCGTGTCCAAAACGGTGCTGGGCGGCACGGTGCTGAAAAGCTACATCCCGCTGGGCCGCGAGGAGATCCTGGCGATCTACCGCCACGCCGAATAAACCGGGCGCGTCCGCGCCGCCCTCTGTAACCGTCCCAATGACTGGGAGTGGAAAAGGAGCTGAATGTATGGACAACATCGAACGCCGCAACGCCGGGATCGCATACATTTCCGACGACGCCGTTTTTGAAGAGCAAAAGGTTTGCCGCCGGATTCTCCAACGCCTGAACGCCGCGCCCGCCGACGATTTTGAACTGCACCGTTCGATCGTCCGCGAGCTGCTCGGGAACGCGGAGAACGCCTGCATCAATCCGCCTTTTTATTGCGATTACGGGACCCGCATCAAGGCGGGCAAAAACCTGTTCATCAATTATAACTGCACGATCATCGACACTGGCGAGGTCACGATCGGGGACAACTGCCTGTTTGCACCGAACGTCTCGCTGTATACGGCGGGGCACCCGCTGCACCCGGTCTCCCGCAACTCGCTGTATGAATTCGGCAAGCCGATCGTCATCGGGGACAACGTCTGGCTGGGCGGCGGTACGACCGTGCTGCCCGGCGTGACCATCGGGAGCAACTGCGTGATTGGCGCGGGCAGCGTCGTCACGCACGATATCCCGGACTGGTCGCTGGCGGCGGGGAACCCCTGCCGGGTGCTGCGCCGGATCACCGAAGCGGACAAGCCGTATTTCTGCAAGGGGGAGACGTTCGACCCGGAGGCATGGGCCGACGTGCTCGCTTATGAAACGGGGCTTTCCGAAAGCGCGCAGGCGGTCCCGAAGGGGCCGGTCAGGATCGCGGTCGTGGGCTACAGCGGCAGCGGCAAGTCGACGTTGGCGCGGGCGCTGGCCCAAAAATACGGTATGCCGCTGCTGCACATCGACCGGGTCTTTTGGCAGCCGGGGTGGCAGGCGCGCCCGCCGGAGGAATGCGAAGCGATCCTGCGGGAATTCCTGGATACGCATAACGGCTGGGTGATTGACGGAAACTACCGCAAGCCGTGCTATCTGTACGCCCGCCGTATGGCGGAGGCTGACCGGATCCTGTTTCTGGATTTTAACCGCGCCGCCTGCTTTACCCGCGCCGTCCGGCGGTGGGGCAAATATCATGGCCGTGAGCGGGCGTCCATGGGGCCGGGGTGCCCGGAAAAAATGGATCTGGAATTTGCCAGATGGATTCTGCACGACGGGCGCACTCTGCGCCAGCGGGCGGGATATGGCGCGCTGCTGGCGAAATACGCGGACAAGGCCACGGTCATCCGCAGCCAGCGGGAGCTGGACGCTTATTTTGCGGACGAAGGGCTGGAAGGGAGCGAAGAAGATGTCTGACAATCCGAACAACAAACGGTTTCAAAAGGTCTTGACCGAGGGCATCGTGACGACCTCGGAGATCTGGGTAGACACGAAGACCGGCGTCAATTATTTCTTCCATCAGAGCGGGTATGCCGGCGGCCTGACGCCTCTGCTGGATCCGGATGGGAAACCGGTGGTCACGCCGGTCGACGGGGAGGGCTAAACGATGTTGGACGTACAATATTTGCAGCTGCTCGCCGAGCAGTACCCTTCGATCGAATCGGTATCAAACGCGATCGTCGGGCTGAACGCGACGCTCCGCCTGCCGAAGGGCACGGAATATTATTTCAGCGACCTGCACGGCGAGCATGAGGCGTTCATCCACCTGCTGCGTTCGGGCTCGGGCGTGATCCGGCATAAGGTCGACGAGCTGTTCGGCCAGTCCATGCTGGAGGCCGACCGGGACGAGCTGGCTTCGGTGATCTATTATCCCAAGCGCAACCTGGCGCGCAAGCGCCGCGCCTGCCCGCAGGGCTTTGACGAATGGTGCGAGATCACGATCAACCGGCTCGTGCTGGTCAGCCGCGAGGTCTCGCGCAAATACACCCGCAAGTTCGTCCACCGGGCGATGGATGAAAAATACGAGTTCGTGCTGGACGAATTGCTGCTGACCGACGACACCGACGCGGACAAGCGGCGGTATTTCCGCGAAATGATCGACACCGTGCTGGTGGCGGGCATTGCGGAGCCGTTGATTGTGGCGCTGTGCCATCTGATCCAGCAGCTGACGGTCGACAAGCTGCACATCATCGGCGACCTGTTCGACCGCGGCCCCCGTCCGGACAAGATCCTGGACGAGCTGATGAAACATCATGACGCAGATATCCAGTGGGGCAACCATGACATTGATTGGATGGGCGCGCTTGCGGGCAACCGGGTCTGCATGATGAACGTGCTGCGCATCGCGACGAGCTATAATTCCTTCGACGTGATCGAGGACGGTTACGGCATCAACCTGCGGCCGCTGTCGATGTTTGCCGCGCAGGTTTACGGGGACGACCCCTGCGCGCGCTTCCAGCCGCACATTCTGGACGAAAACATTTTAGACCCGATCGACCCGCAGCAGGCGGCGCGGATGCATAAGGCAGTTGCGGTGATCCTGTTCAAGCTGGAAGGGCAGCTGCTGCTGCGCCATCCGGAATATGGGATGCAGGGGCGGCTGCTGCTGGACAAGGTCGATTTTGAAAACGGCACGATCGAGATCGACGGCAAAGTGCATGAGATGTTGGACCGGCGGTTCCCGACTATCGACCCGGAGGACCCGTACCGGCTGAGCGAGGACGAAAACGAGCTGGTCGAAGGCATCTGGCAATCCTTCCGGCACTCGGCGCAGCTGCGCCGGCATATCGAGTATATTTACAATCACGGCGGGATGTACAAGGTCATCAATGACAACCTGCTGTACCACGGCTGTATCCCGATGGACGAAAACGGCGAATTCGAGCGGGTGAAGCTGGACAGCGGGACGTTTTCGGGCCGCGCGCTGCTTGACCATCTGGACAAACGGGTGCGGCAGGCGTACTATTCGGGCGACCAGAACTCGGTCGACCTGATGTGGTACCTGTGGTGCGGGGCGAAAAGCCCGGTGTTTGGGCGCGATCGCATGACGACCTTTGAGCGGTACTTCATTGAGGACAAATCGACGTATACGGAAACGCGCAATGCCTATTACCGCGCATATGAAGACGTGGGGGCTTGTGAAAAGATCCTGCGGGAATTCGGGCTTGACCCGGCGCACGCGCATATCATCAACGGGCACGTGCCGGTGAAGCACGGGGAAAACCCGGTCAAGGCGGGCGGGCGGCTGTTCGTGATCGACGGCGGCATATCGAAGGCGTACCAGTCGACGACGGGCATTGCGGGTTACACGCTGATTTTCGATTCGCACGAGCTCCAGCTTGCGGAGCACCGTCCATTCCGGCAGGCGACGGCTACGGAAACGGCTTCGACGTTCACGACGATCCGTGTTGTAGAAAAGATGCCGCACCGGCTCCTGATCCAGGACACGGACGCGGGGACGGCGATCCGGTCGAAGATCGCGGCGCTGGGCGAGCTGTTGCAGGCGTATCGGGACGGCGTGCTCCGTCCGCGGCAGTGAGCGGCATGACGGCGGCGCGGTACGGACGGATCGCGGAATGGTTCCGGGCGCGGCCCATGGCGCTGCGCCTGCTGGCGCTTGCAAACCGGGCGTTGCCGCTGCTGTTCTACCTGTTGTATCCGGCGCTGCTGCTGTGGCTTGCCGCGCGCGGCGACGCGCGCCTTCCTTGGCTGACAGCCTTCCCGGCGGGCGCATTCCTGACCTGCACCGTTTTACGGAAAGCGGTCAAGGCCGCGCGCCCGGCGGAAGCGCTGGGCATCGAGCCATTACTCCCCCGCCGGAAGGCGGGGCGCGATTCATTCCCGAGCCGTCATATGACCTGCGCGGCGGCGATCGCATCGGCCTACGGCGCGGTATCCCCCTCGGCGGGCTGCATCCTGGGGCTGCTTGCGCTGGCGATCGCGCTGGTGCGGGTACTGGGCGGCATCCATTTCCCACGGGACGTACTGGCGGGCGGCATTCTGGGCGCGCTGTTTGGCGCGGCGGCGTTCTTCGCCGTTTGAGTGCGTCCTGCCCCTCGCAGGGGAGGCGTCCTGCGCGGACAGCGGCAGGGCTCTGCCCTGCACC
>CAJUGU010000040.1 GCA_910586105.1 uncultured Eubacteriales bacterium | reverse complement strand
GGCAGCAGCCGAAGGTTTTCTCCATCAGCGCCGCCTGCTCCGGGGTTGGATAAAGACGGAGTTTGAAAACCGTATATTGAGAAGCCTTTCCTTCTATGGGATCGCTTCTCCTAGCCTTTTTTCCGGGCATGCGCGCTCCCCCCGTCACCGGATCGCCGAGGATACGGAGCGCGCCCGTTTGGGGTAAGTCTCCGTAGGCGGCAGCTTTTGGACGCGCCGGATACACTCCGGCACGTTACCCAACTGCTCATGAACCTTCGCCCGTTCGATCGACATCGAGCGCGGCGCGTCCACCGCCAGCCGAAACACGTCTCCAGCTTTCAAAACCTGCACCACAATATTGTCACCGATTGTGATATAATCGCCCGCGTGAACCGTCAACGCCAGCATAAAAGCGCCTCCTCTCAACGACTCAATAAAATTTGATTCGGTTGAATTCTTGAGGTCGCCGGGCACCCGAGTGGATAACTGCAACCCCCTACACAGGATAATACACTATTATCCTTCGTTCGCGGTGCTTTTGGGCGCGCTTTTGAGCATGTTTTGGAGAAATATAAAGCCGTTTTTGTCTACTTTCCACAAAACTTTCCGCCATTTTTTGTGAAAGGTAGTCTTGACAAATGAAGGATAATAGTGTATTATCCTTCATTTAGCTGCAAAACAAAATACCCAAGGGCTTGAACCGCCAATTACGGCTCAAATCCTTGGGTATTCTCAATATTTTATATGGTTATCCCTTCCGCACACGGTATTTTCCCGGCGCCATACCGGTTTGTTTTTTGAAAATGCGGGTGAAATAACTCTGGTCGCCAAACCCGACCGCACAGGCGATCTCCGAAATCGATAATTCCGTCCCACGCAGCAGGGACTTGCTTTTTTCAATGCGCAGCCGGTTCACATACTCCGTAAAGGTGCATCCCAATTCCTCCCGAAGGATCCGGCAAAAATACGATTTTGAAAGGTATACCTGTTCCGCCGCTTTGTCCAGCGTCAGCTTATCTGCCAAATTCTCCTTGATATAGGCGGTCGTCTTAAAGACCACGTTCTGGTGCCGGATCGTGTTGAAATCGAACACAAAGTTAATAAATTGATGCAGGATCGTCCCGATCCACCGGTTCAGATCTTCAAAATTACGGAAGGAATCGACCTCGCGGTCATAACGGGCGCAGAGCGCAAAGACTTCATCCGCATCCGCGCCGCCGTCGATGGTCGCGCGGTTCATCAACACCAGCAACTCCCGCACCCGTGCTTTGATCGCAGCGGGGTCGCTGCCCGCGCGATGATAAATATGCACTAACAATTCATTCAGCAGCTGCTGCGCCGCTTCCTTATCCCCAGCCCGGATGTATTCCTGAAGCTGCCGCTCGCTCTCGACCGGATACTCCTTCGGACGTTCGTCCTCTGTATGATCATACATTTTCTGCATCATATCCGCCAGACGTCCGGAATCCACATCCGGCGGCAGGATATCCAGCGCGAGCGACCGCGCCGCCGCAGCCAGTAATTCCTCCAGCGAGCGGGCTTGGGCGGTCGTCATACGCGGAACGTCCGCGAGCGATGCGGGATCCTGCAAAGGGTCGTCAAAGGGATCGTCAACGCTGTTGCTCAGCAGGATCGGCCCGAGGATGATGCAATATTCCATCACCCCGCCCGGATCGTTCGGCGGCGCTGCCAGGAACACCATCCCGCGCGGGCAATAATAGATGTATTTGCCATCCCACCGCTGCGCTTCGTATGCCCCGTATAAGTGCGTCATGACCGCCGAACAGGCCGTTTCCTGATAGGCGCAGTCGTTCCGAAACGGTTCGGACAGGAACGCTTTTGTTGGGATATGCAGCAAAGTGCTGTGTACGCCGGTTAGCGTAGTGATATGGCTGCAAAGATGCAGGCAGCGCTCGGAAAGCTCCATAACAAGGCCCCTTTCGTACCGTTTGACAAATATTTCGGACGGATCCCGGCGGGAAGGCTTTGTCCATCCGGAACAGACTTTCGTAATCCGGATGTTTCAAACGCACCGAAGCCGCTCTGCCGCAGCGCGGGGCCGCAGCAGGCGGCGCGGTCTTCCTTCTATCAACCGTAAACGCGGGCGATCTCCTCACGGGCGATCTGCACCCACCGATAAGCATTTTCCGGCCGGTTCGCGATTGTATGGTTATCCTTCATGATCAGCTCCACATGGTTCCCATGCGCCTTGCAGGTCACTAACAGCTGGTTCAAGCGGCTGCGGATGTGGTCTTCGTCCGGTTCGGGTACCGCGATGTCGGTCGGGCTGACCTTATGGCAATATACATAATCGCTGCCAAGCATCTCGCTCATGGCTGCGGCGTCCGCCCATTGAGAGACCGAGACCCGGCGCAGCCGCGGGATCTTCTGCACATACTGCCAGCGTTTGTCAAGCCCCTCGCAGCAACCATAATAATTCAGCCCGAACCGCTCCGCCAGCCGGAGCTGATACGGCAGGATGAACTCGGCAAACATTTCCGGCGAAACCTCGCTGGTCTCCTGGCTCTCATGAAATCCCCAGATATCCATGGTGGTTTTCGGGACGGCTGCGTCCGGATTCAGTTCGCGGGTCAATCCCAGTCCGCCCGAACCAACATAGCAGTTGCCGGTGTTCGGGGTCAGCAAACCGTTTTGCTCCAAATAGTCCAGCTTTACAAGATACCCTTCGGTAAACAGATTCAGGATCTCGTGCACCTTCTCCGGGTAATCATAAAAGTCGACGAGCATGTTTTCAAAGCCGCGCAGATCCGCATAGGGATGGGTCAGCTCCATGCCCCACCACCACGGGTGGCGGCGCTCAACAGTCAGGATCCCGTCAAAAACATCGTGCGCGATCGCAGTAAAGGCGTCGGTGGCCTCCCAGTCGACGGTAATGACCGGCGTTTTGATCAGCTCGGACAGGTCGGCGTCCTCCTCCATCAATTCGTCCGTGATCGGGCTTTTCCAGGTATAGGCTTCCCCGTTCCGGGCATCGCCGACGACCTCCTTCGCAATGCCCCACGCACTGTCGGACGCCTGATAAGGGATGTAGAATTTCGCTTCCAGCGGCTTGTCGCACCGTACTTTTTCCGCATAGATCAGCTCCTTGTGCAGCCACATCTCCCATTCCTGCGCCATTTCGCCGTCGCACTGGCAGGTGAATTCCCGCGGAAGCAATTCATTCCAGCCGTTTTCCAGATCGATGTAAATGAGCGGGCGGGTCGCCTTCAGGTCGTTGTGGTCGCGCCAAAGCTGCATCCGCTCCTCTTCTTCGGGACGCTCCGCATAACCGCGCAGCTTTTTTGCCAGCTCTTGCAGGATCGCCTTGTCATGGGCGCTCATGACAGCCTGTTCCCTGCTCCAGCCGTGTTGAAAAACATTCCCGTTTGTAGCTTGGTCGAATCTCATGATCGTATGCTCCTTGTCAACTAAAATCCGTATTTTAAATGCCATTCCATCCCCGCCCCCGATGTTTTGCGTCGGGCCGCTGTTGGGCGGAAGCTCCGTGACGTTATTCTAGCACAAACTTTTGGAGCGCGCAAATCCGCCGAAGGCTGCAAACGCGACGATTTGTACATTTTGAACAGGACGGATCGTTGTTGATTCTACACAGATCCGTCAGCTGTTTTTGTGCAAAACACCAGTCTCCACAGGTTTCCTGCGCGATTCACGAAGGCAAACCTTTGCAAATCGCGCATCCGCTCCGCTGTCTGCGTCCCTACGTCGAAAAATTTCAATTTCCGGTGACGAAATAAATGTTCAATTTGCAAAGGTTTGCGTGTTTTTTTCAAAAGTTTCCCACCCGCGCCTCGCGCTCTCTTCCATAAAATGGCGCAGCGCGCGGCAGGAGAAGTTGCAGATTACTTCCAAAGTTCAAACCAGTATATGAATCTGTGCAAGATCCACCGGCACGGCGCAAATTTTGTGTAAGCGAAAGCCCCGGATCCGCCCAACTGTGGAAAGGATCGCAAACGTAATACGATTTGCCGAAAGGGCGCGCCATATCGGCACGCCCTTTCGGCTTGTAACCCACTACGCGGAAGCGCCTGTCTTCATTTGTCTTCATCGTGCGTGTATATTTCAAACGTACCGGCGAGTCGGTCGTGCAGCATCTGCCGTTGTCGTGAATAGATACCCATGAGCACGGAGACGATCGCGACGCCGACCATTGCATATTGCAATATCTGCGCCGCCTGTCCACCGGCAACGCGGGCAAACAGCTCTCGGAGAAGCTGGCTGGGGAATACCAATACGCCTTCCAACAGCAACAGCCCGGCCGCCTGCCGGATCAGGACCTGCCGCAGGCTGAGCCGGTCGCCGTCCAGCGTGATGACGCGCAGCCCGAGCAAGCGTTTCCCTGGGGTTTGCCCCTCCCAGCGAAGCAACGGCAGCATGTAATACAGCAGCCCGAGCAGCGTCCCGGCTCCCCCGTACAACCAGCCGCTGCTTCCCGGCGGCAGGGACGTGTCCGGCACAGGAAGCCCCGTGCGCATGGCGTTCGCCAGCAGCAACGGCAGGCCGCTCAGTATAGCGGACAGATACCAGTCGACCGCATACGCGATAAGCCTTCGCATCGGTGGTGCAGCCCGCCCGCCCGACTTCATAACGGCGCCATCCTTTCCGCAGCTCGGAGCGCTTCCGCCAGCGAACCGACCGTGCGTCCTGCCGACTGCCGCACGCAGGGTTCCGAGCTTCGCATGGCAAAGCTGCGGTAGCGCGAAAGCATCTCGATATCATTCCGCCCGTCGCCCGCTGTAAATATGCGATCCTCCGGTATACCAAAGTAAACCGCCACTACCCCGACCGCAGCCGCTTTCCCCACGCCAAACGGAGTTATATCCACATAGTCGCAGTTAGGAACCGCGTCAAACGTCCCGCAGGATATCTCCCCCGCCAGCTCCACAGCGGCCTTCTCGCTTTCGGCGCGGCAGCTGATCTGATACACCGGGCCGTCCGGAAGCCGGTCAAGGGCATACGCCCGCCGCAACGAATCCAGATAACACCGGTCGCCCCTGTCAGGCGGCGGCAGGTCTGGTTTTTGCTCCAAGTAGGCCTGCCCCGCGCCGACCACGGTAAAAAACCGGCACCGCTCCCGCAACAGCGGGAGCAGCTCCTGCCAGCCGCAGAGCGGATGCTCCTCGATCCGCCGCCCTTCCGCCTCGATCCATGCGCCGCCCATCAGGATCCGGAAATCCATTGGCAGACGGTAGGGCGTAAGCTCGGCTTCCAGCGAGCCAGGATCGCGCCCACTGCATATGCCGAACCGTCCGCCCAGGCAGCGGAAATGTTCCGCCGCTTCCAGATCCGACCGGTGGATGCGCCCCGAAAACGCCAGCGTGCCGTCGAAATCCGAGGCGAACAGCGCCGGGGTCATGCTTCCTCTTCCTTGAGGTATTGCCGGTCGAGCGCGGTGATAAACGGATAATAAATCAGTCCGCCGATCAGCAGCACGACCAGCTGAAGCAGCCCTCCACGGATATCATTGCACATCATCCAGCCGCCAAAAGGCGCAGGCATGGTCCAGGGCACGGTCACACCGGTTGGGTAAGGCACAAGCCCGAAATACATTGCTGCGAAGGAGAGAAGCACCGTAACCGGCGGTACGATGAAGAACGGGATCGCCATCATCGGGTTCAGCACCAGCGGCAGGCCGAAAATGATCGGCTCATTGACATTGAACAGCCCTGGCAGCAGGCCCAGGCGTCCCATAGAACGCAGACGCCTGGACCGGCATCGGAACGCCATGATCGCCGCAAGCGAAACCGTGTTGCCGGTGCCGCCCAGGAAAATGATCAGGTTCGCAAAATCCTGCGTAACGATAAACGGACGGACGGTGTCAGCCGATGCCAGGAACACGTCCAGATTTGCAAAGCGCGCGGCGTACCACAGCGGGCCCATGAAGGAATCGATCACCGCTGTGCCGTGGATGCCGAAGAACCACAGCAGCGAGTTGAGCAGCGTGATAAAGAACGTCCCAACCAGCGTCGTGCCAATGTTGGTCAGCGGCATCTGGATCATGGTAACGATGAAATTCTGGACCGTTCCGAACGGAGTCGCTGCGAAGATCAGCCGGACGATCAGGAACAGCGGCAGGATGATCGCCGCCGGGATCAACGCCTCAAACTGACGGGTGACGAAGCTCGGCACCGATTCGGGCATTTTGATCCGGAGATTCTTTTTCAGAAGGATGGCATACAGCTCGGTCGCGAGCAACGCGGCAAGCATAGCGGTGAACAGCCCCGACGCCTCGAAGCAGGAGGTCGCAAAGCCGCCGCCCTCCATCTGCTCCAGCAACAGGAAGTACGCCGAAACAGAAATCGCCACCGCAGGCAGCGGTTCGACCCCTTCCTCAGACGCAAGGCTGTGCGCCACGCCGATCACTGCGAACAGCGCGACCAGCCCCATCGTGGCCGGATTGACCATATCCCAGCACCAGGAATACCATACATCGCCGACGATGGACGCCATAAAATCGTGGAAACCCTGCACCGGGAAATCGCCGATCACAATGGCGAGCGAGCCAATGATCAGCAGCGGCATAGACAGCATCAGGCCGTCCCGCAACGCGACCAGATACTTGTTGTTGGAAAGTTTCTGTGACAGCGGCATCAGCCGGTTTTCCATAAATTCTGTCATTTTATTCATCTTTCTTGCCCCCTTATGGCTCCAGTTTGCTTATTTGAGTGCCGGGAAATGCGCGCCGTTGGCCGAAATGTACTCGTCCAGCAGCGTGCGGGCGAGCTCCGCGTCGCCGACGGTGCGGCTGGCGGTCAGCGCCATCAGCGCTTTCTGGTAAGAACCCTCCAGCGCTGCGTCGACGGTCAGCCGTTCGTAGGCATATTGCCCTTCGAGCAATCCCTTTTCAAAGGCGCCCGCGCACCCCAGACGGAACGGCTCCGCACCCCGCGCGCCGACCCGGCACGCGACTTCCAGCATCATGCCGTCCGACAGGTTCGGTACGACCCCGTTGTTCTCCGTGATAATCAGGAAAACATCGTTCCGGTTTTGTGCAATGCTCATTGCCAATTCGACGATATAAGTCGCGTGCGCGTCATTGTGGGCAATGGTCGCCGATTCAAAGCCCCCGTCTGTCCCGCGTTTGGGCTCGGCGCTGTATTTCTGATCCAGGTCGAACCGTGTGCCGCGGATCGCGCCCAGCTCTGCGATTTCATCGCAATACTGCTTCACCCGCTTTTCGCGCCCGTCCATCACAGTGTTTGCGCGGGTATATGCCGGATCGCTGTGCGCCACCATCGTGCGCGGGTAAAGGTAATACTGCATGTAGGTATTCGGCAGCGAGTGCGGGAAGTCCTGCACCATCTTTTCCAAATGCCGGAAGGTGAAATTCCAGTAAGCATCGTTTTTGCCGGAAAAACCAAGTTCCCTGTCGCAGTTGCCCTTTTGCAGTTTGGCGAGGATCTCCGGCAGCACATCTTCCCCGGTCTTTTTATCGTACATTGCGGTGAACCAGCCAAAATGGTTCAGCCCATAGTAACGCGGTTCGATATCATGCCGCTTGCGCCCGCCCGCAAGCGGGCAGAAAATATCCATGATCGAAATCGGCATATCGCAGATGTTGATCAATCGGAAATCGTCCGGGAACACGCGCTTGGTCGCCTCCGCAACGATCGCCGCAGGGTTCGAGTAGTTCAGGATCCACGCCTCCGGGGAATACCGACGGATCTGGCGCACCAGCTCGATCATTGCGGGAACCGAGCGCATCCCATAGGCGAAACCGCCAGGGCCGCAGGTCTCCTGCCCAATGATGCCGCGGCGCAGCGGGATCTTCTCGTCCAGCTCGCGCATGGCAAGCCCGCCCGGACGGATCTGTACCAGAACAAAGTCCACGTCTGCGAACGCCTTCTGCGGATCCGTCGTATAGAAGAATTCCAGCCCGGGGTAATACTCCCGGAACAGGATCTCCCCGAACCGCCCGATATGGGACTGCCGTTCTGCGTCGATGTCATAGAGCACGACCCGTCGAAGCGGGAAATGTTCCCGCACCAGACACAGCATTTCAAGCATATCGGGAGTATAGGTGCTTCCGCCCCCTGCAATGGTAACAGCATACTGTTTCATTCCGCTCACTCCTTTTCAATGTGTCGGGGAAAGGGAACCGCCCGTTCCGCTTTACCCCTTTAAATTAAGGATAAAGGAAACGGGCGGTTTTGCAAGCGGTTTCGAGGAAGAAAAAACTTGTTACCTGTATAAAAAATATGTTTCCATTTTTGTCCGTTTCCTTGTGCGGCGCGGGCAAAGGTGCTACAATAAATCCGGAACCAGCAGGCATACCGATCCTGAATACCGCGCAGCCGGATTTGCCGGAAGCTGCGAGATCGGAGGGATCGATCGGCCCATTTCCGGGGCCTCGGCCAGGTCAGGGGGCGTCCTCCTGCTCCAGCCGCTGGATGAGACGGGAAAGGATGTATTCCAACAGGATGATCGTCCGCCCGATGAAGAAATCCGGAACGTTGTATGCAGTCGGGCAACCGGTGCGGATCACCAGAGCGCGTTCCCCCATGCAGGCAAGGGTAGACGAGCCGTGCGCTGTGATGGTGAACAGCCGATGGTTTAAACGGATCGCATGGGCCGCGATGTCGATCAGGTCGCGCGTCTCCCCGCTTTTTGAGAGGATGATCGTCAGGCTGGGCACGTCCCCGCCGAGCATCATATCGACCGGCGCGCCGTCATAGGCAAGGAAGCCGAGCGTTGCCAGCCGACGCATAAAATACGAGGACGCGATCGTTGAAAAGCCCAACCCCACGATGAAAATACAGCGATCCCGGTTGGAGAGCAGCGCGTCGGTAAATGCATCGATGCCGGAAAGGTCGACCGTTTCCAGGATGCTGAACAGGTCGATGCCCGCCGCTTCGTTGCGTTCCTGCTCGAAGCGGCTGCGCAGAGAATAAATCATGTCGCTGTAGCCCGAATACCCCAGCTTGCGGGACAGCTTGATCACCGTTGTCGTCGAAACATAAGACCGCTGCGCGACCGTGCGGATAGCCAGCTTGCCGTCGCCGCTTTTGACTGCGTCCAGGATACAGGCGAGCACACGGTGCTCGGTTTCATTCAGTAAATGCCGTTTGGACAGATCGATCAGTTCCATATGGTCTCACCTCACATCTTTACAGTTTATTATAAATATCCGAAAACATAAAATCAAGAGGAGGCTTTTTCATGCTGCGAGTTTTATTGCTTTGTTCTCAGGGGATGTCCACCGGGATGCTGTGCGACCGGATCGCCGCCGCCGCGAAAGAGGATAACTTTGAGCTGGAAATCTGGGCGGCCAGTGAAATCAAGGCGCGGGAGCACGTCGGGAATGCAGACTTTATCCTGCTCGGGCCCCAGGTGCGCTATTTGAAGGGGCGCATTCAGGAAATGGCTGGCGACAAGCCGGTCGAGGTCATTGACATGATGGCATACGGACTGATGGACGGCAAAAAGGTCTATGCCGACCTGAAAAAAGCGATGGGAGCACAATGATATGGCAATTTCTCAAGAACAGCTGGAACAGGCGTGTTTTTCACTGATCTCTTTCAGCGGGGCGGCTAAAAGCGATTACCTTGAAGCGATCGAACACGCCAAAACCGGAGATTTTCCGGCGGCTGCCGCTGCCGTTGAACGCGGGAATGAAAACTATCTTCATGCGCATGAGTCGCATTTTGACCTCATCCAGGAGGAGGTTTCTGCCGAGAACGGTCTCCTGACCCGGCTGACCCTTGTACATGCCGAGGATCAGCTTGCAGGGGCCGAAACCGCACGCATGTTTGCGGAGCAGTTCATTGATCTTTACCGTCGGCTGCAGCAGACGTGACCCCCCTTCAACCGTCCAGCAAGTCTTCTGCTTTTGGAGATTTTTTCGATACGCCTATTTTAAAGAAACCGCCGCAAGGCGGTTTTCTTTTTTGGCTATACCCGCGAACGCTGAATTTTGCCGTTTGCTTCGCCTACGCGGCGGGCGCCGGGGCGCTGCCCCAGGACCTCGGTCCTACGCGGACGGCGCCAAAGGGACTCGTCCCTTTGGAATCCCTTTCTCGCCTGCGGGCGGGATCGGTGCGGTCAAAGCCGTTTCCGCGTGTGGCTTCGTCCCGCCAAAAGGACGGCGGGACGAAGTGGCAGGATCGGCAAAATTTTTTGAATGTGAGTATATATGCATTCAAATGGGCAGTTCCCGATTTTAGAGAACTGCCTATCCTTTCGGAATTACCGGCTCCTTTTCAATAAATCGTTTTTCATAAATGCAAAACAAATAACCGCCGTTCCCGTCCGGCCCGACCTTGCATATTTTCATTTTCGGATACCTCCGCCAAAAAGAGTTTACGAGAAGCCAAACGCTGAACGGGCGCAGCCCGTTACCGCCGCCGCCAGACGCCGAACAGGCTCTTTTTATAATGCTTGAGCGCCTCCCGCGCCGGTGGGTAATCGCCCGCAGCTTTCAGATATTCCACGCCTTTTTCGATATTTTCCGGCACGCCGATACCTTCGGCATACATCATACCAAGACCGTAGCACTGATACCGTTTGCTGTTGCGGTTGCTCACCGGCCTCTCCAACAGCTTCCGCCCACGGGCCGGATCCTGCTGACATCCCCACCCCATCAGGTAGCACAGCCCGAGCAGGTCGGTATCCGTATCCCCACGGGTCAGCATATAGCAACGTTCCAAATACTGCACCGCTTTGGCATAATCCTTCTGTGTGCCATGCCCGAAAAAATACATGGAAGCCGCCCGGTCGCAGGCATAGGCGTCGTCGCCATAAGGCGCGGTCTTCTCATAGCATTCCAACGCATAAGCAAGATCCCGGTCGACGGCCTGCCCTTCCTGATAGATGTCGCCCACAAGGCTCCATGCGTGCAGCTGGCCGCCCTGCGCCGACTTGAGCGCCCACGAAAGCGCCTCTTTCTTCTGTCCGGCGTAGTACAGATGGACCGCATAGGAATCCATCCAATCGAGATAACCCCGCTCCGCGCCTTGCCGGACGACCTCCTGCGCCTTATCGGGATCCGGCGGGATCAGCTCACCCCTGCCGGATTTGTAATAGCGGTAAAGGTTGCGGCCCGCCATCCCCATCCCTCCGGAATAAGCTTTGCATAACCACGGGATACCGTTTTTCACCTGCTCCCGTTTCCAGTCGTTCCAGGCTTCCCGGCTTGGGAACGCGCTTTCCTTTTGGTCTTCGATCTCGATCACATCTAAAAAATAATAGGTATTGCCGATCATGTATTGACAGAACGGGCAACCGTCGTCCGCTTTCTGATAAACGATCTCCCACGCTTCGTGAAGGCTGGAAAACGGCATGGTTTCCCGCAGCTCCGGGGTCAGCATATCAATGCGGAGCGCGCCCAGCACGGCAACGGCGCTGCCCTGTGAAATGCCCTGATGCAGCATGGCGTAGGCCGCCGCTTCGTTTTCTTCAAACGGGTGATAGTCCCAACTGTAGCAGACGCCGGAAAAGCAGCGGGACAGGAAATAGCTGGCGTCGCCGTCGCCCGCCTTGGCGGCAAGGAACAACGCGTCCGCCGCCGCCTTTGCCCGGCCGCTGTCATAACAATAATACAGGTCGGCGATCGCCTGTTCGACTACGTCGCTGAAATATTTCCCCATGTCCGTTCCTCCTTGTCACGTCGATTGGTTTGTAATATCCTGCCAGCCATACAGCTCGACCGGCCCGCCTTCACTGAGGATACGTACCAGCCAGAATTTGACCTGCGTCGCCGTCCCGTTTTTCAGGAATTCGTGCGGCTGATCCCCGTCAAAGAGCATCAGCAGCACGGTCAGCTGGGATTCATCGCGTAGACTGGGCGCAATGAAAAATACGGCCGCGCCCAGTGTAAGCTCGATCTTTTGATATTTGCCTTCGGCAATGCCGTCGATCGCAAGTTCAACATCCCGGACGGAGAAGAATTTCAGGTCGTTTCGCCAGCTCTCGCCCCAGATACGCAGGAGCTGGCGCGGAGCGCCGGGCTTTTCCTCCCGTTCTATCGTAAGTTCGGAGTTTTTCCAATCAGAAAGATCCAGATTTCCGGACAGGAATTGCTGCAAGGCCTGCTCCGCAGCAGATCGGCCGGCAGTTTTTTGCCGTATATACTTGCTGCCGTCTGACGCCTGTACAAACGCGACCAGCCGGAACGGTTCCTCACGGGCAACAAAGATCTGGCACAGCTCGCCAAGCCCCGGGAGCGGGAGCGGCGGCAAAGCTGTCAGGACAAAGCCGCCCGCTTCTTCGGTTTCCGCAAGCTCTTCGAGTTGGGCGCACAGCCGTTCGACAGTGACATTAGAGCTTCGTTGCCCTCGCACATCGTTCAGGATATATTGCCGGGGCGGTTCCGGTTTTGGCTTTTCCGGCACAAACAGATCGCGTATGCCGTCCCAAACGCCATACAGCCCCAGACCGGCAAAGGCTAACGCCGCAAGCAGCCGGAACGCGGCCAGAGGCGCCACGCCTTCCAACAGGCTGGAAACTGCGGCGCTGAACAATCCCAAACCAAGCATAATGGCATATACGCCGAGTACCAGCGGTAACAAGCGCAGCTTTTTTCCGTTTTTACGGCGGTTTTTGTTCATCCAAGGCCCTCCTTTGCGCGATGGCTCTTCCGGAAATAGCGTTCCGGTTTTTGACGCGCGGCTGTCAATTTGCACCAAATCGTTGCCAATGTGGCAGCACTGTTCTTATTGTACCACGGGAGCAGGAAAAAAGGAAGCGTTTTGCCGAATTTTAGAACCTGTATTCATAAATTGGGATGAGTGGATACATCAGGGATCGTCATCAAGCAAAGGCGATTTCCCGCAGGGATCCTGACAGAGTTCAAGGCAAAGCGATACCGCATGGCGGCGAAAGGCCTGCGCAGCCGCCATCTCCGGCTTTCGAATACAGGTTTTTATACTCCCATTCAGAAAATTTTGCCACTTCGTCCCGCCGTCGTTTTAACGGGACGAAGCCGCACGCAGAAACGGCTTTGACCGCACCGATCCCGCCCGCAGGCGGGGCAGGGATTCCAAAGGGACGAGTCCCTTTGGCGCTGTCCGCGCAGGACCAGGGGCCAGGGGCAGCGCCCAGGCGCCCGCCGCGTAGGCGCAGCAAACGTCAACATCCAGCGTTCGCGGGTATACATCGACGGGTTTCGTACCGAAGCGCGTGCAGCGATCGGCTGCGGATCGATCGGGGAAAATACGAAACGCCCTCCCGCTTTGGAAAGGCGTTTGCATGGGGCTTGTATTTTCCATTCCTGCAAGCAAGATCCCGCACGTGAAACGGCTCCCGATGTTTTCAGATCCCTTTCTCGTTTACGTTGCCCGTCGTCCCGGTATCCCTTTGGGTAACGACTGCCTCAAACGGCTTGAAGCGCGTTCTCCTCGCTCGAATAACGATATACTTTCCGGGTCAGCAGTTCGCCGCGCCGGTTCAACTGCCGGTTCGTGCTTGCCAGGTATTCTGCATCGATTTTAACCGATGTTTGCCGCTGACCGGATGGATATGGAAGTTGTAGATACTGGCAAACGCCACATAATATTCCTCGCCGATCATGCGGTAGATCCGTTCCAATACGCCGGGATAGAAAGCCGCGATCGCGCCGTTGACCGCTTGAACCGTCGAAAGGGGCGGCGAAAAACGGCCCCTTGTCATAAAAGCGGATATCCTGTTCGTTCAATCCCGATTCCTTGTCGTTCAGGAGTTCATCCATCAGTGTCACCACAAAATCTAATACAGCCGCCAATATTTCCTCCCATGAAATCAAAAAATCGGGCAGGTCATCCTGCTTAACAGCATCCGAATCCTTCCGGCAAGGCATTGTGAGCGACACCCTTTTTGATCGATCCAGCCATTTTTAAAATCGAACCAACGTTTTTGTTCGTTATACCACATTTGGGTATGGTCTTGCAACATAAATTCATCTATCCAGCCATGTTCCTGGGATCCCGCTGTCAAACCTTCTTTTCAGAAAAAGCCGCCCCGTTTCGTGAGGCAGCCTTTTCCTTATCCATGCAATTTCCATACGCTCCGGCGTTCAGACTGGGACGAAATCGATTTGCCCATTGGCCGGGTTCGAGCCGGTCAGGCGCACCCGCAGCGGCGTGCCGATCGTATACCGGAAGCCCGACCTCTGCCCGCGCAGTTCCATGCGCTCTTCAATGTATTCGTAATAATCTCCCGGCAGGGCTTCGATGCGCACCAATCCTTCTACCGAGTTCGGCAGCGATACGAACAGGCCGAACTGCGCGACGCTCGAGACCTCCGCGTCGAATTCTTCGCCAATAAACGGCTGCATATATGCGGCCAGATACAGCTTGTCAATGTCCCGTTCCGCCGTGTCCGCCGCGTATTCGCGCGCCGTCGACTGCCCCGCCGCTTCCTCGCAGAAGGTCAAGTCGGTTTTCGTGAACTGCTGCCCCGTGATCGCCTTATACAGCATCCGGTGCGCCGCAAGGTCGGGATACCGGCGGATCGGCGACGTAAAATGCAGATAATAACGCGCCGCCAGCCCGTAATGCCCAGTGCATTCCGCGCTGTAACGCGCCCGCGCCAGCGAACGCAGCAGCAGCGTCGGCAGCGCGCGCTGCTTGGGATCGTCCTTTGCGCCGTCCAGCACCGCTTGCAGCTGGCGCGTATTTTGCGGCTTGCTCGCGTCGACCCGATAACCGAATGGCCGCGCGAACATCGCGAACGCCCGCAGCTTGTCCGGGTCCGGGTTTTCATGCACCCGATAGACCGCAGGGTCGCCGCGCCGCTCCAAAAACTCCGCCGCCGCCTCGTTCGCCAGCAGCATGAATTCCTCAATCAGCTTTTCCGCCGCGCCCCGGTCGCGATACTGCACGTCGACCGGCTTTCCCGCTTCGTCCACGACGATCTGCGGCTCAGGGATATCCAGATCGAGCGCGCCGCGCTCCATCCGGCGTTTGCGGGTCGCCTCCGCCAGCGCCGCCATCCGCTCAAAGGTCGGTACCAGCGCCGCGTACCGTTCCCGGAGCGCGCCGTCGCCTTCCAAAATCTTGTTTACGTTGTTGTAAGTCATTCGGGCGGCGGAATGGATGACCGATTTCGCAAAACGGAAGTTATAGCGCCTGCCATCCATATCGACCTCAAGCAGCGCCGAGAACGTCAGCCGGTCAACGTCGGGGTTCAGCGAGCAAATGCCGTGCGAAAGCGCAAAGGGCAGCATCGGGATCACATGGCCCGGGTAATAGACCGAAGTGCCGCGCCGCCAGGCTTCGTCGTCCAACGGGCTGCCCGGGGTGACATAATGCGAAACGTCAGCGATGTGTACGCCCAGCTCAAAATGGCCGTTTTCCAGCGGTTCCAACGAAACGGCGTCGTCAAAATCCTTCGCGTCATCGCCGTCGATGGTAAAGATCGTCTTGCCGCGCAGGTCGAGCCGCCGCGCCGCCTCCGCCGGGTCGACCTGTTCGCCGCAGGCCTCCGCCTGCCGTTCGCTTTCCTCCGAAAATGGCAGGGTGATGCCGTTCTCGCGCAGGATGCCCGCAACCGACGCTTCCAGCGTGCCCTCCGAGCCGAGGATCGCCGCAACGGCCCCCTGCGGCGGGAGCCCGCCTTCTCCATAAAACATCACATGGACGGCGACCCGGTCGCCGGGCTGCGCGCCGCCCAGCTTGCCCTTGGGCAAAACGATATCCGGATACTTCGCCGACGCCGGACGCAGGATGCAGGATTTGCCCTTCGTCTGCACCTCGCCGACGATCTCGGCGCGGCTGCGCTCCAGGATGCGGATAACCTCGCCCTCGCTCTTGTGCCCGCGGGATGCCGGGACGATCTGGAGCAGCACCCGGTCTCCATGCCACGCCCCGCCCGTACACGCAGGCGGGATGAAAACGTCGCCCTCCGACGCCGGCTCGTCCGGACGGGCAAACGCAAAGGCCCGCCCGGTCGCCAGGAAGGTCGCAGCGGTGCAGCCATAGTGTTCCGCCCAGGCATAACGGTTTTTCTTGTTTCGCAGGATCAACCCCGCCTCGCCCAGGCGTTCCAGTTCGCGGATCAGTTCGCTTTTGCTCATTTCAGGGAGCGCACGCTTCAGCTCTTCAAAGCGCAGGGGCTTTGCGAGCAGGCGGTAAACGATGCTGTTTTTCATGTCGCCGTCTCCTTTCGATGTGGGGAATATCCTTATTATAACACAGCCGGAAGCAAATAACAGCAAAAGATCGAAAAAAAAGAAGCCGTGTCGCCTCCGCGCCCCGCGCAGGCGGCGACTGCCGCGCAAAGCGTCCCCAGCCCTCCAGATCCCTGCAAATTTCGCCCTTTTTTGCGCAAATCCTACCGTTTTCATTGACAAGCTCCCCTAAATACATATATAATAGGAAGCAGCCAGCTTGATTTATGTTATCGGACAGCCCTTCCCCGCCCCGTATCCGTCCGCCGAACGGCGCGCCCAACCGGATACCGGACATCCGAAGACTGCCAGATAATAGGGGGATCTTATGAAATTCGATCGGATCGCTGCGGGGGCGCTTTCCGCAGCCATTCTCCTGCTTGTCGGATTGCCGCCTGCAAGAGCGGGCGCGCCGCGCGCAGGCAGCAACGACGCTGCGCCAGTACGGTTCAGCGGGCCGCTGACCCTCCGCGAGGAGGGCGCGGAGCATGCTCGCTATCTCGACGGCAACGCTTCCGGCATGTTCGAGCCGTCCAAGGCGCTGACCCGCGCCGAAGCCGCGCAGATCTTTTACAGCCTGCTAGACGGCCCGCCGCAGGCGTCCGGCAGCTTCCCCGACGTTCCAGAAGACGCCGCCTATGCGCAGGCGGTCGGCACGCTGGCCCGCGCCGGGGCCATCCCCGGCGACGAAGACGGACGGTTCCGTCCAAACGCGCCCCTCACCCGCGCCGATTGCGCCGTCGCGGCTGCTTATTTCCTGCCCGCCGGCGGGTTCCCGTTCCAGTTTGACGATTTATCCGTGGACGATCCGTATTATGGCGCGGTCTGCGCCGCCGTGTCCCATCGGCTGTTCAGCGTTTCCGGCGGATCCTTCCACCCCGACGACCCGCTGACCCGCGCCGAAGCCGCCGTCGTATTCAACCGCCTGCTCGGACGCAGCCCGGATCCGGAGACGATCGCTTCCGCGCCGGAGGTCCGTTTTTTCCCCGACGTCCCCGCTACCCATTGGGCCTACGCCGAGATCATGGAGGCGACGATCGGGCATACCCAGGAGCCCGACGGCCTGGCCGAATCCTGGCTCTCGCTGGATGCGGAACGCAATCCCCTATCCGACGGGTTCCACAATATTGGCGGCAGCCTGTACTGCGTGCAGGACGGCAAATTCGTGCGGGATACCACCGTCCGCGGCTTCCCCTTCGGCTCGGACGGGCGGATGACGACCGGCGACCCCGAATTGGACGACCTCCTCGCCGAGATCGTCCGCACGCACACCAACAGCTCCATGAGCAACGCGCAGAAGCTGCGCGCGATGTACGCCTATGTGCGCGATAACTTCACCTATATCAAACGCAACCTCGTTTCCAAAGGCCAGACTGGGTGGGAGCCCGCCTATGCCGAAGCCTTCCTGCACGACGGGCGCGGCAACTGCTTCGGCTTCGCCGCCACCTTCTGCCTGCTCGCCCGCGAGCTGGGCTACAACGCCCATACCGTCGTCGGATGGCTCGGCCAGAACCGGCAGGAGCACGGTTGGGTGGAGATCACGATTGACGGGCGGATTTATGTTTACGACGCTCAGCTGGAAATGAAATACAGTTCTTTAAACTTTTTTCAGGCGCGGTATGGCGATACCCGCTTTGATTACTTTAAAAATCCGTGAGCATGAGCCGGAAACAACGGCGCTCTCCTTTCGCGCTTTCGCCGTTCCGGCCCATGCAGCCCCTTGGGAGGGAACGCTTTGAAACTGAAAACCAAGTCCCGGCTGGCTATGGCGGCTTTCCTCGCCGCCTGCCTGCTCCCCGGCGCCGGGATGCTGTTGCTCCCGGAAAGCCAGGCTGCCGCGAATCAACGGCTTGCCCCGCGTCCGGCGCTGACCCTGCCTGACGGAGGGCCGAATCCCGACGTTTTGCAGCAGGCTACCGATTACGTTGCCGACCATTTCGCTTTCCGGCAAGAGCTGATCGCGGCGAACGCCGCGCTGAAAGCGACGCTTTTTCATACCTCCGCCGAGGACAGCGTGCTGCTGGGCCGCGAGGGCTGGCTGTTTTACCGCGAAACGCTGCCCGGCTATCTGCACACCGAACCGATGAGCGACCGCGCGCTCTATGGCGCGGCGCATACCCTTGCCCTGCTGCGCGAATACACGGAGGCGCACGGCGCGCGGCTGCTGTTTACCGTCGCGCCGAACAAGGCCTCGCTGTATCCGCAATACCTGCCCGCCGTCGGTACGCCGCTGGAGGGCTCGGACGATATCGACCGGCTGCGCCCGCTGCTCGAGCAGGAAGGCGTACCTTATGCCAACCTGTTCGCCGCCTTCCGCGCACAGCCGGACGTGCTGTATCACCGGCTTGATTCGCATTGGAACGCACGCGGCGCAGCGCTGGCGCATGATGTGTTATTGGACGCGCTTGGTAAGGACGATCGGGACGCTTTCTTTGGCGGCGGCTGGCATATGGAACAAATCCACAGCGGCGACCTTTCCGAAATGCTGTACCCCGCGGGCGGCGTGCTGGATGAAGACGCCGTCTTTGACCGCGGGTTTGCCTTTGTTTATGATCCCGAGCCGCGGACGGTCGAAGATCAACGGATCGCGACCCGCTGCGACGGGCGCGGCGGATCGCTGTTGATGTTCCGCGACTCCTTCGGCAATTCCCTGCATCGGTTCCTCGCCGACAGCTTCGGCAACGCCGTTTTCTCCCGCGCAATGCCCTATCAAATGGCGCTGCTCGATGAGACCGGCGCGGATACCGTCGTGATCGAGCTGGTCGAACGCAACCTCAAATGGCTGGCGGAACGCGCCCCCATCTTCCCCGCTCCCGCGCGCGGGCTGCAAGGCGAGCCGCCGCTTGTGGAAGCCGCCGTCAGTATCGCCGCCGCGGCGGATGGGCTTTTGCCCGGATACCTTCGGCTGGAAGGTTCCCTTTCCGGGCCCGTCGATCTTGATTCCCCCTTGTATGTACGGCTCGGCGCGAATTTGTATGAAGCCAGCCCCGTCGGTGTCGCTGCGGATGGGGCGCCGTTTACCCTTTATGTCCCCGAGGAAGCCATCGCCTCGGAGGCCAGCGTGCTTTTTTTCTCCGATGGGGCGGTCTGCGCCGCGCCGTCGGCCCCAGTCTGCTGGGAAGATTGACCGGGCTGGATCGGTTCCGCAATTTGCTAAAAGACGCACCGCGTGATTTTCGCAGTGCGTCTTTTTTGTCGTTTTATGGTCGATCCGTCGATTCCATGCGCGGATGCGTTATGCTCCACAGGCGATCTTGTCATGAAATATCCCAGTCAATTTCACTCGCTGGGGTGTAGCCGCTGCTGCACGGCCTTTTTCAGAATCTCGCGGGTAAACCGATCCCCGGCTCCTCTTTAAAGTTCCTCGCCGTTCGTCGCGATCACATTTTTGTACCAGGCAAACGATTTTTTGCGGTAGCGCTCGCCGCTGCCCGTGCCGTCGTCGTTCAAATCAACGTAGATGAAACCGTACCGCTTCCGCAGTTCGCCCGTCGTAAACGATACTACATCGATACAGCCCCAGGGCGTGTAGCCCATCAGGTCTACGCCGTCGATCTCGACCGCCTTCTTCATTTCTTCGATATGCGCCCGCAAATATTCAATACGGTAGTCATCATCGCAGGTATGGTCGGGCTTCAATTCGTCGATCGCGCCGAAACCGTTTTCCACGATGAACAGCGGCAGCTCATAGCGCTCATACAGCGTCGCGAGCGAATACCGCAGGCCGACCGGGTCGATCTGCCAGCCCCAGTCCGACGCCTTTACATGCGGGTTGCGGATGGAATGGGCGTTGCCGCCGTTCACATCCTGATTGACGGTGTCGATATCCGCCTTCACGGCGTTCGACATATAATAACTGAACCCCAAATAATCGACCTTGCCCTCCGCAAGGATCGCTTCGTCCCCGGGCAGCATTTCGGGCGCGTTGCCTTCGCGCTCCCACTGCTTTTTTGCATACGCCGAATAGTGGCCGCGGCAATGGACGTCCGAAAAATAGAACCGTTCGTGCATGGATTCCAGCGCGATCATCACGTCGTCCGGGTTGCAGGAATACGGATAAAACGGCACGAACGAACACATACAGCCGATTTTAAAATCCGGGTCGATCTCGTGCCCCTTTTTCACCACCAGCGCAGACGCGAGCAGCTCATGATGCACCGCCTGATAAAGCGCCTTCTTCGGGTCCTCAAACTCCGAAAATTTAATACCGGAGTTCGTCCATCCGAAAATGTCTACCGCCGTATTCGACTGGTTATTGATTTCATTAAAGGTCATCCAATATTTGACCTTGCCCTTATAACGCTCCATCACCGTGACGGCATAATGGACAAAGAAATCGACCAGCTTCCGGTTGACCCAGCCGCCGTATTCCTTCGCCAGATGATAGGGCATTTCAAAATGGCTGAGCGTGATCACCGGCTCGATGCCGTATTTCCGCAGCGTGTCGAACATGTCGTCATAAAACCGCAGCCCCGCCTCGTTCGGCTCGGTTTCGTCGCCCTTCGGGAAGATCCGGCTCCAGGAAATCGACGTGCGGAAGCACTTGAAGCCCAGTTCGCCGAACAGCGCGATATCCTCCTTGTATGTGTGGAAGAAATCAATGCCCTTATGATTGGGGTAGCGCTCCCCCTCGACGACGCCGTCCGTGATGCGCCGTGGTACGCCGTGCGCGCCCGCCGTCAACACGTCGCTGACGCTTGGCCCGCGCCCGTCTTCCGCCCAGCCGCCTTCCAACTGGTGGGCGGCGACTGCGCCGCCCCACAGGAAATCCTTCGGTAAACTCATTGTTTTATCCTCCTCTCTCAACTTGACCGGTCACTGTTTCACCCGGAACAACGGCTCGCCGACCGAAACGCTGCCGGAATCCTTCAAGACCTCCAAACCGGCGAAATCGTCCGCGTTGGTGATCAGGATCGGGGTGATCGTGTCATATTCCTTTGCGATCGCGGCGGCGTCGAATTCGATCAGCACCGCGCCCTTTTTCACCGCATCGCCCGCCTTGACCTTCGCTGTATAATACTTGCCATTCAATTTCACGGTATCCAAACCAATGTGAATCAGCAGCTCCGCGCCGCTGTCCGTTTCCAGACAGATCGCGTGGCGGGTCTCAAACACCGACGCGACCTTGCAGTCGAACGGCGCGCACAGCTTGCCTTCCGAGGGAAGGATCGCAACGCCCTGCCCAAGGATGCCCTCGGCAAAGGTCGGGTCGTTGACCGCCGAAAGCGGCTTGGCTTCGCCCTTGAGGGGCGCGTAAACGGTCAGGTCGCCCGCAGGCGCAGCCGCCGCGCCGGAACCTTCCGGTACCGCCGCCGGAGCAGGCGCGCCGTTTGCCGTTGCCGGCTCTTTTTCATCGCAGCCGATGAACTGCACCAGGATAATGGTCACGACGATCGTCGCAAGCACCGCGATCAGTTCGCACATGAACGAGCTCGGGTTCGTATCGCTGATCGCGTTGACCGTCGTCAGCAGGCCGGGCAGGCCCGCGTAAACATAATACCGCGCGCCCGTGAACGCAACGACCAGCGCGCCGACCGCACCGCCGATACAGCCCGCGATAAAGGGCTTTTTCAAACGGAGGGTCACGCCGTAGATCGCCGGTTCGGTGATGCCGAAAATGCCGGTCAGGCCCGCCGAAAGCGCGACATTCTTGATGTCCTTCTTCTTCGTCTTGATCAGCACGCCGAAGCACGCCGCCGCCTGCGCAATGACCGCGCAGGTCTGGAACGCCTGAAACGAGTCGTAGCCGTAATTCTGGAAGTTCGCCAACACCATCGGCGTGACGCCCCAATGGACGCCGAAAATAACGATGACCTGCCAGAAGCCGCCGACGATCAGCGCCGCCAGCGCGGGGATGTTATCATACAGGAAGTTATAGCCCGCCGCGATCGCATTCGCGAGACCGTCGGAGATCGGCCCGATGACCAGGATCGTCGCCGGGACCATGATGACCGCGCAGATGAACGGGATCGCCAGCGCCTTGAACAGCTCGGGGATATGTTTTTCAAGGAACCGTTCCAGATACGCCAGCACCAGCACAAGGAACAGCGGGGGCAGTACTGTGGAGGTGTAGGTCGTCTCCGCAAGGCGGAAGAACAGGAACCGGATCTCCTCGCCGCCCGCGATGCGCGCCGCCATCGAACCCCAGTCCGGGTTGACCAGCGCCAGACAGCACCACATGGCGATAAAGGTATTGCACTTGAAATGCTTGGAGGCGGTGACCGCGATCAGCACCGGCAGGAAGGTGAACGGCGTCCACGATACGAAGCTCAGCACCGAATACGTGCCGGTCTCCGCAAACGCGGGCATGAAATGCGTCAGGATGATCAGCGCGCCCTGCACCAGACCGGCGGCGGCCAGCACATACACGAACGGCGCAAAGACCGCCGACATGGTCGCGATCACCCGGTTCGCCAGGCTTTGCTTGACCTCGGGCTGCTGCGACGTGTCGATGCTGATGAGCTTGGTCAGCCCTTCGTATACGTCCTTGGCGTGGGTACCAATGACGATCTGGTACTGTCCGCCCTTCTCCACTACCTGGATCACCGCGGGCATTGCGGAGATCTCCTTCGTCACCTCCGCAGACGGCGTCTGCCGGAGCACCAGACGCAGACGGGTCGCACAGTGCGCCGCGCTGATGACGTTCGTTTCGCCGACCGCCGCAAGGATATCCTTTGCGAGCTTGTCGTAATCTCTTACCTTTGCCATGTTTTTTCCTCCTGATTACCATAATTTTGAAAACGGGCTCCGCCCGATGGCAAACTTATTCAGCCGCTTCCCGGCGGGTCACGCGGACGATGTGGACGGTCAGGAAGGTGATCTCCGCCTCGCCGCCCGCCAAACCGTATTGATGGCGGACATAGTCCAGGATCTTGCGCGCGCACAGGAATTCCTTTGGATAGCCCTGCCGCATGGTCTCATGCAGGAAGTCGGTCGACGATTCGAGCGACTTCTGTTCGAGCGCCCGCTGCGCGAAAAACAGCAGATGGGTCACGAACCGCTGATAATCGAGCGAATCCTCGTCGAATTCGGCGTCCAGCAGCACCCGGACGATATCCAGCGATTTGTTGACGATGTCGATCATGGATTGCGTGCGGTTCATGTTCCCGTCCATCTCGGCGTTGATCAGATGCAGCGCGATCGCCGCCGCTTCTTCCTCCGGCAGCTCGGCCCCCAGACGGTCGCGGATGATGCCCAGCGCATACTGCCCGACTGCGTACTCCTTCGGGTAGATCTTGCGGATCTCCCAGAACAGCGCCGTCTGGAAGGCAATGCCTTTTTCGCAGCGCTCGACCGCAAAGTCGATGTGATCGGTCAGCGTGATGTAAATGTTTTTCTTGAGCTCCTTGTCCAGCGTCTTACGCGCATGGTCAACGATATCCGAGCTCGCCTGTATGGATTCGACCCGCACCTCAAGGAACAGCTGCTTGAGCCTTGCCGTTGAGGTGGCGGTGTCCATGCGGAATATTTTATCGATCTTCGTCTCGTCGATCGGGTCGCCCGTCTTTTGCTTCCAGCCGATGCCCTTGCCGACGATGATGATCTCCTGCCCGTCTTCGCCGACGGAAGTGATCACGTTGTTGTTGAGGATTTTTTTCACGATCATACGCAGCCCGAACCCCTTTTCTGTTACCTTCCCCCGGAATCTCCAAAAATATACAAAAAAATACCAAGCAGAACGAACGAACACAAGCGGATGCACCCCGCCGTCTCGTCACTTCTGATTGGTATTGCCGGATTGAACCGTTACAAGCCATCTGAATGACTGTCGTTATCATAGCACAATCCGCCCGGCTCGACAAGGGGGGATTTGTGCAAAATTCCAGTTTTTCCGTTTTGCACAGAAATTGCGCCCGTTTTTTTTACGTTTTCACCAATCCAGCCGCCCCGCATTCCCGCCGGAGCACATAGAAAAGCCGCGGAGCTTCCGCCCCGCGGCCCGGCAGCCGATCCGGTCACGCCTCCATCATGCAGATCGCCGCGTAAAGCATCTCGCAGGCGGTCTGGCGGGTAATGGGGCCGTTCGGGTCCTTTTCTTTTGCGTCCTTGGGCAGCACCGCCGCCTTGTCCAGCACCGAAGTGACCGTCGCCGCCCAGCTTTCGCCCGAAGCGTGTTCGGTGGCAAGCGTCATGACATATTCATCCAGATTTTCGGTCAGGATGTTGTTGACGATCGCGCAGGCCTCCGCCATCGTGATCGGGTTCGCCCCGCGCACCTCGGCCATCCCGTTCGCGCCCGTGTAGCCGCTGATCAGGCCGCTCGACGCCGCCGCGCTGATATAAGGCTTCGCCCATTCGGAAAGCCCGCTGTCGTCGGCAAAGTCTGTCTGCGTGGTCGCTTCGATTGGGAGCCCTGCCGCCGCAGCAGCCATTGCGATGAACTCGCTGCGGGTGACCTCCTCATTCGGATGGAAGAACCACGAAGCGCCGATCTTCTCGCCCGTGATCACGTCCTTCAGCGAGAGCTGAAGCGCGGCGTAATGCGCTGGGTTCGAGGTCATATCGGCATAGGTGTGCTTCGCCGCGTTCTTGCGGATCTTGATCTTCACCTGCGCCGGTTCGGCGGTGTTGCCCGAGGTATCGATCGCGGTATAACTGAATTTGTCCGTCCCCGTTTTGCCCGCCGGGGTATAGCGCAGCGTGTCGCCGTCGATCTCGGCGATGCCGTAGGTGGGCGCGTCGACGATCTTAAAAATAACGGCGTCGCCGTCCGCGTCGGTCGCCGAAAGCGGCAGCTCGATCGCAACGTCGGCGTAGGTCTCCCCCGTGACGGCGCTCACGACCGGCGCGCTGCCCTGCGCGGAGACCGGCGTGCCGCCGCTGAGCACCTGGCTCCAAAACGCGGCGGAGGCAAAGCTGGGTACGGCAAGTACCAGGACGAGCAGCAGCGTGACGCAGCGGCCCGCTGCGGATTTAAACAATTTCAATGATTTGACACCCTTTCCAAAAAGTCTTTGCCTATATTCTTCACCGCGTTCCCAAAATTATGCCGGGTTTCCGGCGGAAATTTTTTCTTTTTCACGCAGTTTGCCGCGTGCGGCGCGTTTCTGGAAAGGGCGCCCGGACGGGCCGGGCTTTATCCGAAGGGGAACAGCGAGCCGCCGATCCGCTTGATCGCCTGCCGCAGCGGCAGACGGCGCGGGCAGGCCTCTTCGCATTCACCCGTTTTGCAGGGGCAGAGCAGCGGCTTTTTGAGCGCCTTTTTGAGCGCCTTCCGACGGGCGTTTTCCGCGTCCTCCAGCCCGGCCAGCAGGTCGGCGTCGACATAAGCGCAGGGCGCGTCAATCCGGCCCGCGTGGTATTTTTCGCACGCCTCCGCGCACAACCCGCAGTGCAGGCACGCCGAGAAAAACGTATCCTCCGCCGCGCGCGGCTTGTCCGCCAGCCACAGTCCCGCGTCCCGCGCCCGCGTGTGCAGCACGCTGCGGTCAACCTGAAGGTCGCAGATGCAGGGGAACGCAGTAAGCGGCGCAAGCCGCAGCGCGCCATCCTGCAAAATGCCCGGGAGCCGCGCCTCGCACGCCAGCATCGGCCTGCCGTTGACCAGCATCGCGCAGGCGCCGCAGTCCCCCGTTTCACACGAGCACTCGAAGCAGATCCGCCGGGCGGTCGCGCCCGCAGCATCGGTCAGCGTTTCGCGTTCGTTCAGCGCCCGCAGCAGGTCGATGACCGAGCCGGTCTGGCTCCGGTCAAACTCGAACGTTTGCTCGTAGCTCTCCTTTTTTCCTCTATCCTGTCGTAAAATCGTTACAGTGGGCATTTACACGCCCTCCTTTTCGCGTTTTCAGTTTCTGGTTGATTTGAAACCCTTGCCAGCGGTACGCCCTCCCCATCGCCGCCTTCGGCGGCGCCAGCTCTTCCTGTTTGAGAGCGGCAAGCGGCGCTTGCGCCGTGGACCGACCAATCCGGCCTTTTGCGATCCAACCGCCGAACTTGACCGCAGCGGCCTGAACGGCGACATGCCGGAAATGGCGTAGCGGAAAAGCTCCGCTGCACCCTTCCTTCATTGGCCGCTTTGTCCGTCTCCCGCATAGCTGCGGTCAGCCCGGGGCCCGTTGCACGGTACCGCCTGTCTACCGATCCGACGCCAGATTCAAAAGATCCTCCGGGTCGGGGATCGCGGTGAAGTCCCGCATTCCCGGGGACATCGTGAGCCGTTCCGACTCCGATTCCCGAATGGGTTCTGGTTCCGGCTCCGGCTCCGGCTCTGGCTCCGGCTTTGCGCGGAACGTCAAAGCTAATAAGTCCTCCGGATCCGGGGTAAATAGCTGATAAGTGGGGCGCGGCGGCCCTTCCGTTATGGGTTGCGGATCCGCCGCTGTGGCCTGCGCCTGCTCCGGGGCCGACGCTGCGCTGTCCGTCAGAGCCAGTCGTACAGCTCCTGCCGTCGACGCTACGCCTGCGAAGTTTTCTGCCGCTCCCGGCGACGATCCTTGTGAAGGCGCTCTGGCGAGGGCATCCACTGTTGATGCCTTCAGCGATAGCGGGTCCGTTGGAGCCGTTTGCTTCAAATCGGGTATCGGAACGGGGCCGGAGATCTGCGCTTGCGATAATGTAGGAGCGGGCGCCGCCGCCGCGGCTTGTTCCGGCGGGGGCGGCGTTGCCGACGTGAAACCAGCCGCCGCAGATGATGTTTCTGTAGAAGCCGCAACAGCCGCCGCAGCCGGCGTTGCCGCAACCGTCGAAGAATCTGCCAGGGCTGACGTTACTGTGGAAGCCGCTGTTGGCGTTGCATTTGAATCTGTGGACGGCACTGAAGCCGTTGGGGCCGGCGTTGCCAGCGGGGGGGAATCTGCCGACGCTGGCGCAACCGTTGGCGACGGTTTGGCGCTCCCGGACGCACGCAGCTCGGACATCCGTTTTCGGTCGGCGTCCAGCATCGGCGTTGCCGCCATTGCAGCCAATTCCTCCGGCGCGGGCGGTCTGGTCAGGAGTTTTGGCATTTTCCGGGTCTCCGCACGCAGTTCGGTCTCCACGACCGGCTTTTTCTCCTTCGACGGAGCCGTTGTGATCGCGTCCGCAGGCTCTCGCGGCCACTGCTGCGCTGCCGAAAAAACAATCGTTTGCTCGGTCACGGGCATTGCCGCGAACTTTTCCGCCAGCTCATGCCCCAGGACGACCGTTCCGTTCCGCTCTGCCGGATCGGCAATGCCCGACGGCTCGGCAGGCGGCGCTTCCGGAGCAACAGGCGCTGGCGCAGCTTCCGGCATAAGTCCCGCGTCCGGTACTCGCCCGGTCTCCGGCGCAGGCTGCGCCTTTGGCGGACGCACCGGCGCATTCGCGCGCCAAAGGTCGTCCTTCAGGGATGGTTCGGGCGGAGCTTCTCCTTCCTCGGCGGCGCCCGGTTCCGGCTTCGGCTTCGGTTCGATGCCGAAATTCTGCGCTGCGGCTTCTACCGCCGCGCTCCGCTTCGCGGTGACTTCGATCTTGCCATCTTTCAGCGCCGCCGTCAGCTCGCCGTCCTGCCGCAACAGGCGGAACGCCGCCGTCGTCAACATAACTTCAAGCATTTCCAGCAGCATCGGCAGGCGCAGCGCGAGATACAAGCCTTCGCCGAGGTCGTAGCCGCCGCGGCCTGCCTGCTGACGCATGACTTTGATATCCAGCAAGCCGCGTTGGAGGATCTTTGCGGTGCGTTCGCCCGCCAGCACGCGCTGGACGGTATCGCGGATGCGCCGCTCAACGACCGCCGGGGCGCGCGTGCCCCGGGTCTGGCGGAACGCCTCGACCTGCTGCTGCACCCGGGTCACCGCCGACGCGATCTCACATTCCGCTTCGAGCTGGTCGATCTCGGGCAGCGACTGGGAAAGCGCGTCCGCCGCAGCCGTTCCGGTCGTCAGCGCCTGCGCGAATGGGAACGCCTGCGCCGTACCGTCGGCGCATTCGCCCGCCGCGTACAGGCCGGGCAGGGTGGTCTCCCCGTCCCAACTGGTGATCAGGCCGCCGGTGCAGATGGGATAGCGTCCCCCGGCGGGCAAATAGTCCGGGTTGCGCAGCGCCGCCCCCGCCTGAAAGGCCAGCGCCGCCGCCGCGCCGTCGCACCCGAATCGGTTTTCCGCAAACATGGAATGCATGCCCCCGGTAGCGAGCAGGACGGCGTCCGCCGCCACGCCCTCTACCGTGTCGGTGAACTCGTTGAGCAGGACACCGCCCGCACACGCTCCATCCGCCACGGCAAGACGCACAAGGCGATGATACGGCAAAAATCGTATGTGCCCATCCGATTCATACCGCAGCAGCCTACGGCTGAGCGCCTGCATCACCTCATGCCCGCTCAGGTTTTGCGCGCCCAGCGCGCGCAGCGTCTGCGTGTCCTCTTCAGGCAGGTCTATGCCGGGAAGCCCGGCACATCGGTTATACATCGGCGGTTTGGCCGCAGCCAGCGTCACCCGCTGCCCGCGCTCCGCCAGCCGCAGCGCCGCCGCAAGCCCCGCAGGGCCTGCGCCAACGATCAAAATATGGCTCATATCTGATTAGCTCCTTCGATCAGGAAGTTATCGTTCGGTCGTGGAACCCGGCTGAATCCCATGACGGCCTGAAAAAGCGCCTCCTCCCCCCTGCCCCGCATAAAAACAGCAGCTCCGCAGAGAGGCAAGCGTGCCGCGCGTCCATGCGCCCGCCCCCAGGCGGCGCAAGCCGGATCCCTTGCTTTCTTATCATACCACATTTCGACTTTTCCTGCAATCATTCCGCGAAGAAATTCTCCGGCGGAGCTCCGCGCCCGGAAAATTGCTGCCATGCATTGGAAAAGCACAGGAAAATCATAAAAAACGCCGCAGCAAACCGCCCCGCCCGCTGTCCGGATGGCGGGCGGGGCAGCACCGGGAAAGGGGGTGGAACGCACCCATTCCCCGCCACAGCGGACTGAAGTTTTTACTCGATTTTTTTACAAAAAAATCGCGGGTGCAGGGCGG
>CAJUGU010000039.1 GCA_910586105.1 uncultured Eubacteriales bacterium | reverse complement strand
ATCAGTCCAATAAATTTTTAGCCACTAATGTTACAAAAATGCTTGACCACTACACCGCATCTTCTGACGAGAAAAAGGAAATGGACAAACAGCTCCGCAGTGCGAGAAATAAAATGTTCGCGATTCCTTATTACGCGAACTGCAACAGCAAGTATAAATGCCTGCACTATTGCCGTTATGCGGATGATTTTATCATTAGCGTAATCGGCAGCAGGCAGGACGCGGAACGGGTCAAAGCGGATATACGGAAGTTCCTTGCAGATACACTGAAACTGGAACTCTCTGAGGAAAAAACAAAGGTTACGCATTCTTCGGACTTTGCCAGATTTCTGGGTTATGACATCTGCATATCCCGCAGCAACTCCATCAAATACAACGAGCAGGGTGTTGCGAAACGTGAATTCAGCGGGCGCGTCATGCAGTACGTCCCGAAAGAAAAGTGGATGGGAAAGCTTCTGGAATATCATACTTTCAAAATTAAGTTGGATGAGAACGGTAAAGAGAAATGGAAAACAATACATCGTGGTAAACTTGTAAATCATCCCGATATAGAAATTATAACAAGGTATAACTCGGAAATCCGGGGCCTGTATAATTATTATCGGCTGGCGAATAACGTATCTGTTCTGAATAAATTTGCGCACATCATGGAATACAGCATGTACAAAACCTATGCCTGCAAATATCGTTCTTCGGTAAAGAAAATTGTCCGTAAATACTCGAAAAACAGAGTGTTTTCTATTCCGTATCAGACGAAGGCAGGTTTAAGATATTGTGAGTTTTACCATGACGGCTTCCGGCGTATCAGAGAAGTCCTGCTGGATGCCGATACGCTGCCGGATTACAGCCGGAAATATGACGCGCCGAACAGCAATGCTTCCCGAATTAAAAGGGGTGTCTGTGAGCTGTGCGGTCAAAAGACCGGAGATATCCGCATGCACCATGTCAGGAAAATAAAAGACCTGACGGGTAATAACGCATGGGAGAAATTGATGATGAAAATGCGGCGAAAATCCATCGCCGTGTGTAAAGAATGCCATGATAAAATCCACAGTCTTACTACTTAGACTGGCAGAGGGAGAGCCGGATACGCTGAGAGGTGTACGTCCGGTTCGGGGGAGAGCCGATCTGAAACCTACCGTGGAAACACGGCAAGGCGCGGAAAGGCTTATCCCATTACGATAGTGCGGAGGGTTTGCTTACTGCCATGCTGATGCTGGTAGCGGAGTATCTTCCGACCGAAGACGAGGACGGAAATCCAATTGAACAGCGGCACATTGTTTCAGTGTTCAAGCTGGTGCAGGAGCTTCTTGCGCCGTCACAGGTGAAGGGCAAAAATCAGTTCCAACTGCTGCTTGAAAAATTGCCCGCCGACCACAAAGCGAAGTGGCTTGCAGGCTCGGCATTGAACACCGCAGAGCAGGCAATGGCTTCTGTAATTTCGACTGTATTATCGCGTTTAAATGCGTTTTTAGACAGTGAAATGGAGCAAATTTTGTGTTTTGATACCGCTATTGATGCAGAAAAGTTCTGTAAAGAGAAATCTGCCCTGTTTATAGTTCTCCCTGAAGAGGATCAAACGAAATACTTTATGGTGAGCCTTATAATTCAGAATTTATACCGCGAAATATTAACAGTTGCCGACGCGTATGGCGGCAGACTTCCAAACCGTGCGGTGTTCTTCGCAGATGAGCTTGGTACCTGTCCGCCGATCCAATCGCTTGAGCTGATGTTCTCCGCGTCTCGCTCGCGTGGGTTGATGCTTGTTCCCATCGTACAGAGCATTACCGGCCAGCTGCAAAAGAACTATGGAAAAGAAGGCTCCGAAATAATCGTAGATAATTGTGCGGTCAATATTTTCGGGGGATTTGCGCCAGCGTCACAGACAGCAATCGAACTGTCCAAGGCGCTCGGCAGCCGCACGGTTATGAGTGGATCTATCAGCAAGGGCAAAAACGATCCGACACAATCGCTGCAAATGATCGAGCGTCCATTGATGACACCTGACGAGTTGAAAACTATGCCGAAAGGCAGTTTTGTAATCATGAAAACCGGAGTCCATCCGATGCAGGTGCAGCTGCGCCTGTTTCTCGATTGGGGCATCCGTTTCAAAAAGCCGTATGAGGTTCCAGAAAAGGCCCAGCGCAAGGTAGCCTACGCCAACAAGGATGAGCTGGAAGCCGCCATCCTTCGGAAGCATCCGCCAACCACAAGCGAGCGTCCACAACCACCGCTGCGGGAAGAACGAGCGCCGCTGCCGCGCCGACCGCTCTTCCGGGAAAGGCCGGGTGATGATTTGTAAGCGGTTTCTATTCGATCCATAACTCCGGGCTGGGACACCGTGCGGTAGTGGTCTACCGCTGTCTGCAAGACCACGCCAACGCAGAGGGCTGTTGCTGGCTTGCAATCAACACCATCGCCGCGGAGCTGCACCTTTCCCGCGCAACCGTCAAACGCGCGCTTGACGAGCTATGCCGGGAGGGATTCATCCGCAAAGAACACCGTTGGCGTGAAAACGGCAGCCTTTCGTCCAACCTCTATCGTATTCTGTAACCGCAAAACAGACTGTCTTCCACCTAGAGGGAATTCTGCCAAATTCCTGATATATGGGAAGGTTCACAATGCTCCATCCAGAGGATACATTCTATAAAACATGAAAAGACAGAAAGAAGTATTATCGACAAGTGTAATTATGTCCCACCGGAGGTTCTCGTTATATCTGCCAGAGTGTTGCTCAAAATCAGTAATGCTGAAATACAACCGAGCCTTTTATCCATTGACAGCAGCTGGTCACAGATATTGCAGATGATAAATATCGATTTTTATTGCCGGATTTTGATAAAGAATTAAGTAAATATTTGATAAATTTTTCTGATTTTTGGCTATATTACTGATGTTTTACACAAATATTAGCGGAAAGATATCATATTTACTACAAAAATCAGCAAATATTTTCTTTTGCCCTGCTAAATTCCGTATTTTGCTTTACAATATTGTTAGACAAGAGCATTGCGGAAAGCTTTACAGCCCTTGTTTCAAATTTGAAGAAAGGAGGAGGAACGGTCAGACAGAGCGGATATTTCCTTTATTTTCCGGCAGCGATGAAAAAGCTGTATTGCCTTACCTGGAAAATATATTCCTGCCTTTGACATGCGTCAGCAGGAGATGGCTGGCTATCAAATTGGCAAGGACATAATGGAAGGAATTACTCGCGCCCTCTGACGCATGAAACATACGGAAAAGAGATGTGCGACAAACAAAAAGAATATGTTGTTTTGAGAGGAGCGTTATTTCGATATGGGTTTGTTTGATTTTCTGAAAGGCACGGATACTTCTGAAGAGATTCATTTTCCGGCGGTTCTTGGATCGGCTACAAAGGGACTGGTTATCCCAATGGAGAAGATTCCTGACCCTGTCTTTTCGATTGGCGCAGTGGGCTTTTGCTGCGGTGTAGAGCCGGATGAGGGCAAAATCTATGCTCCGATAAACAGCAGGGTGGGGCAGGTTGCAGACACCGGCCATGCGATTGGTCTGGAAGCGGGAGGCATGGATATTCTCATTCATGTGGGTGTAGACACTGTAGACATGGGAGGCAAGGGCTTTTCAAGCAAAGTCAAGGTAGGCCAGTTTGTTAAAAAGGGAGATCTGCTTATGACAATGGATCTTGATGCGATCCGAGACGCAGGGCATCCCACTACCGTAATCACTGTTGTTACAAATTCAGATGATTATACAACCGTAGAAACGGTGGCGTCTGGCGTGGTGAAGAACGGTGATGAGCTGATTCGTGTCAGCAAATGATGCTCTGCGGTCAGCAGCTGTTAAAACCGCTGCTGCAAGCTTTTATACCATACTGCGCTGCTCGCTTCTGACAGCCATTCGTGGCTTATTCGGACTGTCTGCGGAGAAGCGAATTCGCGGTATTCGGCATATTCCGGTACGGCAGACGATTCCTGAATGATGTGACCTACGCCCCATACAGGCGCGGAATATTCGCTTTTCAGCAGCGGAAACCGTTTCATACTTTCTGAAATTTTCCTTAATGAATCGTGCAAAGAGCAAACGGCTCTTTGCATTGGCGGCAGAAACAAAAAGCCACAACCAGAAGAACGGTTGTGGCTTTTTGCATAAGAAAGCGGGGACGGCGAGGGGGTCAGCTTACAAAGGGGAGGATGTAGGCAGTCCAGAACCAGCTGAAAGGAAAGACAAGGATGATTGCAGGGAGCATATCGGCGACTGGGAACATTTTCAATTTAACGACGCGAAATCCGGACGCAAAGGTAATAAATCCGCCGACCGCTTTGAAATCATTGATCATGGAAGGTGTTGTCAGCGGAAAGATCAGCTTTGCGCAAAAGAACAGGGACAGGAAAAAGATCAGATGCGGAACCGCGATCAGGGAAGTGACAAGTCCCAAAGAGCAGGCGAACAGCATAGCGGCAAACAGATCCAGAATCGATTTTGCAAGGAGGATGCTGTGGTCGCCGGTCATTCCCGCAACGATGGAACCATAGATCCCGGTACCGCTGGCGCAAAAGAGGACGATCACGGTAACAAGGGTCGACATAAATTCATCATAAGGCATATTTGCGGAGGAAGTTTTAATCATTCGCGCAGCGGTTTTCTGCATCCGTCCGGCAGCGCTGTTGATCCGTTTCCCAAGCTGCAGCTTCAGCCCGAGAGCAGTCCCGATAATCAGCGCGAAGATAACCGCCGGCATATTTTCCATCAGCACAATGGTGCAGATCCCCATTCCCATCGTACAGGCCCCGAAAAGCATGTTGATATTCTTTTTGAAATCCGGGTCCAGCCGGTTTCCGACAGAGGTTCCGACGATCCCGCCGATCACAATTGAAAACGTATTGATAAAAACACTGATTGGCATATTTCATAGCTCCTTATGGCATTGTGTATGAAATGACAGATCCATCAGCGTCAGAAAAGGCGGGCTGCTTTCCCACTGGAGAGCAGCCCGCCGGATTTCTGACCTGTGAATGGGATCAGCTTATCCCATCAGGAGGTATTCGCCTGAAAGGATTTTGGGAAAGAAAATGGAAGGAAAACGCAATCATGAAGCCCTGCGTTCAGGCGCGCTTTTCGATCAGGATGAGCGCGTCATGATAGAAACGGTGCATTTCCAGCGTGGTGACGCCGTTTTCCGTTTGCAAAGGCAGCGCGGCGGAATCTCCGGATGACAGATCGATCGCCGATGCCTGACGATCGGACAAGTCGCCTTTCAACGTAAGCGGCGCGTTCACCGGAAGGTAGATCAGCAGGAGCGGGCCGCACAAAGCGCAGGGGATCTGTTCGCTGTACTGCGCCAGTATTTCACGGCAGGGCTGGAGCGTCGTTATGCCGCGGCTTTCAAACAGCCTGCGGGCAAAAGCGTAATCGGATGCGCCGGGGAAGGAGAGCGCCCGCTCGCAAGGGTATGCCTGTAAAAACCCTTCGCCGCTGATGGGGTTTTTAGGCATATCCGGTTTTTGCCAGTTCCAGACGCCGTGCGCCCCATAGGTGATGCCTGCGGATGCTCCGGAAAGCAGGCTGTCCCAAAGCGCACGGCGGGTCTCTGCACGGCGGAAACGTCCATACAGCTTGTGGCTGTATCCCATCTGCTCATAGCAGGGCTCGCTGTTGATGACCGGATGATGCGGGCTGCGTTCGGCAAAGTGCTGCGCCAGGGTATGGCAGCCATCCTGTGCGGATACATTGTGACCCGATTGGTACAGGTACAGGTCGGCGCGTTCGCCGAACTCCTGCGGCAGTCCGTCATAGCGCCCCTTGATGTGGTACGCTTTCAATGCTTCTGGCGCATATTTGTCAACCAGGTCGGTTACAAGCCGGTAGCGGGCGATCGAAGTCTCGCTGTCGAATCCGGTATCCCCGCTGACCAGATAAACCGGTTCAAATTCGTTAAAACTTTCGCAAATCGTACGGACGATTGGTTCGACGCACGCTTCTGGAATGATGTTGCCGTCAAAGATATTGCTCGCCCAGGTATCCGGCACGTAGTTGCACCACATGACCACCAGCGCAAGCGTGAAGCCCCGTTCCACCGCTTTGCGGCACATTTGCCGGGCGTGCTCGAAATATTCCGGCAGGATCGCAGAGAAGTCATAATGTATGCCGTCCGGAAGGGGGAAAGGATGCCGGTTCAGGCGCGTGCCGCAGCGATCCCACTGAGGGAGGGTATTGATCTGCAGGACGTTGAACCCCTGTTCGGCCCGATGCGTCAGATACGCGTCCCATTCCTCGTCGCTGATATTGGTAAAAGCGCTCCAACAGGTATCGGCCAGCCAGAAGAAGTGTTTTCCGTCCTTCAGCAGATGGGTATGATCCTTGGAAACCTGTAAAGACACGGCGAACCCTCCTCAATCCAGATCTTCGCCATTGGAAGCAATGACTTTTTTGTACCAGAAAAAGCTGTCTTTGCGCAGGCGTTTCAGCGTGCCGTTTCCGTCATTGTCCTTATCGACATAGATAAAACCATAACGCTTTTTCATCTCGCCGCTGGATGCGGATACCAGGTCGATCGGTCCCCACATGGTATAGCCCAGCAGGGGGACGCCGTCCTCGCTGACCGCTTTCCCCATCGCCTCGATGTGGGCGCGCAGATAATCGATCCGGTAGGGGTCATGGATGGAACCATCTTCCTCGACCTTATCCACTGCGCCCATTCCATTTTCTACAATGAACAGCGGCTTCTGATAACGGTCGTAAAGCGTGTTCAGCGTGATGCGAAGGCCGGTCGGGTCGATTTGCCACCCCCATTCGCTGGCCTTCAGATAAGGATTCAGCAGAGAAGAAATCGCGGCGTTTCCAGGCTTTTTGTATTTTTCGACGGTTTCCGGATCGGCAGACATACTCCGGCTCGCGTAATAGCTGAAGCTGATAAAATCTACGACGCCTTCTTTTATCGAAGCAAGGTCCTCCTCCGTGCAGTCCAGATGGATCCCGGCACGCTCCAGCCGTTTCCATGCCCAGACCGGATATTCGCCTCTGGCTTGAGCGTCGATGAAAAAGTAATTGTCGCGGTCGCATTCCATTGCGGCATACACATCTTCCGGGTTGCAGGTAAAAGGGTAATACTGCCCGGCGGCCAGCATACAGCCGATCAGAGCGCCCGGCATCAGGCGGCGCGCCAGCTGGACAGCCTTTGCGCTTGCAACCAGCTCATAGTGTGCGGCGCGGTATTTGACTTCTTCCGGGTTTTCGCCCGGTTCAAAAAGGATGCCAGCGCCCATGAAAGGCATATGCAGCAGCATATTGATCTCGTTAAAGGTCAGCCAGTATTTCACCCGGTTTCCATAACGGGTAAAGATTGCGTTGCAGAATTTCAGGTAAGCGTCGATCATCCGCCGGTCTTTCCAACCGCCGTATTTTTGGATCAGTGCAACGGGCGTGTCAAAATGGCAAATCGTTACTAACGGTTCGATGCCATATTTCAGACATTCATCGATCAGGTTGTCATAAAAGGTAAGACCTGCTTCGCAGGGGATGTCATCATCGCCGTTTGGCAGGATGCGCGTCCAGGCGATCGAGAAACGATAAACCTTGAAACCCATTTCGGCAAACAGCGCGATATCTTCCTGATAGCGGTGGTACATATCGATCCCGTCGTGCGCGGGATAGCGGTGAGCACCGTCACATTCCAGCATTTTCATCTGCCCGCGGGCGACCTTCATGCGATCTTCGCCAAAGGGGATGACATCTACGCTGGACAGTCCGCGCCCATCCTCTGAATAGGCGCCTTCGCATTGGTTTGCGGCCGTTGCGCCGCCCCAAAGGAAACCATCTGGGAATCTGCTCATATTCAAGCACTCCTTACAGCAGTTCAGTGTGGAACAGTATTTTCGAGATTTGCCATGCGGGTACGCCGCCAGCATACCCGCATAACAAAATGAGAAAATACGGGGAATTATGATTTTTTTGCGCTCTTGTAAAGGATCAGAGTGAACACCAGGGCCAGAACAAACGCAATGACGGAAGCCGCTAACACAGTCCACATACTGGACAGTCCGGTGCCGCCTGTGGCGTCAATGTATCCGGGCAGCCCGAACAGGCCAAGCCCGCCGGGGACATAGCGCTTTGCACCCAGCGCCCCAACCAGTATGCCCGCAATACCGGAGGCCGCACAGGCTGCGATAAAGGGTTTTTTCTTTGGCAGATTGATACCATAGATGGTTGGCTCGGTGATGCCAAACATACAGGAGATGAAGGCAGGGACGCCGATCTTCCGGGTTTTGATATCGTCTTTACTGAGGAGGATAACGGCCAGAAGCGCGCCGGCCTGAGCAAAGGGCGTGGCAAAGGTGCCAGGCATGATGAAATCATATCCAAGGTTGGCGATATTGATATAAGCCAGTGGGATAAGGGACCAGTGGAAGCCGAAAATGACCAGAACCTGCCAGAAGATGCCGACCAGAGCGCAGCCCAATGTTGCACCGACTGCCGGAATGCTGAAAAGCGCCTGGAAAGCGATCGTCAGCACGGAACACATGATACCGGAGAGCGGGCCGATCAGCAAATAGGTCAGGCTGGACATGACGAGCAGGACACAGACCGGGGTAATGAAGGTTTTGATCATGTCCGAAAGGTGATTGTTCAGCCAGTGCTCAAGTTTGGAGCCAACGAAGCAGCACAGCACGATCGGGATAACCGAGGAGGTATAACCGGATGCCGGGTAGACGACCGGTATCCCGAAGAATGTGGTATAGTAGCTCATTTCAAAAGCCGTGCCGGTCAGGATCGAGCCGAGGACCTCGCCGCTGGTAAGCGCTACCATGGTTGGATAGCATAGGGAGATACCAAGCGCCATACCGGTAAATTCATTCATCTTGAATTTCTTTGCAGCCGTGTAGCCCAGCGCGATCGGCAGGAAGTAGAAGAAGCCGTCCGCTACGGTGTACCATATTTTGTAAGCGCCGCCGTTTGGATCAAGAAGGCTGAAAAACGTCAGCAGGGTAAGTACGCCCTTGATAATACCGGATGCGCCCATCAGGCCGATGGTAGGGGCCATAATGCCGGAAATAAGGTCGATCAGTATCGCCGCCGCTCCCTTTTTTCCGCCTGATGCATTATCATCTGCGACTGCGTTTCCATCCTCATCCACAGTGCCAAGGCCCTGTAGGTGGCCAACGTCCAGCACCGCATCGTAGACGTCGTTGACGGCATTGCCGATAACCACCTGATACTGTCCATTTGCCTGAAGCACCTTCAGCACGCCGTCTGTCTGGTTCAGGATGTCGGTGTTCGCCTTGCTTTCGTCATGCAGCTGGAAGCGCAGGCGTGTCACACAGTGGGTGATGCTTTTAATGTTCTGTTTGCCGCCCACGTTTTGGATAATGATGCGGGCCAGTCCATCGTATTTGCTTGCCATGATATCCACTCCTTTTATTTGATTTTCTGCCTTCGCCTCTGGCGGCGGCTCCAGCAGAGGTTTGGGAATGGCGTTAGTATAGCATAGAGGATCATAAAATTGTCGAGGAAATGAATACCGCTGAAAATCTTTGTTGCAGCTATCCAAACTGGCCTTTTGAATTTTGTATATTCGCAATAGGAAAGCAGCTCGCCAGCTGAACTTTTACTAAATTATTTATAATAATTTAGTACGCGCTGCTGGGATGCTCCGGGGCACTGTGATCCAGTACCGTACCGCGGATCACAATTTCAGGACGCAAAAGGATGCACACGGTTTCCGGGACCGGCTGGCTCAGCCTTTCGCAAAGACGGTTGACCGCAAGCGCTCCCATCCGTTCTTTATTTACGCCCATTGTTGTCAGCTGCGGCGACAGCAGACGGCCCAGGCTGGAATCGTCAAAACCGATGATCGAAATATCCTGCGGTATGCGAAGCCCGTATTCCTGAAGCGCTTGAAAGCAACCGGCGGCGATGCTGTCGTTGTCTGCGAAAAAGGCAGTGGGCAGGACGGGATCTTTACTCAGGTAGGCCCGCAGATCTTTCGCTGCCGCATCAGGGGTCGTACCTACACGCACGATCCGCCGTGCAGCATCCTTTGCGCGGTTCTCCGGAAGCGCGCGGCACGCAGATAAATAACCGTCATACCTGCGGCTGAAGTTTCGGATATCTACACTGCTGTGCAGATATCCAAGCCGGATATGCCCGCAGGAGATCAGATAACGGACCGCATTCCAGGCTCCATAATGATTGTCGATTTCGACCGAATCCAGATTGACCGTGGGGAAAAAATTGTCCAGGACAACAATGGGGATATCAAGACTGGAAAAACGTTGGATATCCGCGCTGCGCATCTCGGTTGCCAATAAAATGATGCCCGAGCTTTTCAGGCTGCGAATGCTTTTGAGCTGCTCTTGCGGGTCCTGATTTCCATAAAAATAAGAAATAGACAGGTGGAAGCCGAGTTTGGAAGCCTGTTCAGCCACACCCTCTGTCAAATGGTCAAAAAACGGCGTGTCGGAAAAGATCTTGCCATGCCGTTTATAAATAACAAGCTGTATCATGCCGGAATGCGTTGGGGAAGCATGGGATTCAAACGGATATCCCATTTCCTGCGCGGCTGCTAATATGCGGCTGCGGGTTTGTTCGCTGACGCCCGGCCGTCCGCGCAGGGCAAGGGATACCGCGGCAGGCGATATCCCCAATTTCTGCGCGATTGCTTTTGCGGTTACTGCCATGAAAGATCCCTCCTGACATTCGATGCCATAATGATACAGGATATCCTGTCGGATGTCAAATGAATTTAATAAATTATTTAGATAAAATTTATTGGATAGGAACGGCGATTTATGAAAAGTGAAACAAACGGCGGCAGCTTTTTTTTCGGTTTCGTAGAAAACGAAGGGGGATTTTTGATCGAGCGGGAATTTCGATACAGACATGTTATACTGTTCTCAATCTCAAAACAGATATGGAGGGATTTCTATATGGACAATATCAGGCTGGGTTTTGCACCTACCCGGCGAAGTATTTTCTCCGCGCCGGACGCGGTGAAGTACCGGGGGCTGACCGCTGACCGGCTGCGGGATTTGGATGTAGACTTTGTGGACATTGAGGATATCAATGCGGAAGGTCTGCTTTACAGCGAGGACGACCGGCTAAAAATCCTGGAGAAGTTCCGGGCGGCTGGCGTGGATGGTCTGATGCTTCCGCACTGCAACTTTGGCACGGAGTATCTTTGCGCACGGCTGGCAAAGGATCTCGGCGTGCCGGTGCTTCTGTGGGGGCCGCTGGACGAACGTCCGGAACCGGACGGCTCGCGGCTGCGGGATACGCAGTGCGGGCTGTTCGCTACCGGTAAGGTGCTGCGCCGGTTCGGGGTCCCGTTTACTTACCTGACCAACTGCCGTCTCAACGATCCGGTATTCGAGCGGGGCGTAAAAGATTTCCTCGCGGTGTGCCGGGTGGTCAAGACGTTCCGGAACATCCGGATTTTGCAGATCGGTCCTCGTCCCTTTGATTTCTGGTCTACCATGTGCAATGAGGGTGAGCTGCTGGAGCGGTTCAACGTCCAACTTGCGCCGGTCCCGCTGCCTGAACTGACGGCGGAGGTCAAAAAGGCCATTGCAGACGGCGCGGAGGTGCGGGAAACGATCGCCTATTGTCGTGCGAATATGGAAATCAAGGTCACGGATGAGCAGCTGGCCAATATCGCGGGGCTTGCCGTGGCGATGGAACGGCTGATGAAAAAATATCACTGCAATGCGGGCGCGATCCAGTGCTGGAACGCCTTGCAGGACGAGCTTGGCATCATGCCCTGTGCCGCAAACGCTCTGCTCAATGACAAAGGTATTCCGGTGGTTTGCGAAACCGATATCCATGGGGCGATCACCGCTTTGCTGGTGGAAGCTGCCGCAAATGACGGCACGCGGGGCTTTTTCGCGGATTGGACGATCCGGCACCCGGATATTGAAAACGGCGAATTGCTCCAGCACTGCGGGCCGTGGCCGCTCAGCGTTGCGGGCTGTAAGCCCTGTATCACGTATCCGTTGGCGTTTGACTATCCGGGAGCGATTACAGCGGAAGCGAAGCATGGAGAACTGACGCTGGCACGGTTTGACGGAGATAATGGCGAATATTCGCTGCTGCTTGGCAACGCCAAAGGCGTGGACGGGCCGAAGGGCATGGGGACATACCTGTGGGTCGAGGTCGAAAATATCAAGCGTCTGGAAGCGAAGATCGTAGAAGGGCCGTATATCCATCATTGCGTCGGCATCCATAAGGATGTTGTTCCAGTGCTGTATGAAGCGTGCAAATATCTTGGCATTACGCCCGACCTGTACGATCCGATTGAAGAAAACGTGAAAGCATATTTAAGAGGTGAGTGACTTGAACAATCTGAAGGTTTTATCCTATGACCTGCGCCGGAATGTTGTCGATATGATTATGTCCGGTAAGGGCGGGCATATCGGCGGCGATATGTCCATGATGGATATTCTGGTAACGCTGTATTTCAAGGTAATGAACATTTCCCCGGAGAATCAGAATGACCCTGATCGTGATCGTTTTATTCTCAGCAAGGGCCACAGCGTGGAAACGCTGTACGCGGTGCTGGCGGAAAAGGGCTTTTTCCCGATTGATGAAGTAATTTCGCAGTTTTCCAAATTCGGCTCCCCCTACATCGGGCATCCGAACAACAAGCTGCCGGGGATTGAAATGAATTCCGGTTCGCTGGGGCATGGCCTGCCGGTAGCGGTGGGGATGGCGCTGTCCGGGAAGATGGACGGACGCAGCTACCGGGTTTATACCATCATGGGGGATGGTGAGCTGGCAGAGGGCTCGGTCTGGGAAGGCGCAATGAGCGCCGGACATTACCGGCTTGATAACCTGTGCGCCATTGTAGATCGCAACCGCCTTCAAATTTCCGGCTCCACAGAGGACGTTATGCACCATGACGATCTTGCCGCACGCTTTGCCGCGTTTGGCTGGCACGTTGTTTCCGCAGACGGACATGATTATGACGCTTTGGCGGCCGCATTTGAGGAAGCAAAGAATACCAAGGGACAGCCCACGGTGCTGATTGCCAACACGATCAAGGGCTATGGCTCCGGAATCATGGAAAACAAGGCTGGCTGGCATCACCATCTGCCCAACCAGGAGGAGTATGAACAGATCATTGCGGACTTTGCCGAGCGAAAGGAGAACGCGCTTCATGAATAAGATTCCAAACCGTCAGGCCATCTGCGAAACGCTGATGGAGCATGCAAAAGACGACAAAACCATTACCGTCCTGTGCAGCGATTCGCGCGGTTCCGCGTCGCTCGCCCCGTTTTTCAATGCCTTCCCGGAACAGTCTGTAGAGGTCGGCATTGCGGAACAGGATCTGGTCAGCATTGCCGCTGGGCTGGCCGCCTGCGGCAAAAAGGCATGGTGCGCGTCGCCCGCAAGCTTCCTTTCCACCAGAAGCTATGAGCAGTGCAAGGTGGATGTCGCCTATTCCCGCACGAATGTGAAGCTGATTGGCATTTCCGGCGGTATCAGCTACGGCGCACTGGGGATGAGCCACCATTCCGCACAGGATATTGCCGCGATGAGTGCGATCCCCAATATGCGGGTTTATCTTCCGAGCGACCGGCACCAGACAAAGAAACTGGTAGAGGCACTTTTGCGGGATGAACAGGGCGCGTATATCCGCGTCGGGCGGAATCCCGTGGAGGATATCTACACAGAGGACGACTGCCCCTTTGAAATGGACAAGGCAACCGTGCTGGCGGAGGGAACCGACGTGCTGTTGGTTGCCTGCGGAGAAATGGTAAAGCCTGCGCAGGAAGCAGCGGAACGGCTTAAAAAAGACGGGATTTCGGCTGCTGTGCTCGATATGTATTGCGTAAAACCGTTTGACAGTGGGACGCTTCTGAAATATGCCGAAGCGGTCAAAGCGGTTGTCGCGGTTGAGGAACACGCGCCCACCGGCGGCTTAGGCTCTATGGTGGCGCAGGCGGTGTCCGAAAGCTGCCCCAAAACGGTAAAATGCTTGTCTCTGCCAGACGCACCGGTCGTTACCGGGACCTCGCAGGAGGTATTCGACCATTATGGACTGAACGCAGAAGGTATTATCAAAACGGTGAAAGGGCTGCTGTAATGGGAAGCTATATTTTAGCGATCGATCAGTCCACCCAAGGCACAAAAGGATTGCTTTTTGATGAATTGGGGGTGCTGATCGCCCGTATCGACCGGGCGCACCGGCAGATCGTCAATGGCAAAGGCTGGGTGGAGCATGACCCGATGGAGATCCTTCAAAATACGCTGATCGTCAGCCGGGAGGTCGTCGAAAAGGCGGGGATCGACAAAAAGGATATCCGGGCGATCGGCATTTCCAACCAGAGGGAAACCTCACTGATGTGGGACAGCGAAACCGGGATGCCGGTTTGCCATGCGGTCGTCTGGCAATGCGCCCGCGCTGCGGAAATCTGCGAACGTCCGGAGATTTCCGCGCTGGCGGATATCATCAAAGAGAAAACCGGACTGCACCTTTCGCCTTATTTCCCGGCCGCAAAATTTGCATGGATGATGGAAAATATCCCGGAAACGAAGGAACTGGCCGCACAGGGACGGCTCCGCTGCGGTACGGTCGATACGTGGCTCGTTTATGGGCTGACCGAAGGACGCAGTTTCAAAACCGACTATTCCAATGCATCCAGAACGCAGCTGTTCCATATCACCGATTTGCGTTGGGATATAGACCTTTGCAGGAGCTTCGACGTACCGCCGGAAGCCTTGCCGGAGGTATGTATGTCCGATTCAGACTTTGGCATTACGACGCTTGGCGGCTGGCTGGACAGGCCGATCCCCATTCACGGCGTTTTAGGGGACAGCCATGGGGCGCTGTTCGGGCAAAACTGCCGGAAGCCGGGACAGATTAAAGCAACCTATGGCACCGGTTCTTCCGTCATGATGAATATTGGCAGCTGCCCGAAATTTTCGGGCAGGGGCCTTGTGACCAGTCTGGCATGGGGCATTCAGGGGAAGATTTCTTATGTGTTTGAGGGCAACCTGAATTATACCGGAGCCGTCATGACGTGGCTCGAAAAGGATGTCAGGCTGATCGATCATGTTTCTGCCGCTACGGAGTTCGCCTATGCCGCAAATCCGAATGATAAAACGTATTTCGTCCCGGCGTTTACCGGACTGGGAGCGCCTTATTGGGACAGCCACGCAACCGGTCTTCTGACAGGCATTACCCGTACAACCGGACGGGATGAGATCGTGAGGGCGTGTCTGGACTGCATCGCCTATCAGATCACCGACCTGACAGCACTGATGCGCGAGGAATCCGGTATGGAGATTTCCGAGCTGCGCGTAGATGGCGGCCCTACGGCAAGCACTTATCTGATGCAGTTTCAGAGTGATATTGCAGGTATAACCGTTCAGGTACCAGCGCTGCAGGAGTTGTCCGGCATGGGTGTGGCTTATGCGGCCGGGATCGCCATCGGGCTGTATGACGGCGGGGCGATTTACGAACATATTCAGCATCGGAAATATGGCGTCAAAATGTTAGAGGAGGATCGGGAAAAGCGATACGCAGGGTGGAAAGCTGCTGTAGCGCGGACACTTCGATGAACAAAATGCTACTTTTCTTTGATATTGACGGGACGCTTGCCATGCCGCGGAGCCAGCCCAGCGATACTGTCGTGCAGGCCATTCGCGCTGCACGGCTGAATGGACATAAGGCGTTCCTCAGCACAGGCCGTTCAGAAGCAAGCGTACCGGATGGTGTTGCGGGAATTGGTTTCGACGGCGGTATTTACAGTGCGGGAGGACGTGTGATCGTTGGAAGCACTGTATTGTATGGTCGCCCAATGCCGGAAACGCTGGTACATACGGTATGCGAAATCTTAAAGCAGGAATGTCAGCCGTATTCTCTGGAATGCGCAGGCAAAACTTATCGGCAAAAAATCGAATTGGACGATAACGGACAGGCCGCATGGTCTGGCGGCAGTTCAGAGTTAAAGCGGATGCTGAGCTGCTCAGACGCTGACGCTATTGACAGTTATCAGGGAGAGCCTGTCTATAAAATCAGCTTTATTGCACCGGGCCGAGATCAGGTTGACCGGATTTCCGAACGCATAGGTGATGTCGCGAAGGTGATTTGTTTTGGGAATTCGATTTCCGGCCCGGGCTACATGGTAGGAGAGATTTCGGATAAGTGCGTGAATAAGGGTCTGGCGCTGCGGAAAATATGTGCTTATTATGGTATGGAAACTTCCCAGTGCGTTGCTTTTGGCGATAGCATGAACGATGCCGAAATATTGTCTGCTGCCGGTATTGGAATCGCTATGGCAGATTCGGAGGAATGCGTAAAATCATTCGCGGATGAAATTTGTGGGACCTGCGCAGAAGATGGCGTTGCGAAAGCCTTGGTACAGCTCGGACTCATTCGCGAGTTGGTTGGCGGTTATATACCGGATCCTCCGCTGCGCGGCCGGCAAGGGAATTCTGAGGGGTAAGAGCAGAGATTGCCCTGACTGTACTGGCTCCTGGTGCCCGTACAGAAGCTGCACAAATGCGCTATAACTCTATGAAAAGGCTATTTCGATTTGTTTTGATTCAGTTTAATCCATGATTCAGGCGGCAAAGGGGCATTGAATCCTTTGCCGCTTTTTTATTTTTCAGCAGGTGACGTTTTTTGAAAGCCCCGCCTTTTGTACGGATTCAGGGTTCAATTAATCGGTACAAGCGCAAACCTCCTTCACATATTTTCAAAAAAACGCGAGCAATGAAGTCGTTGCTCGCGTCTCTTTTTTTATTCGACAGTTTCCCACAATTTTCCCTGGCTAAAATCGTGGAATATTGTGGGAAACTGTCGAAACCGGGCAGCGTTTTATGCAGAAAATTTGATTTGCTGTCAATTTTGAAATACAAAGTATCATTTTTCTGAATTTCGTCAGAAAATGTATCTTTGCCTGTGCTGTGTCCATTTGGAAATTGAAAACCCTTTATCTCCATATCGTAAGAGGGGTGTCACTCGATCAGACAGCGGCGTTCAAAAAATTTTCATCATGTGAAGCCAATCGTTCCTTATCCGTGCTAAGGTATCCGCCACGGTGCCGGTCTCCTCCAGTTTCTGAAATCAAGGTCATTCCAAGATTTTCAGAAGAAATGGAGGTCTGTCAAAATGACAGAACATAAAAAGTACATACTTATGGTTAGGGGCAAACCGGTAGAGGTCAGCTATGAGGTTTATTACGAATATCATCGTATGGATCGCCGGGACCGCTATCTGGAAGAACGTGATATGGCGCATGGTAAAACGCTGTACAGCAATCTGGACACATCCGAAGTGCTCGGAGAGGAAATGCTTTCGGACAGAAATGCGGTAAGCACTGAGGATGCAGCAATCGCGCATATCCTGTACGAAAAGCTGCACCTCTGTCTGGATATGCTTTCCGAAGGCGACCGCAAATTACTTCAAGCGGTGTTTTTTGATGAGGTGAGTTTGCGTCAGCTTTCTGAGCAGGAACATATCCCTGTCATGACACTGCAAAGCAGAAAGTCAAAAGCTATTGAGCAGTTACGGAAAATTTTTTTGAAGAAATAAGAAAAAAGTTTCGTACACCCCCCTGCTTTTTTCGGCTTAGTAGTGGGAGGGTAATTTCTCCCTCCCACTGCTCTTTGAAAATTTAACAGCCGATGTTCTGGATACTTTCCTGACGTGCCCTGTGAAGGGCAGCGACGTTGGAGGATGCGCGAAGACCATCTGTAAAAGCGGGGGCTGGAAACGAAGTCACTTTTTTCTGTTCTGTTCGATTCAGCCGCCCCGTCAGCTTTTATCGAATGACGGCCAATATTAAGGTGGAAGCGGGTCCATCCGTCCATAAAGCCAGCCGTGGCGGCTGGTGTATCGCAATAACAGCGTCAGGGATAATGATACTCCCGTCCAGTCCCGCCGGAAGGCAGGAGGGCGGCCGACAGAGATCCTGCCGGGGGTGAGAGTCCCGTGAAGCGGTGGAGCCAGCCGCTGTCCAGAAGCATCGCCCTCGCGATCGGGGAAGTAGTGTCGAATACGATCGTAAATCTTGATATCAGAAGCAACGGGGATCACCTTTCTGCGGAAATGGGTGGACCAGAGTATGTGAAATGGTGGTCCCTGTTTTTGTGCTATCAAGGATAGCATACCATTCAACCTGAAAATCTATGCTTTCAAAGGAGTGTCTGTCATGAAAGAGAAAGCAATTCCGATGTTTGAAAATTACCCGGATGTCGTTGAAGTCGCGCAGCTTCGGGAGATGCTGGGCGGTATCAGCAAACGGCTCGCGTACCAGCTGCTGGCGAGCGGCGAAGTACATAGCGTCCGCATTGGACGCGCCTACAAAATCCCGAAGACCAGCGTGATCGAGTATTTGATCGGTGAAGCGCAGTGCCGGATCAGCATCAGCTGATCTCAAAAAACAATTTGCCCGAAAACTTGTCAAAAGTGTAGAAAAAGTCGAGTTGGTTTCTCCACCGCGACTATAGCTATTCGAGAAAGTTCGTGATAGTATTGTGTTGTCAATGGCGGGCAAATGAGCTGTTAACCACGAAGGAGGAACATAAAATGTTGACAGGAAGCCTGCAAATCAAAAACGACAAATACTACGCCATGCTGAACCTTTATGTGGATGGGAAGCGCAAACCCAAGTGGATTCCGCTGGGCTTGCCCGTCCGCGGCAACAAGAGGGCTGCGGAAGCCGAGCTGAAGCAGCTGATCGACAAGTACGAAAAGCAGAGCAACGCGCAGAAAAACCCGGAGTGCGCCGACGTGCTGCTGGCGGATTACCTTCAGAACTGGCTGGTGATGGTGAAGCCGACGATCTCGACGGCAACCCACCAGAGCTACAAGAACATGGTCAACGCGCGTCTCGACCGCTACTTTCGCAATCTGGGCGTGACGCTGGGTGATCTTACCCCGACACAGATTCAAACCTTCTATCAGACGATTCTGGACGAAGGCTACACGACGAATACGGTAATTCATTACCATGCCGTCCTGCGGCGTGCGCTCCAGAATGCGGTGAAGAAGGACATGATCGCCCGCAACCCTGCTGACAGGGTGGACAAGCCCAAGAAGAACAGCTACAAGGCAAACTTCTACAGCGATGCGGAGATGCAGGACTTGTTCGATGTGTTCGAGAACGATCCCTTGTGTCTGCCGGTCAAGATTGCAGCTTACTACGGTCTGCGCCGCAGCGAGGTGCTTGGACTGAAGTGGGAAGCGATCAACTTCGCGGAAAAGAGCATCTCCATCAATCACAAGGTGATCGAGGTTGAGGTCGACGGCAAGTTCGTGCCTTACGGCGAGGACGTGCTCAAGACAAAAGCCAGCGTCCGCACGCTGCCGCTCCTGCCGGTGATCGAGCAGCTTCTCCTTGCGGAGAAGGAAAAGCAGGAAACCTTCCGTAAACTGTTCAAGAAGGAATACTGCAAAAAGTACCTTGATTACATCTGCGTGGATCAGATGGGGAACCTGCTTCGACCGAACTTCGTAACTGAGCACTTTTCCTATATGATAAGCAAATTTAATCTTAAAAAGATTAGATTCCATGACCTGCGACACACTTGTGCCTCATTACTGTTATCGAACGGAGTGCCTATGAAACAGATTCAAATTTGGCTTGGACACTCGAATTTTAGCACTACAGCGGACATTTACGCACACCTCGATATGTCGGCGCAGATGAACACTGGTAATGTCGCCGGAGCCTTCTTTGCAAAGCCGGACAGAAAGTCCTGTGAGCAGACCGGCGCAGCGATGGACAGCGATGCGGAGCGAGAGCTGAGCACTGCCAGTCAGATGGAGGAAGCGACGGCTCACAAGACCCGTCGAGAATCCAAGCCGAGTGCCAAGCCTTGTAAGCCGGACAGCGCATCGCAGACTGGCAAGGGGAAGGGGAGCGCAGCTTGCGCTGCAAAGGAAAGTGTAGAAACTTGTAAGGAGAAAACTTCATCGGGTAGAACCACATCCGCGAGTAAGAGTCCCAAAAACGGTACAGCAAAGTGTAGAAAACCGAAACCGACCCAAAAGTGTAGAAACTTGTAAAAGAAAAACTTGCAGCCGGTTTCAAGGGTTCTGGAAAGTTCGGAAAACCTTAAAAACGGAAAATCGAAGAAGCCGCCCGAAGTGTAGAAACACACACAAAAACTTGCTAATATAGTAGTAAGTTCTGAAAAATCCAGCTCAACTTATTTGAGCTGAAAAACAGGAAAACGTGGAAAAATCCCGTCATAAGCGAACTTACAACGGGATTTAAACTGGCGGAGCGGGTGGGATTCGAACCCACGGACGGTTTCACCCGTCAAACGATTTCGAGTTTTATAAAGTGGGGTTTCGATAAGTAACGTTAAGTCACCCTGGGACCGCCTGGGAATAATTGTATCCTGAAAACTGCCGATTTTCGCGATTTTCGTCACTTAGGAATCGGAAAAATTGCAAGCGATTTTTCAATCCTCTGACAAAGTGTAGAAAAAGTGTAGAAAGCTATCCGTTTGAGTAACATTGAGTAACTTTAAGAACATAACCGCCAAGGAATTACACTCGACTCATTACTCCGCCATTGATAACCAATCAAAAACTGTTAAAAATATTTGATTTCAATAATGGAAGGAGTCTCTTGGTATGAGTCAATATAATGATTTAAAAAGACAATATCCGCCGAAAATCAGCGCCGATCAATTCCGGCAGATCTGCCACATTAGCAAACGCAAGGCAAAGTGGTTACTGGAGAACGGGATAGTCCCCTGTAAAGATTCCGGCAAAAAGACGCGGCGGTTTACCATATATATCGATGACGTTATCAAATACCTTCAGGCAAGGGAGAGTGATTCTGATTCCGTCATCACTCCGCGCGGGCAATTTACCAGCGGCCCGCAGCGCAGAATGTCGATTTCAGCAGAAAGGTTGGAAAAGCACTTGCAAAAGTGCTGGGAACAGGAGCCGGAAGTGCTGACAGTTCCGCAGATTCATGATCTGACAGGTTATTCGGAACGTTTAATCGGGAGGTGGATCAGAAGCGAATGCCTACCGGCAGTAGGGCAAACCCCTTACTGCTGGATGCACAAGACGGCAGTGATCAGGTTCTTTGCCACAGCACAGGCAGACCCTAAATTCTATTATTCAGACAAATTTATGGCCATTCTTGAAAGAATGTGAACTGAAATCGTGTTCTGAAAAAATCAATTCGCAATCTGCATAATATAAAAACAAAAATATTGTGCAAATTGCGAATTGAAGTTTTGGATTCGTGATGTTCGTAGGGAAGAGCAGAGTCAATAATTGAAACATTGACCACCATATGAAACGACCAAGATAGGTTCTGTGAAAATCAATTCGCAAATCATATAAATTTCCTGTTGAATTTCTATGCAGATTGCGAATTGAAATTTTAGCATGCTGAATTTTAGAAAAATGTGTCTTGCAATCAGAATCGCCGGTTATTTTGTGCAAAACCGCTTTTTTGATTGATTTACGTTCAGCTTTGCGGTATAATAAAGAAAAAGACATGGCGGAAGGAATACTGATGGAAACATTTGAGAAAAGATGGGAAAAAGCGGGGCTGTCAGATGATTATGTGTTTTGCAAAGTCATGCTGAAGCCGGAGCTTTGTAAGCGGATGCTGGAACTTATTCTTAACGTGAAAATTTCACGGATCGAGTATGTGGAAGAACAAAAGACAATCGATATCAAAAAAGATTCACGCGGCATCCGTTTGGATATCTACGTGTGCGATGAGGAAGAAACTGTCTACAACGTAGAGATCCAGACTAGGAATACACGGGAGCTGTCCAAACGGAGCCGGTATTATCAGGCGTTGATTGATCTCCACCTGCTTCGGAAGGGCGTACACTATAAGTCGCTGAATCGAAGTTTTGTGATTTTTATTTGCACCTTCGATGTGTTCGGAGCGGGACGGCATCTTTATACCTTTGAAAATATCTGCAAAGAAGAACCTGCTATCCTGTTGGGGGATGGAACGACTAAGATTTTTCTGAATACACAGGGGACGCAGGATGATGTCAGCCCAGAATTAAAGGCGTTCTTGAATTTTGTTGCGGGAGAAAAGTCGGAAGATCCGTTTGTTCAGCAGCTTGACGAGGAAATACGGCACATTAAATCAAATGAGGAATGGAGGAGAGAATATATGACGATACAGGAACTGAATCAGGAGATGAGAGACGAGGGCATCGAAATAGGCCGGAAAGAAGGTCGGGCCGAGGAACGTACTGCGATGATTCGAAATGTATTATATACACTTAAAAATGCAGAACAAACAGCAAAAATGCTGCGGATAGATGCTGCGGATGTATGGTCGGTAGTAAAAGCTGAACGTATTCCGGTCGATGACTATCCGAATTGAATAAAAATCAGAGAAAAAGTGGAGCTATGGTCGATGAAAATCGGCGCAAAAAGGATCCACTATTTGACGAGTAGCTCTGGATTATACTGGTGTAGAAAGTTGCAGTCTATCATGATGAGTGACTGCTGCTCACCATCCAGAATGGAGTTGAGACAGAGACATAAGTCTATCTTTGATGGTAAATCATCTGATATTTGACACAGATTGAATTTCATTTGAACGCGATCAAGGTTTCCTCTAAAATCATTCTATCAATGATGGGAGAAAATAATATGGACAGTAAAACTTATGGCTATATCCGTGTATCGCCCAGAGATCAAAACGAGGACAGGCAGAAAATCGCTATGCGAGAGTTTGGCATACCCCATAGTCTGTGTTCATAGACAAACAATCTGGAAAGGATTTTGAGGCCGGGATGCAAATGGCTCATGCAAAAATAAAGCCGAACGATACCCTTGTCATCCGACCGGCTGGGGTAAAATAATGAGGAAATCATGGAACAGTGGCGGTTTATCACGAAGGAAAAGCAGACGGCGATTATGGTGCTGGATATGCCCCTACGGACACACGCCAAGGGCGTGACCTCACAAGAACGCTGATTGCTGATATAGTCCTCCAGCTTCTTTCCTAATGTCGCACAAACCGAACGAGAACTCCTCCGCCAGCGGCAGGCGGAGGGTATCGCTGCGGCAAAGGCGCGAGGTGTGAAATTTGGCCGCGGGCCAATGGAACGACCGGAAGCATTTGAGGCGGTATTCAAAAAATGCAAAGATGTTCGGCTATCGGCAAGAAAAACTGCGCTCCAACTTGGAGTCACACACAGAACATTTCTTGTGTGGGCGGCAGGCAATTCTTCAAACTGATGAGAAAAGTACAGGTTAATCGCCATTGATGGAACACCTTGGACTCCGCTGAAAATTATTGATTTTCCCCATTAAAATACCATATTCCGCATAAAATTACAATGCCCATTTTGGATATTAACCTGTACTTTGGTATCCGGAATTATTATTTACTTAGAAAGGGCGATCTATAATATGTTTTTATTAATGCTTGTTGTTTCAATCTTGATGCTAGTAATAGGTGTAATAACTGCATGCCTTGATTTAAAACAAGAAGACAATACCCAATCTAATCCACGAAAAAAGCGGTTTGGAGGTCTTTTAATTTTGGGGGCCTTTTTAACAGGGCTTTTCACGATGTTAGCACTTGAGATACCGACACCGGAGATTTATACAACTCAGGGAAATTCAGGTTACAATAATATGATATACGTAAAATTTGATTGGCCGCTACAAGTATGGTATACGCTTGAGCCATATGATGATCCAAAAGAAAACGGATCAGAATATAAAGAGCCTATCCCTTTGGAGACAAGTACATCTATATCCGCCAAAGCAAGTTTCTTGGGAATTAAATGGAGCGATACTGAATCAAAAGATATCGTTATTACCAGCGATAATAAATTGAATGTTGTTGAAACCGATGAGCCGGGTTCTTCTATCGCTTCAATTAAAGCAACTTTTAATGAGGAACTGCTGTTTCCAGGAGATAAATTGACGAAGAACAAATTGAGCGTTGAAGGGATTACAATCTCCGGAAATACCGTGCCAATTTCAGACTTTGAATTTAGCCCAAGTACTATTTCAGAGGGGAAAAACAGAATTGTTATTACATATCAGGATTTGACGTGTGAAGTCTTATATTCTGCGCACAAACCGCAATTATCTAAAATTCAAGCAAGATATGCTGGAACAACATTGACAGAAGGTGACAGTATACGTACTGATGATTTTAAAGTAATTGGAATATATGAAGATGGAACCCAAACGGAGCTTACAGATTATAAAATAGAGCCATCAGTTGCAGAGGAACCGGGGAATCTTCGTGTCAAGGTAATTAAAGACGACATATCAACGACGTTAACTGTTAATGTTGAAAAAAAACCAACAAATTCGCTTGTTTGCAGAGAGCAGCACACCCCTGATGATGCACTATATTGGGTTTCAATCAACAAATGGTCGAATACCGATGATTTTGATATTAATGGGAAGAGGTATTCTGGGGGATTAAAAATAGAAATGAATGAAATGCTATCTTCCTGGGGAGCGACCGTGGGTACTGCACTTACATCGCAAATTATGCTTACAAACGATAATGGGAAACCACTTATCGGAAATATACCATTTACCATTGTACTTCACCAATCTATGCTTTCAAGCCAAAGCAGCGCAACAATTTCAATACTTGTAGATGGAGAAGAACGTCATAATATCGGGAGAATTGATGCTTCTACTACAGATAAGTTCCCATTTGATATTGATGCAGATGGGGCAGATAGTATTATCATTAGGGTGGATGCACAACTCAAAGGCGGAGCATTTGTATTTGGTGTGGTTGATGAGTAGCCTTGAACAAGAATGCTCTTGAGCTTAGAAGGCAATTTGATGTGATTTTTGAAAACCAATATGGTTCAGTGGAATTACACGTTATTGCTGTAGCTGCTACGCAACGAGGAGATGATTTTGATTCTACTGGAAAACCAATAGCAAACAATAACGCTTACATTCTGATAAATACCTTTCCCCCTGTTCCCACGGGGTGACTGGTGAACTGTGCATCGCTGGATATGGTGTAGGTGTTGGTTATCTCAACCATCCAGAGTTGACATCAGAAAAGTTCATACCAAATCTCTTCGGTGAGGATAGACTCTACAAAACCGGCGATCTTGCCTACTGGCGGGAAGATGATAACATCGTCTATGTGGGTCGTAATGATTTTCAGGTAAAAATTCGTGGCCTGTGGATTGAGCTGGGGGAAATTGAGAGCGTAGTGAGCAGTTTTGATGGAATAGGACTGACCGCCGTTGCCGATAGGAGGGATGAGAGTGTCCGTCAATATCTAGTCGGATACTACATTAAAGAATATCCCGCCATAGCCCAACGCGCGCAGGAAGAAAACGCCGTCATTTACTGGGACGATGAGACTGGCATCAGCAATTGTGAAAACTGCGAACGTGGCTTCTCACCCAAGGGGCATCCTCCTGTGTTGCCGGTAGAAACCAAGAAGGAACGGCTCTATATGATTTCCGCTCTAACCGCTCAGGGAAGGGTGTGCTTTATGCTGTATGAGGGATCTATGAACCAGCAGTGGTTAATCGCTTTCGTGCGCAGTTTGATTCGTATATCGGAGAAAAAAGTTTTTTTGATCATCGATAATTTGAAAGTCCATTATGGGAAAAAGGTCTCGGCATGGCTGGAGCAACACAGGGAGCAATTGGAACTCTTTTTCCTGCCGCCTTACGCGTCTGAGAGCAACCCGGATGAATACCTTAACCACGTTTTAAAGTTATCGGTCCATTCCGGCACTCTGCCTCGCGCCAGGGACGATATCCGGCACTTTGCCCAATCCTTCATGCGTTCTTTGCAACGAAATAATCCTTATGTTTCTGCCTTCTTTTGGCATAAACTTCTTTCCTATATTTGTATTCAGAAGCGTTGTTAGCAAACCTTTCAATTGAGATCAAACAGTAACTAAATTGCGGTGGCATCTTTGAATACTGTGAAATTTTTAGAAACTGTTGCGGCGCAATAGCTACGAGGCTGCAGCTTTTTGTCAACGAATGACATATTATCCAAACACTATAGAAGCGGCGGGTTAAAAGGCCCGCCGCTTCTCGCTTGTACCCTTTTTGACTTACGCGCTGAGATGCAAAGGGGCACAACCCCATTGCAGCGCTAAGCCACTACCTCAAATATGAACGAATCCAGGCAAGGCACAGCGAAAAACATACACTTCTCATAAAACCTAAAACAATTTTTGCCATAAAAGAGGGCCGTAAACTGCTGAGAAATCAGTAAGATTACGGCCCTCTTTTTGTTTTCAAAAGGAAGGAGGTGTCACAATATGCCTGCGACTACGGACGGCCTGCCCATTTAGCAGATCATATTTGTTGAATAATAGGTTTGCCTGCGCCGATATTTCCATAAAAAGTGGTTGTGCCCAATAAAACCAGCGTTGTTTTGTTGGTTTCTGCGCTGGATATTGATACCGAATGATGCTATGTTGTGTTGCAGCGATCACAAAAAATAAGAAGGACGGGAGGAAAACAATTTGAACCAGATTTTTAATGTCAGCATCTCGAAGCGTGACGGGTCGCTTACGTCGGCAGACCTCACGTTTCCGGCAACACCGTACCAGCTGGCCGATGCGTTGGAGCAGCTGCGGGCGAATGGCGCTGAGAACGTGAAGGCGAAAATCTCCTATTGCCACAGCAGTGGGATCTTAAATCTGCTGCCGACCGCTGCGGGGAACTTGTACGAGGTCAACGCGCTTGCCAAGAAAATGGCGGGCTTCGAGGATTGGCAGAAGGAAGCATTCGATGGGATGCTGAAAGCGGATGCCTTTGAATCGAGCGACCCAATTCCGATTGCAAGGCTGATCGACTTCGCGTACAGCACGGAATGCTGTCATGTCGTTGGCGGCATCACGACGGACAAAGAACTCGGCGAATTCCTCGTTGAGAACGGGCTGTGGGGAGATGAGGAAGCCCTTACGGAAGATGTTTATAAAAGATTGGATTTTAAGATGATTGGCCGCGAGCATCGGCTGATGGAGGGCGGCATCTTCACGGCGAACAGCTATGTCGAGCAGCACTGCGATTTGGTCGAAGCCCATCGGACGCTTGACCTTACGCCGCCGTCGCTGGACTACACAGTGCTGCTGAAAATCTCGAAGGGTTTCTTCAACGATCCCGCGTCCGACGGAACTCAGGCGATGACGCTCAAACTTCCCGCGACAGAAGCGCAGCTAAGCGCGGTACTGGAGCAACTGGACGTTACCAGCTGGAAGGAAGCAGGCTTCGCGTGCATCGACTGCAAAGCCCCGATGCTCATAGACCTTATCAATGATGCAGAGGATTTCCACAAAGTCCTCCAAATGGCTGAAACGTTAGAACAAATGCCGCAAAAACAGCTGACGGAGTACAAAGCGATCCTGACCGCAACAAGGTGCAGCGAGTTTGACAGTGCGGTCGACCTGATCGGTCGGATGGAAGAATATATCGTAACACCGGAATATGAAACGTTGGCGGACGTGGCACGGGATGAAATGAGCGTGATTATGTCGCCGGACTCGGTTGAAATCATGCTTCCATACCTCGATTTAGAAGGCTACGGCCATGCGCTGGTCAAGGCGCTGAACGCCGACCTGACCGCCTACGGCATGGTCGAACGCAAGGATCGCCAGCCCGTCTATGCACCGCCGGAGCAGTCTCAGCAGGGCGGACTGGGAATGAATTTATAAACACAGGATTTAGATAGGAGGAATAACCATGGGTACATGGGGGATCACCATGCGACAAAGCGATTATGGACTGGACATGTTAAATTCCATCATGGAGCAACAGCTCCAGAAAACGGATTTTAAAAGTTTCAATGTGCCGGAAGCCATAGAGCTTTTGAAAGCTGATATTCTGGATGAAATCAAAACGGCCAACCGCGGCTGTTCGCCAAAGCTGCTGGAAGCCTTCACCGCTGAAATGTTCCCTTACCGCTTTTCACAGGCAGCACAGCTGCTTGCAGAATGCACTGCGGATTTCTGCCGCAAGGGAGAATTGGTTGTGGATGAATACCTTGGAGATCAGGAAGGATTTGTTGAACGGCACGTCCCGGAAATCACAGCGACAGAAGATTCCATACAGGTTTTGTTGAAAGAACTGTCCAAAGTCCAGGAACCGACCCACGCCATCTACCAATCATGGTTTGAGGACAGCGACCGCGAAGCATGGCTCGTACATATGCGGGAACTCAGCCAGACGTTGAAAGAGAACGTACAGGCTCTGACCACTGGAAGCATAGGGCGGGTGGAGCAGACCGGGGAAGCCGCCCACGAAACAGAGGGATTTGACGATCGTTCAAACCAGCAGGAAAACGACGCGCAAATGCAATATAGCGGCATGAATTTATGACATCGGAGGATATATGGAAACGAAAAAAGATATGCCAGTATGGACGGCTGCAACGGATTGTAGGGGCTGCCCATACCCATCGACCGGATTTCTGTGCGGCGGCAGCGATGGTGGATGCATGAAAACACGGATTCAGAAAATCAAGGATATGACATTGAGAGGTGAGAGCAAACGTGTTTGTGATTCGGAGTGTCCTCGGTAATTTGGGGTATCCAAAGTATGGTTCGACACAGGTCGGATTCTTGAGTCCAGACGGGCCGAATGACCATATGATTGAGCGGCTCAATGGACTTGAAATCGGCGGCATACGAGGTGTTATATAATGATATTTAATAAAGCAAGGGTAGATGCATTGCGGGAGCAGTACCCGCCGGGGACGCGCATCAAACTGGAACATATGAGCGATCCATATCCGGTCGAGGCCGGGACGGGCGGAACCATTCGGTTCATTGACGATGCTGGTCAAATTGGGGTTGATTGGGACAATGGCCGCTCCCTGAGCCTGATACCGGGTGAAGATTCATTCAGCGTCCAGCACCTGCAAAGCCTGAAGCTGTATATGCCAATGACCGTGAACATTGACCGGCTTGACGAATGGGGCGATTACATAGACGACGACCCGGAGCAGCTCGCCGATCAGGAAGCGATCGGCTATGCGCGCACGATCCGCGACGCGATTTTGAAAGAGCGTTCGCCGGAGGAAGCCGAACGCGGGCTGATGACCTACCACCGTGA
>CAJUGU010000038.1 GCA_910586105.1 uncultured Eubacteriales bacterium | reverse complement strand
ACGTCTCTCTTTCAATGGCTGCCTTTTTCTGGGATTTTTATGAAATTGCCGTGGCGCCGCAGGGCTGGAGACGGTACAAATCCCGCGGGCGGATCGGCGCAAATTTGCGCCACTCTGCCGCTGTTCAAGCCCCTCGAATTGTGATATACTATAAGCACCTCCCGGCTGCGCCGGGGATCAACGGAGGATCAAAGATGATAAGATATGGTTTTATCCGTACCAAGGACGATATCAAATTCCTGGTTTTGTATGCGTTAGGCTTCCTGACCGAGCCGATCAGCTTCGACGCAGTCGTCGATATCTGCACATGGTGCGACGACGGCTTTGGCTATTTTGAACTCAGCGACGCGTTTTCGGATCTCGTGCGCACAGGGCACCTGCTGGAATCCGAAGGCGAAGGCGGCCCGGTGTACGCCATCACGCAGCGGGGGCGCGAGGCTTCCGACCTGTTCGAAAAAAAGCTGCCATTCACCGTCCGCGAGGCCGCGCAGAAATCGGCGCTCCGCGTCGTCCGCAGGCAACGGCGGGATGCGGCGGTGCGCACCGAAGTCCGCGAACTGGACGAAAACGACCTCGTGGTCACGCTGAAAATGGAGGACGTGTTTTCGGTCGAAATGCACGTGGTCAGTCGCGCGCAGGCTTCCCTTTTGGAGCGCAATTTTAAGGCTAACGCCGAAAAAATGTACCAGACCCTGCTGAACGCACTGATCGAAGACTATGCGGAAAGCGAGGCGGACGCCCCATGAACCTGCTGCGTCAAATCGCGCTGCTGTTCGCGCTCTGCGTCGTGGGCGAGCTGCTTTCGGCGCTGACCGGCGGGCTGCTTCCCGGCAATGTGCTGGGCATGGCGCTGCTGCTGTGTTTGCTGCTGGCGCGCTGCCTGCGCCCGGCTGCGATCGAGAACGCCGCCGATTTTTTCCTGAACAACATGGCGGTGTTTTTTCTTCCGGCAACGCTTGGTATCCTGCGCGTTTACGACCAGCTTGCAAGCGAACTGGTCAAATTGATCGTCATTTGCGTCGTCACCACCTTCCTGACCGCCGCCGCTGCTGGCTGGACGGTGGCGCTGGTGCGGCGGCTGCAACGGAAGGAGACGCGAAAATGATTTATCAGACCCTTACCTCCCCACTGGCCTGGCTCGCCCTGTCGCTGGGACTGTTCGAGCTGGCAAGAGCGGTCTCCGCCCGGCTGCGCAGTCCGCTCGCCAACCCCCTGCTGCTTTCTGCGATCGCGCTGGGCGCGCTGCTGGTGCTGACCGGCGTCCCATTGGAGACCTACGAATCGGGCGGCTCGTTCCTGACGCTGATGCTCACCCCCGCCACGGTCGCGCTCGCCGTCCCGATCTATCGCCAGCGGGAAACGCTGAAACGCAATTTTTTACCCATCCTTGCAGGCACGCTGGCGGGCTCGGTGGTATCGATCGGCAGCGTTTACGCGCTCAGCCGCGCGTTTGGCCTGGATTGGGAACTACTCGCCGCCCTGCTCCCAAAATCGGTGACAACGGCGATCGCGCTGCCGCTTGCCGGATCGCTCGGCGGGCTGACCGCCCTGACCGCCGTTGCGGTCGTATTCACCGGGATCGTCGGCGCGGTCGCCCTCCCGTCGTTTTTGAAACTGCTGGGCATCCGGGATGAAGTCGCGCAGGGCATCGCCATCGGAACGGCCTCGCACGCGGTCGGCACCTCCCGCGCAATCGAGCTGGACGAGACCACTGGTGCTATGAGCAGTCTTGCGATTGGCATTGCGGGCCTGCTGACCGCCGCGCTGCTGACCGTCCTGTCTATCGTTTTATAAAAAGATTTTGAGAGGGGATTTTGATATGATTTATGACAAACGCCTGGATGGCGGCGCAGGATTCGATTGGGGGAAAACCTCCGAAGAATATGCGAAATACCGCGATATTTACCCGCCGGAATTCTGGAAGCCCCTGCTGGACGCCGGACTGTTTCGCGCGGGGCTCCGCGTTTTGGATATCGGTACCGGAACCGGCGTATTGCCCCGCGCGCTCTGCCAATACGGCGCGCAGTTCACGGGCACGGACATTTCCGCCGGACAGATCGAACAGGCCCGACGGCTTTCGGAGGGCTTGCCCATCGAATACCGCGTCTGCCCGGCCGAACAGCTCGATTTCCCGGACGGCTCCTTCGATACTATCACCGCCTGCCAGTGCTTCTTTTATTTTGACCATGCGGCAGTCGTCCCGCGTCTCGCGCGGCTGCTGAAATCGGGCGGACGGCTGGCGGTCACATACCTTTCGTGGCTCCCCGAAGAGGATCCGGTCGCAGGCGCCAGCGAGCGCCTTGTGCTGGAATATAATCCCGGCTGGACGGGCGGCGGCGAGTACCGTAGGCCGGTCGACCTGCCGCCGATCGTACATCAATATTTTACCCTTGAGCAACCGATACAGTTCGACCTTCTTCTCCCGTTCACGCGGGAAAGCTGGGCGGGACGGATCCATGCCTGCCGGGGTGTAGGCGCTTCCCTGCCGCCGGAAGCGTTGGCGCGGTTCAACGAAGAACACCGCGCGTTGCTTGCGCGCATCGCGCCGGAGTCCTTCCACGTCCTGCATTATGCGGCGCAGGCGATCCTGCGGGTGCGCGAACCATGAGGGCTCCCTGTTACATCCCCGCCGCCAGCATTCAAGACGGTGGAACGGAATGAGGATCGACCGCCTGCTTGGCATCCTCACCATTTTGCTCCGCAAAGAAAAGGCGACCTTTTCCGAGCTGGCCGACCGGTTTGAGGTCTCGCGCCGGACGATCAGCCGCGACGTGGACGACCTGTGCCGCGCGGGGATCCCGCTGATTACCATGCAGGGTTACGGCGGCGGGGTCTCGATCGCCGAAGGGTATCAGATCGACCGCACCCTGCTGAAGAAGGAAGAACTAGAAGCCATTTTCGCCGGTCTGGACGGGATCGACAGCATTTCCCCGAACGCCTATTCCGTCAGCCTTGCGGAAAAGCTGACCGCCGGGAGCAGCCGTTTTCCGTTCAGCGTCCCCATGCGGATCAGCCTTTACCCCTTTGCGCAAGACCCGCTGATGCAAAAGCTCGAAACCATCAAGACCGCCATTCAGGAGCGGCGGCGGATCGCCTTCCGATATTTTTACAGCAAGGGCGAGTGCGACCGCACCATTGAACCCTATTACCTGCTTTATCAGTGGTCGGCATGGTATGTATGGGGCCGCTGCCTGCTGCGGGAAGACCTCCGGCTGTTCAAACTGAACCGGCTTTGGGGCTTGGAGGTCACGGACGAACGTTTCCCGGAGCCGGAGCTCCCCGACCCCGAACGCGTCCGCAATGATTATTTTGCGGCCAGCGCCTTTCATTTACGCGCCCGGTTTTCCGAGGCGGTCAAATACCGCCTGATCGAAGAATATGGGCCGGATTGTTATACGCAGTCCGCAGAAGGCAGGCTGCTGTTGGAACGCGATTTTGCAAGCTATGACAACCTGCGGGAATGGGTGCTGAGCTTCGGCGACCAAGCGGAAGTGCTGGAGCCGCAAAGCCTGCGCGACGACCTGCGCCGTCAGGCGGAAAATCTTCTGCGCCGCTATCGGGAAACATGACATACCGTTGTCCGGTACCGTCTGGTAAACTGGGTGCAAACCAAAATAAAGGAGCGACCCATTATGACAGAATCCAGATGCGGGCTGCTGTGCAGCCAATGCGAATACCGCGAGAGCGTCCCCTGCTCCGGCTGTATCCAGATGCAAAAGCCCTTTTGGGGCGAAAGCTGCCCGGTAAAATCGTGCTGTGAGGAGCGCGGGCATTTACATTGCGGGGAATGCGGGGATTTCCCCTGCGAAACGTTACATCAATTCGCCTATGACGAGCAGCAGGGCGACAACGGCGCGCGGATCGAACAATGCAAACGCTGGCGGCAGGAAACTGCGGCGCAGTCCTGAACGCGCTTCCTGCGCCTGTTTTCATCTTTGTGACCTTCAATCAGGAATCCGCAGGCTGAACGCAAGGCTCCCTACTACATCCGGCGGCTGCAATATGCAGCCGTCTTTTTCCGATGGAAAAACTCCTGCAAGGCATTAGCCGCGTTGCAGGAGTTTTAGGGCAAAGCCCGGCTTTACAGCTGATCGATCTGGCAAAGGATCACCGCGACCTCTGCGCGGGTGATGCTGCTGGATGCATTGAACCGACCGGTATCGTCCCCGCTGAGGATGCCTGCCCGGTACCACTTATAAACTAACGGGCCGTAAGCGCTGTTCTCCGTCACATCGGGGATCGAAGTCACGGTTTTTGTCGCCGCCATCCGTTCCGAAGGTACAGCAAGGTTCAAGATCCGGATCATATCATAACGGCTGGCCGTCTGCTGAAGGGACGAACCGGGCACGTCGCTTGCGGAAATGATGCCTTTTTCGAGACAATATTGATAATACGGCATATACCATGCCCCGGAAGCCTGCGGGAGCGTGCCGCCGGTCGCCTTGCTGTCAATCTGGTATGCCAATACGACCGCCTGCGAAATCGTTAAATTGCCTTTGGGGTCAAACCGGTTATCGCCAGTCCCAACCATCAGCCCGGCTGAAGTCGCTTTGTCCACATAGCTTTTAAACCAGTCCGCCGATTGTACATCGCTGAACGAGGTAGCCGTTTTCGTCGAAGTCGACGGATTTTTCGAGGATGTTGACGGATCCGGCTTGTCCGACGACGAAGTCGATGTTTCCTTGTTGAACGAGCCCTTTGACGGCGTGGATGAGGTCTTATTCGTTGAATCGGTTGATGGCGTCAACGGCACCTTATTTGACGAACTGGTTGACGGCGTCGTCGCTTCCGAATCTGAAGCGCTCGGCGTTGCTGCGGCGGCATTTGTCGGCGCGGATACGCCGCTGTTTGCCAAAGTCGCGGTTATGCCGGAAGCGTCCAGCTGATAAAAGACCGGCGCGGATCGGTCGGTCGTATACCAAACCACTTTCCCGTTATAGAAAATGGGCTGGCAGTCGGAAAGCACTCCCTTGGCTGTCGTCACCGATTCCGGTTTGCCGTCTGCGCCATAATGGAGATAATACAACGTATCGTTAATGGCAGAACCGCTTTTCCCATTCCACAGCATATAACCGCCGTTCAAACCGGTCGGGGCCAGTACCGGCGTCGTCGAACCGGGGGTATCGCCTACCTGAACGCTCCAGCTTCTTCCGGTCGCAATGTCCATATAGTGGAAATAAGGATACCGGTCGCCGCGCCCGCCTGCATTATCATAATTATAGGCCATGATATAGCAGCTGCTGGTCTCGGCAAGGCCGCCCACGGAAGCGCCCGTTGTGTTGTCACCGGTCGCCCCGGCGAATTCTTTCAGGTTGGCGGCGCTGCACCAGTCGCTGTAAGCCTGCCCGCGGAATTTTTCCTGTCCGGCTTTCTGGTAATACCGCATGTAAACCACGCTGCGCGGATACGCGTCGCCATGATCCAGCGTGACGATATATCCATTTTCATCCACAATCACAAATTGATTAAACGAATGGCTGACATAGCCGTAGCCGCTGTTCATGACATCATAAAACGAATCCGTAACCGTCATATCGCGTTCCCGAACGGCGATCGTCACATTGGCCTGATGATTGAGCCCATCGGAACTCTTATACATCTTGTGGCAGGTGCGGATATAAAGATAGCCGCCGTATTCGTCACAGCGCAGGCTCCCCGCCTCGAAGGGAACGACCGTGTTGGCGCCTTTCAGGCTTGCCTGATCGATCCGGTTCCACGATTTATCATACTTGACGATCCGTATAACTTCGGTGCTGTCATTCTCCGCTGGATTGGACTGCCCAAAAATCAGGAAATTCGCATCGTCCCCCGCGAAAAAGCCACCCCAGACCGGTAACTCCGGAGCAATGGTTTTGCTGGAAACGCATTGGAATGCGCTGTCATAATCCTCAACAATCACCTGATCATTGATATACTCGACGCGCGTCAATCCGCCTTCCGGATTCTCGTATAAATAAGATTTGACCGTGCTGGCCCATGTCGTGTAATCCTGCTTGCCCTTGTTGCTGGAATTGGCCGGAGCCACGCCCGTCAGTTCCGCCCGGACGCCGTCCGCAAGCATCGTATCCGAAACCGCAAGCGCGGAAGTCATGCCGAAGCAAAGCGCAAACGCAAGGATCAAAGATAAAACCCGTTTGTACATTCCATAACCTCCTTTTTATGTCTGCATGGAAATTCCATCATTCACCACGATCTGAAGACACCGTCCCCCCCTTCTTTTCGTTCCTGACAAATTTGCCGAAACGGCTTTCCTTTCGTGAGCCTTGAAGTCCGCTTCCGGAAATGAGCAATCGCAGGAACGCTTCCTTTCTTATCAGCACAGCAGCGGGCGGAAAAACCGGCTCCAACCGCCGATTCCTACGCGTTGCACGCGTAGGGTTTCATCCGTGTACTACTTCATTATACTATCATCCGAAAACAAACGCAACGATTGTTTTGGAAAAATCTTCATGATCGCCCAGGACATCCCCGGCCTGCCCGCCGCTTCTGCCGTTTTGATCGCATTTCTGATCTGCCATAGGGCGGTTTTTGTAATATTTTCCTACCCAAAGCGCCGGAAGTGTGGTATACTATGGAAAACGGCAAAATCTGACCAAACGGAGGATCATAAAACATTATGGAAAAGAAAAAATTAGCGCTGGTTGGCTGCGGCTTCCTTGGGAACATCATCGCCGACGCCTGCGTTTCCGGCCTGCTGGAAGGCTACACACTGATCGGGGCCTACAGCCGTACCGCCGAAAAAACAGAGGCAGTCGCCCAAAAAACCGGCTGCAAAGCCTGCGCTTCGCTGGACGAACTGCTTGCGCTCGCGCCCGATTATGTCGCGGAAACGGCCTCGGTGCAGATGGCAAAGGAAATGGCGGTTCCGGTCTTAACGAGCGGCGCAAATCTGGTCCTGCTGTCCATCGGCGCGCTGGCGGACGCCGCTTTCCGGGAAGCGGTCGAGCAGGCTGCGCGGGTGAACAACGCCAAAGTACATATCGCTTCGGGCGCGGTCGGCGGCTTTGATGTCCTGCGCACGGTCACGCTGATGGCGGAGGCGCAAAAGCTGAACGAAACCGCAGGCATCGTGACCCATAAAGGCCCGCAGTCGCTGCAAAACACCCCCGTTTTCGCGGAAAAACTGCTGACGGACACCGAAGAAAGCTGCGTGCTTTCCGGCACAGCCGCCGAAGCGATCGCCGTACTTCCGACCAAGGTCAACGTCGCAGTCGCCGCGTCGCTCGCGACGACCGGCCCGGATCATGCGACGGCGCAGATCTTCAGCGTCCCCGGCTTTGCGGGCGACGACCATTGTATCACGGCGGAGATCGACGGCGTAAAGGCTACGGTCGACATTTATTCCCGCACCGCCGCGATCGCCGGGTGGAGTGTGGTTGCACTGCTGCGCAACCTGTCCTCCCCCATTCAATTTTAAAGGAGGATCTCATGATGTTTCAAAAACTGGTTGCGATTGAGCCGATCAACCTGATATCGGATGCGGAAAAGGAGCTGCGCCGCTACGCCCGCGAAATCGTGTTTTATAAAGATATCCCCGCCGGCGACGCGGAGATCGCCGCACGGGTTGGGACGCGGACGCCGTATTGCTCAGCTACACCTCCCGCCTGACCCGGGCCGCTATGGAGCAATGCCCGAACCTGCGGTATGTCGGCATGTGCTGCTCTCTGTATTCTGAGGAGAGCGCCAACGTCGATATCGCCTACGCCCGTTCCCGCAGCATTGACGTGCGCGGGATCCGTGATTACGGCGACCGCGGCGTGGTTGAATACGTGCTTTGGCAGCTTGGGGAGATCCTGCACGGATTCGGCGGGCGCCCCTGCTGGGATCCCCTGCCGCGCGAGCTGACCCGGCTGCGCGTGGGCGTAGTCGGCCTGGGCGTATCCGGCGGCATGATCGCCGACGCGCTGCACTACATGGGCGCGGACGTGCGGTATTACAGCCGCACCCGCAAACCACAGGCGGAAGCAAACGGGCTCCGGTATCAGCCGCTGGATGACCTGCTTGCCGAATGCGAGGTCGTGTTCACCTGCCTAAACAAAAACGTGATCCTGTTAAGCGCGGAGCAGTTCGCAAAGCTGGGCTCGCATAAGATCCTGTTCAATACTTCCATCGGGCCTGCCGCCGACCTTTCCGCCCTCGCCGCATGGCTGGACGACCCACGGAACCTGTTTTGCTGCGATACCGTCGGCGCGCTGGGCGACCCGGCGCTGTTAGAACGCGAAAATGTGCGGTGCATCAACACCTCCGCCGGACGCACCGCCGAAGCGTTTGTCCTCCTGAGTGAAAAGGTGCTTGCGAATATCCAGGCGCATTTGCAGGAGGGCTGACCGTCGGTTCCGGCACGCGCTCTTATGGCCGACTTCCCGTCAGGCTTTTGGAAAAGGCAGGCGATCCGTTCGCCTGCCTCCTGCAATCCATCCTATCGATCGTTTATCGGTCGTTTCATTACGATCGAAAACCGGTTTTTTCATTTTACATAAAAAGGGGCGAACATCATGGATCGATCAACCTTTCTCACCCGTTTGGAGCAAATCAAGGCGGCAGTCATAAAGCTGGACGGCAAAATTTACGGCTGGGAGATTGGCGAGCCCGCCAGTATGGGGACGGTACGCGCGGTCGAGGAGAAATACAAGCTCACGCTGCCTGCCGATTTTGTAGCGGCCGTGTCCCAAATCGCAGGCCGGGTAAATATTACATGGAGCATTTACGAAAGTAAATCGTTTTGGCAGCAATATCCGAATTTGCAAAGCATCAGCAGCGGGGCGCTGACATGGGATATTGAGCAGTATTTGAGCGAAAAGGCATACCACGGCTATCAATATTACACCACCCATTGGGAAAATATGCGTGGATTGCTGGATTTTGCCGAAGTACCGAACGGCGATATGCTCCTTTTCAATCTTGCCCATCCCGGATCGAAAAAGCCCGTGGTCTATCTGAACCACGACGGCCTGTACACTTATCCAGTCCAGCTGGCCGAGAGCTTTGAGGAGTATTTGGAAAGCCTTCTCCAAATCGGTCTGGTCGGCGGCGAGATCTGGCAACTGGAAAAATTCATCCAGCCTGAACCGGAGGAGCTTGGCGGCAAGCCCAGCGCGCCGGGCGTTATAGACCCGGAATGCCCGTTTGCTCTGGCATGGAGAACGGCGGCAGGCCTGCCATAATCTCAGGCTCTAAAAACGCGGCGCGTGTTCTCGGTAGGCCGTGTTTTTAGGTTCCATTCATATTTGTGTCAACACATATAAAAACGCCCTTCGCCGTTGCGCTGTGCGGTAAATTTCCGCACAACCACATCAGCGAAGAGCGTTTTTATGATTTTAGAACAGAAGCCGTCAGCTGCTCCAAGGCGCTTTCATTTTTCAAATTGCAATGCGCCAGATTGACTCGCTTCAGTTTCGGAATCTGAAGCAGGATGCTGCAATCGGTAAACCCAGTACCCGTCAGATTCAACTGCTGCAAGTTTTTCAACCGCAGTATTATGTCCTCCCGCGCGAAGTTCGTACCGCACAGATTCAAATCCTGCAAATTCCCAAGATTTTCGAGGAACCCCCAATCACAGATCGCAAGGTTTTCGATTTTTAAAATCTTGAGCCTTTTCATCTGCCCGACCGCCGACCAGTCCCCGGGACTATCATAAAACCGGCTTCCGAGCTGGGGCAAACTGGTGCGCTCCATCAGAAGATATGCCCCCTTCCATAATACGAATTTACGATATGCGCCGTCCTGCAACCGGAAACCGAAATATGTGCAAACGGGAATTACAATCGACAACGGCAGCACGATCGACGCTACGAAAATACCAGCGACAAGCGCGGTCACATGATCGGTCACACTGTCTATCGCAAACCACAGCAGCGAACCCTTGATCCAGACCAGCCATGCGCCTGCCGCAAGGATCGGCACGGCAATCGGGAGGCGCACGATTTGCAGGCCACGGATCCATTTTCGTTTTTTCACATGATCTTCAAAATACTTTTTTGCAGTCCTCCTTTGATCCAATCAATGTTTTGCGGTTTTACGCACTCCCCCCTTGTTAGGCAGGCCCCAGCCTTGCGCGGATCAAGCAACCTAACGCATACAGCAGGATATAAGCTGCCGACAGTGCAATGATGAAGATATACCTTTGCCGAAGACCGGCGGTGTAGCTTTCCGCGTTCTCGTCCGGCTCCACAGTGATATAGGTACGGTTTTCAACGATGGAAAGCACCCGGCGTTCCACCGCTTTCCCTGCGTCTACGATGTCCTGCCCCAGATCGCGGCTGTACGCCTGTTCGCTCCATTGATAACCGCTCCCGCTGGCCTCCCGATAATAGACCATGTAAACGGTTTTGGTCGGGTTCATGCGGCGATCGCGCCCACTACCCGTATTCTTGACCTGAACCGGCAGCACCTGATACGGCACAAAGGTATATACGCCCTTGTCCTCATAACGATCGGCGGATCGGACTTCAAACAGGTACTTGATCGAAAGCCCACCCGACGTCACCGCTAAGAGCAGCAGCATCAGGGTGATTGCAAAAAGGGTTGATTTTATTTTTTCCATTTCGCACCTCCAAAAAAATATTCCTCGTTCACACAGCGGCGTTTTACCCCTCCGGGAACGCTGCTGAAATACGATCGGACTCTTTTCCGGTCGTCGGCTCCCCTTTCGGCTGCAATCGGGCGGCTTATCGGCCCGACGCTTCGGGGAAGCGCTGCCGTAGGATGTTCAGCACCTTTTCGCAGGCTTCCGGGTCGCCAAACGAAAGCCGTCCCTGTTCCCTGCCGTGTCCGATAAATCGGATCATTTGCGTCGTAACGCTTTGTTCCATATGGATAACCAAAAAGAACACGCGCGTGACCACAGGAAGCTCGATCCGATTCGTGTGAACGCAAAACGCCTCCATGCCGTCTACAGGAATGATGTAAGGGCCGAAGCCTGTCCCACCCGTCAGGCAGGCAAAATGTTCGCTGAGCGTAAACTGCGCGGGCATATGATCCTGTCCTTTCGTTATCACGAAGGACACGCTTTTCGCAGGATCGTTCCGAGCCGCCATTTGCTCGCGGGCGAACTGTTCGCGCTGCGTCTCTTGAAAGCCCTGCCGCTTGATGGCCCGCTTTATTTTTCGGGCATATTTACCTTTGAAAAAGCCCGGCGCCATGCAAAGGAATGTGATCAACACGGTAAGTATGAACAGCAGCAGCACGCATGCGGCCGCCATTGCGATCATATCTTCGCCATTCTTTTCCGAGCACATGCCAACGACAAAGCAGATTAGAAAAATCGCCGCGTAGGCAGCCAGCAAAATCCCATTCACTTTCCAAAACACGACCCGTTTCCGTTTGCGAACTCCATTCGCACATTCCATTTCAGCCTTGATCCAGTCCTGATATTTTGAAAAATCATCCATCTGCATAAGTTTTTCCTCCTCGACTATGTATAAAAAGGCGCTCCCCTGCCGCCTGCCAGCGTCCTTGAACCGGCAATCTTTTCCATACTCGCCAAACGCTCCCTCGGAAACCGAAAAGGTACCATTAAAATTATAGCAGGAATTCATTGGCTGTCAAGCGGCGGCTCCGCTCTTTCCGGCAACTGAACCGGGAACCTTGTTGCTGTAAAAACGTTGTAGATGCAGCAAATACCGGAACAGACAATCCCAAATAGAGTGCCAGTACACGGGCAACAGATAAAACCTTTTTCATTTTCAAACTTCCTTTCAACAATAAAATCTCTACTACTATTATATCATAAGATTCGTACTCGGTCCAGATAAAAATGTACCAAACACAATTTTGAGCATTGATGGAAGGATTCATAATAGTACTATACTCACGTTGAAAGGGGGCATGGTACATGCCACGTGTTGATCCCACAGAAGAATCGATTGCACTCGGAATACGAATAGAAGGAGAACGGAATCGTCTCGGTTGGACAAGGGAATATTTTGCAGAAGTCCTTGACGTAACGCCCGGCTATATTGCAGACTTGGAGCGAGGGCGAACAGGGCTGGCGGTTCCTCGCCTGATGCAGATTTGCCAGCTGTTTTCCTGTTCGTCGGATTATATTTTGTTTGGCAAAGTGAATGCTTCAACTATTTTTGAGAGAGTTGACGCGCTTTCCCCTCAGCTTCGAGCAATGATTGATCAGTTAGTAGCCCAGCAGTTGCAGATTATAGATGCCTCACGGGCGGAAAAGTAACGGCGGAACGCACAAAGGCCCCAGCAACTGCAAACGCAGCCGCTGGGGCCTTTGTGATTCTGCGGCGTCGCCGCAGGCATATTTCATTCGGCGGAATTGCAAAAAGCAATCACGGCTCAAGCCGGGACATATCGCGCGGGAACATGGACGCCTCGCGGATGTTCTGCTGTCTCAGCAGCTGCATCGTCAACCGTTCCAGACCGATGCCCAAGCCGCCGTGCGGCGGCATACCGTATTTATGCAGCATCGTGAACGATTCAAACAGGGACACATCCATTTTACGCGCTTCGAGCTTGGCGATCTGCTCCTGATAATCATGGATACGCTGTCCGCCGGTCGTGATCTCCAGCCCGCGGAACAGCAGATCAAACGACAATGCATACTTGGGATTTTCCGGGTCGTCCATCGCATAGAACGGGCGTTTTGCCGACGGGAAATGGGTCACGAAGCAGAAGTCGGAGCCGTGCTCCTCCTTCGACCACTTGCAGAGCATGACCTCCTCGTCGGGGTTCAGGTCATAGCGGTTCTTCGACTTGTGTCCGAATTTATCCAGCATGATCTGCTTCGCCTCGTCAAAGGTGATCGTCGGGATGTCGCCGATTTCGGGAATGTCGGCCTTCAGCAGTTCGAGCTCGGGCACAACGTGCTGCTTGAGGTAGCCCATCAGGAATTTGAGCATTCCGGTTTCCATCTGCATCACGTCATACATCGAATCGATGTACGCCATTTCAAAGTCCAGCCCGATATACTCGTTAAGGTGCCGGGAACTGTTGTGGCGCTCGGCGCGGTAGACGCTGCCAATCTCAAACACGCGGCCAAAAATGCCTGCCGTGTACTGTTTATAGAACTGCGGCGACTGCGCAAGGTATGCCGGACGGCCAAAATAATCCAGCTTGAACAGGCTTGCGCCGCCTTCCGCGCCCGCGGTCACGATCTTGGGCGTATGGATATGCGTAAAGCCCTGCGAGAGCATATACTCGGCGAAGCCGTCGGCGATCGCGCCCTGTACGCGGAACGCGGCCTGCTTAATCGGATGACGCAGCGTGATCGGACGGAGCGGGAGGTCGACGTCGAGCGTCAAACCCATATATTTTTTGCCCAGCGGTACGGGAAGCTGCTCCGCAGGCTTCGCAAGCACCCGGACGCTTTCGAGCACGATTTCAAACCCGTGCTCAGCGCGCGGCTCTTCGTGGACGGTCCCTTCGAACTCAACGACCATACCGTCTTTCAGTTCGGCGCGGGAAGGACCGGCAACGCCGTCCTTCATCATACACTGGATCAGCCCTCGGCCCGCGCGGATGACCACAAAGGAAAAATCCGCCATATCGCGCACGCGATGCACCGTGCCGCGCAGGGAAACCTTCCCGCCGACGGAAGCCGCTGCAAGCTCAATGGGATCCTGATACTGCTTTGGGGTGGAGATAAATTCCATAATGACTGCCTCTCTATGCTTGAATTTTAAAAATACAGATCGATTCCGGGAAACGCCGCGCGGAACGGACGGATCCGGCAGGCGCGGGACGCCGCGGCCCATTCCTTCAGCACTTCCCTAATTATAGCAGATATTCGGGCAAATTCAAGTGCGAATTACAAGCGGCGGCGATCCCGGACGCGATCGGGCGGCGCTGTAGCCGAGCCAATGGACGCGCGCCCAGGGCTCCCCGGCGTTCACTTGATCCAGAGCTCTTCGCTCTCGCGTTTTTTGTCGCGGCCCATCAGCAGGCCGATGGCCTCCCGCGCGCTGCCCCCTTCGTAGAGGACGTGATACATCGCCTCGGTGATCGGCATGGAAACGCCGGTCTTTTTCGCGAGATGGTACCCGGCTTCGGTCGCATAATAGCCTTCGACCACTGCGCCGACCTCGTCCATCGCAGCCTGTACCGTCTTCCCCTGCCCGATCAGGATACCGGCGCGCCGGTTGCGGGAATGCATCGAAGTACAGGTCACGATCAGGTCGCCGACGCCGGAAAGCCCGGCAAAGGTCTCCTGCCTGGCGCCCAGCGCAACGCCCAGCCGCGCGATCTCGGTCAGGCCGCGCGTCATGAAGGCGGCTTTGGAGTTGTCGCCCAGCCCCAAACCGTCCGAAATACCCGCGCCCAGCGCGATGATGTTCTTGAACGCGCCGCCCAGCTCGGCGCCGATGATATCCTCCGAGGTATACACGCGGAATTTCCCTTCGCTCATGAAAACGTCCTGCGTCAGCTCGGCGGCGGAATGATCGGCCGAAGCGGCGAGGATCGCCGTCGGGATCCCCCGTCCGACCTCCTCCGCATGGGTCGGGCCGGTCAGCGCTACGACCGGGTGCCCTTCACCGAGCGCGCTGGCGATGCTTTCCGAAAACCGGCAATAACCGTGTTTGGAATCCAGCCCTTTGCCGACGTTGACGACGACCGTCCCCGGACGGATGAGCGCGGCAAGGCTCTCCGCAGTCGACGCGACGGCAAAGCTGGGGACCGCCAGCACGACCAGCCCGGCGTCTTTTGCGGGCGAAAGGTCGCTTGTGATCGGGATCTCCTCCGGGATCATGACGCCGGGCAACAGCTTTTCATTGGTGCGCGTCCGCGTCAGCCGTTCGGCCTCCTCCGGGAAAAAGGTCCACATCGTGACCTCGTGCCCATTTCCATGCAGCAGCACTGCAAGCGCGGTGCCCCAGCCGCCGCTGCCTAAAACCATAATTTTCATGACTGCCTCCTTATCGAAAAATCGTTCCGTTCCGGCGTCATGACTTGTTGTCCGCGCCGTCCTTCCCGCCGCCCTGATCGGGATCGCCGACGGCGATCTGCGGCTTCGCGTGGAAGGTAAACCGGTTTTCACAGCCGTGTAAGATCCGCCCGATGTTGGAACGGTGCAGATAAACGACCGAGCCGCCCATCAGCGCGGCGACCACGGTCAGCCGCCAGTCGCCGTACAGCACCTGCATGGACACCGGGAAGCTGATCGCGCCCAGGATCGACCCCAGCGAGATCCAGCGGGTCAGCGCGACCGCGCCGACGAACAGCAAGAACGCCGTCAGGAAGATCCGCCAGTCGAGGAACAACAGCATCGTCGCGCCGACCAGTACGCCCTTCCCGCCGCGAAAACCGAAATACGCGGGGAAAACATGTCCCAAGATCACGAAAATACCGGCGCAGATCTTCCCTGGCATCCCCGCAAGCCAGCCGCCAAGGTATACGGCGGCCGCCGCTTTCGCGGTATCGCCCAGCAGCACCAGCAGCGTTTTGGAAGCGCCTAACACGCGGTAGGAGTTGGTCAGCCCCGCGTTGCCGCTGCCGTAGGAACGGATATCCTTGCCGGTGGCGATCCGGCAGACGATGATCGCAAAGCTGAGGGATCCCAGCAGGTACGCCGCTGCCGCAATGACCAAATATTGTACATAATCCATTGTCAAACCCCTTTTCGTGGGCGGCTCCGGACGCGCAGCCCGGAGACCGGGCCACCGTTACTTTTCGCCGCGCTGCCGGATCACCATACGCACCGGCGTGCCCTCAAGGCCGTACATCTCGCGGATCTGGTTTTCCAGATACCGTTGGTAGGAAAAATGGAACAGCCGCGAATCGTTGCAGAAGCAGACGAACGTCGGCGGCGCGGTGCTCGCCTGCGTCATATAATAGATCTTCAGGCGGCGTCCTTTGTCGGTCGGCGGCTGGACGCGTGCCGTCGCTTCCGCCAGCACGGAATTGAGCTGCCCGGTCGGGATCCGGCGGTGGTTCTGCTCATACACCTTCACGATCCGCTCGAAAAGGTTCTGCACCCGCTGCCCGTTCAGCGCCGAAATGAACAGCACCGGCGCGTAGGGCATATACGCCAGCCCTTCGCGCACGCGCAGGGTGTATTCCTTCATGGTCTTGCCATCCTTTTCGACCAGATCCCACTTGTTGACGACCACGATGCAGGCTTTCCCGGCGTTGTGCGCCTCGCCCGCAACCTTCGTGTCTTGTTCGGTAACGCCTTCGGTCGCGTCGATCATGATGACGCACACATCGGAGCGCTCCACCGCCATCAGCGAACGCATGACCGAAAACTTTTCGATCTTCTCCTCCACCTTGCTTTTCTTGCGGATGCCCGCAGTGTCGATGAAGGTGAATTTGCCGTAATTGTTTTCCAGCTCGGCGTCCACGCTGTCGCGGGTCGTCCCGGCCACGTCGGAAACGATCACGCGTTCCTCACCGAGTACCCGATTCAGCAGCGACGATTTGCCGACGTTCGGCTTGCCGATCAGCGCAACGCGGATACGCCCGCTTTCCTCGTCGTCTTCCTCCCCGGAGGGAAAATGCTCATAAACGGCGTCCAGCAGCTCGCCGATGCCGTAGCCATGCAGCGCGGAAATGCCGAACGGCTCGCCGAGCCCCAAATTGTAAAACTCGTAAAAATCCGGGTCTGGCTCGCCGGGCTTGTCACATTTATTCACCGCCAGCACGATCGGCTTGCCGCATCGTTGCAGCATCGCCGCGACATCCTCGTCGGCGGCAGTGATCCCAGTCCGCAGGTCGGTAATAAAAATGATCACATCGGCATGATGGATCGCGGTTTCCGCCTGGAACCGCATGAATTTCAAAATCTCGTTATCGGTCGACGGCTCGATGCCGCCGGTATCGATGATAGAAAAATTCCGGCCCCGCCAATCGGACTCGGCATACAGCCGGTCCCGGGTCACGCCGGGGGTGTCCTCCACGATCGAAAGCCGTTTCCCGGCGAGCCGGTTAAACAGCTGGGATTTGCCAACATTCGGCCTTCCCACGATCGCGACCACTGGTTTTCCCATAGGTTTCCTCCTCCTTCTCTGGGGGTATCCCGCCCGATCGGGCGGCTGTCAGGCGCTGCAAACACAGGCAAGTTGTCAGGGAACCGTCCCGGAATCGTCAAAAATCTGCGCGAGCAGGTCGGCTCCGTCGATCCGCACCGGGACAAGCACCGCGCCGATCGCTTCCCCGACCCGCCCGGGCGTGTAGTCGTCCAAAAACACGTCGCCGCCGTCCCGCAGCATATTTTCCGAGATCAGGACGCGCGCGCCGCAGACCCGTCCGGCCAGCTGCGCGATCAGGTCGCCGCCGGTGATCAGTCCCGCGACCGAAACGCCTTCGCCGAAAAAGTCGTTGCGCACCGCAATGATCTCATATTCCAGCTGCGGGCAGGCTTCGCGCGCCTCCGCCAGTAGCTCCCGCAGCATCGGCGCGGCGGCTTCGCCGGTCGCCAGCGTAAACGGCGGCGCGGAACGTCCCGCATAATCGGGCAGCGCAAGACGGAATTCCTCCGCAAAAAGCGAAAGCATCCCGATGCCGTTCTCAAACTGGGTAAAATCCTCATAATAATCGGCAGGCGGGAGCGTCCGCCCGGCCTTCAAATACAGCTCGTCGCCGCACCAGGCAAGGCGCGTGCCCAGCTCGTCCAGGCACTGCGCCGCAAAAGCTTCAGCGATCTCGATGCATCGGGCGGCGCCCTCCAGGGTCGTCGCCTTCAACGGATACAGCCCTTCGCGGTGCTTCGTCATGCCAAACGGCACGACCGAGATCGAATGGACCGCCGGGAACAGCTTTTTCAGATCCCGCAGGGAGCGTTCCAGTTCCGCCCCGTCGTTCAGCCCTTCGCATACCACGAGCTGGCAGTTCATCGTAATGCCGCCCTCGGCAAAACGCTCCATGATCGCGAGCGACTCCCCGGCGCGGCGGTTGCGCAGCATTTGGTTCCGCAGCTCGGGGTTGGTCGTCTGCACAGAGATGTTGACCGGTGAAATATGCATCCGCAGGATGCGCTCCACGTCGGCCTCGGAAAGGTTGGTCAGCGAGATATAATTCCCCATCAGGAAGGACAGCCGCGCGTCGTCGTCCTTCACGTACAGGCTGGGACGCAGCCCCTTCGGCAGCTGGTCGATGAAACAGAACACGCAGCGGTTGGAACAGCGCTTCATGCCGTCCATCAGGTAGCTTTCAAAGTTCAGGCCGAGCGGTTCGCCCTCGCCCTTGCGTACCGGAACCCGCCGTGTTTCACCGTCCGCACCGGCAACCTCAAGCGTCAGGCGGCTGTCGTAGCTGTAAAATTTATAATCCAGCACATCCTGTATCCCGTGCCCGTCGATGGCCAGCAATGTCTCGCCGGGACAGACCGCCGCGCGGGCGGCGGGGCTGCCGGGGTCGACGGAAACGATCAAAGACGGCATCTCAACGCCTCCTTTTCAAAAAAAAGAGGGAAAGCGCATAACTGCCTTCCCTGACTTTTTTGTGTTGGTCTTCGGCGGGGCTCACGCCTCGGTGGAAACGACCTCACGGCCATTATAAAAGCCGCAGGCCTTGCACATCCGGTGAGAGAGCTTGTATTCGCCGCACTTCGGGCACTTCACCATGCCGGGAAGAGAGAGCTTCCAGTGGGAATTGCGTCTCTTGTCGCGTCTCGCTTTCGATGTTTTCCTCTTCGGTACTGCCATTTCTGTGACACCTCCTACTCTATATTCTATATTTTTCAGCAAACGGTTTATTCGCCGTCCGTCCGGAGCAGCGAACCCAGGGCTGCCAGCCGAGGATCAATTTTCTTGTTTGCGCAGCCGCAGTCCTGCTTGTTGCGATCCACGCCGCACACCGGGCAAAGCCCTTTGCAGTCGGGACGGCACAGGTAGACCATCTCCAGCTCCAAAAGCAGCGCGGGAACGAGGATCTCCTCCACTTCGATTTCCTCGCCGGTGAGCAGACAGACCTCGTCCTCGGTCTCCGCGGCGTTTTCGTCGTGGGTAAGCAGCGTGTCGGTCTCCGCTTTCACGGGGATTTCCAACGGCTCCAGACAGCGAGCACAGCAGGTCGAATAGACGGCTTGGATCGTGCCGGTCAGGCGCAATACGCCGAGGTGGCTGCGCACCTCGCCGGAATACGCGGCCTGAAGGAAGCCCTCGTCCCGCAGGTCGACTGTCCCCTCGAACGGGATCGCGTTGTTTCCAGTCAATTTTCTCAAATCAATCTTCATGCTAACCTCACATGGTACATCAGATAGTATACTATATCCTCTCGCCATTTGTCAACCAAATTCTATGGAAAATACCGTATTTTCTTTTTTTCATTTCTGTTATATACTAAGGGAAGGCGGCGCGGCGGGCACGAACGGCCCTCCTCCCCTGCCGCCGTCCCGGGAAGCGGGACAGAAAGGGAAATGGAATGAAGGAATTTGACATCCGGAAAAACGACAGCGGCCAGCGGCTGAATAAGTTTTTGCAAAAGGCCGTCCCGCGCCTGCCGGGCGGGCTGATGCACAAATACGTCCGGTTAAAACGGATCAAGGTCAACGGCAAACGCACCGACCCGGCCTACCGGCTGGCGGAAGGCGACCGCGTGCAGCTCTATTTAAACGACGAATTCTTTGAGGCCCCCCGAGAGGAGGAAGCCTATACCCACATCAAAACGCCGGCGCTTTCCGTCGTTTACGAGGATGAGCAGGTGCTGCTGGTCAACAAGGCTGCCGGGATGGTCGTACACGCCGACGAAACCGGCGACGGGGATACGTTGATCGCGCACATCCAGGCATACCTGTTCCAAAGCGGCCAATGGGATCCTGCGGACGAGCAGTCCTTCACGCCTGCGCTCTGCAACCGCATCGACCGCAACACGGAAGGGATCGTAATCGCCGCCAAAACGGCGGAAGCCCTGCGCCTGCTCAACGAAGGCATCCGCGCCCACGCGCTGCGCAAATGCTATCTCTGCATCGTCCACGGGCAGCTCGCGCCCCCTGACGGCAAGATCGCGCTTTTCCTGCGCCGCGACGAAAAGCGGAAGCAGGTCACGGTACACCGGACGCAGGTCCCCGGCGCAAAGACGGCGGTCACGCTCTATCAGACCCTTGCCGTGCGGGATCGGCTCAGCCTTGTCCGCTGCGAACTGGTCACCGGGCGCACCCATCAAATACGCGCGCATATGGCGGCGCTGGGGCGCCCCCTTCTTGGGGACTGCAAATACGGCTCCAACGAGCAGAACCGCCCCTATGGCGAGCGTTCGCAGCTGCTTTGCGCCTATCAGCTCACCTTTGACGGCCTCCCGGCAGACAGCGCGCTGGGCTATCTGAACGGGCGGCGGTTCACGATCGACGATATCCCATTCGTGAAAAAATATTTCCCGGGCTTCCGAATCTGATCCCTGCGGGGCTGGTTTCCGCCCGCGCCCCCCTTTTTTCCTCGCAGTCTGTTCGCGGCAGCGGTTGAATACCACATCGATCCGGCTGTGGAAAAACCGGCCACCCCCCTTTACAAGCGGGCTTTTTTCGTGTATAGTAGCGAGTGTATTGGAAGGCCGCCAGAGGCGGAGCCTTCCGGCGGCGATCATGGAAGGACGGGACACGCATGAAACTTTTGGTTTTTTCCGATTCGCATGGGCGAACGGTCGATATTTATGATGCCATTGAGCGGGAGACGCCAGACGGCGTGATCCATCTCGGCGACTACACCGAAGACGTGCGCGAACTCCGCCGGGCGTATGCCTGTTCGACAATGCCGATCTATGCCGTGCGCGGGAACAACGATTTTGACAGCGATTTCCCCATGTTTATCGTCATGAAGCTCGGCGGCGTGCAGATGTATCTGGCCCACGGCCACCGCGAACGGGTCTATGGCATGTGCTCCGGCATGATGGCCACCCGCGCGGTGGAAAACCATTGCCGTCTCGCCATGTTCGGGCACACCCACCGTCTCTTTTTAGAGGAGATCGACGGCGTGCTGGTCTTCAATCCGGGCAGCATCAGCCTTCCGCGCGGCGGAAAGCGGAGCTACGGCAGGCTATTCATCGAGGACGACCGTTTCACGATCGAGCCGGTGACCCTCAGCCGCTGACCCTGAGAGGCAAAACTGGAAGAAAAGAGAAGGAAAACATATGCTTTTAGCTATCGACGTAGGCAACACCAACATGGTGTTCGGGCTTTATGACGGGGAGGAGTTTGCAGGCTCCTTCCGCATCTCCACCAACGGCGAACGCACCTCGGACGAGCTGGGGATGATGATCCTGCAATATTACAGCTTTCTCGGGCTGCGCGCGGAGGATACCAGCGCGGTGATCGTCGCCTCGGTCGTCCCGCCGGTGATGTATACGCTGGTCAACGCGATCCGCAAATATCTTTGCCTACAGCCGAAATGCGTGGGCAGGGATATCGATTCTGGCATGGTCAACCTTTATAATAACCCGCGCGAGGTGGGCGTCGACCGTCTGGTCAACGCCGTTTCCGCAGTCGAGAAATACGGCAAACCGCTGATTATCGTGGATATGGGTACGGCGATCACCTTCGACGCGATCGACCGCGACGGCGCGTATCTCGGCGGGGCGATCCTGCCGGGGATCAAGATCGCGATGGAAGCGCTGTTCCAGAAGGCGGCGAAGCTCCCGCGTATCGATATCGCACCCTGCGAACACGCGATTGGAAAAACCACGGTGGAAAGTATGCAGTCCGGCGCGGTGCGCGGCTATGTCGGCGCGATGACCGGCATCATTCTGGATATGAAAGAAGAAATGGGCGGCAAGGTACACGTTGTCGCGACCGGCGGTATGGGGCGCATGATGGCGCAGCACTGTGAATTGATCGACGAAGTCGACGCCAACCTGACCCTCGACGGCCTGCGTATGATCTACGAACGCAACCGGGAGGTATTTGAGAATACCCGCATCCAGCGTATCCTGATCGACGCCTCTGAAGAGGTTTAACGCGGGCTGCGCCCCCTGTTGATACAAAATAATAAAGTATGCAGCGTGTGGGAAATCGATCCCACGCGCTGCTTTTTCGTCTCAGGAGTATACAAGCGCCCTGCGTTTCAGCGGATCGCTTCCCCCTCTTGTCCGGGCACGGCTTTTGCATGCGGAAATTTCATCAAAGTTTCTATATCCATGAAATATATTGAAGCAATATCCTCGAGCAGATTTTCCAAGCGTACATTTGTCAAGGGGGATTTCACCAAAGAGATGAAATTCCCCAAATTGGGAAATCAGTGTGCCTTTTTATAGTAGGCCCGAAGCACTGGCTCCAACTCCCGCCACTTGCGCTCGTACTCCTGACGGTAGTCCTCCACGGTGCGGGAAGGCGTGACCAACCGTTCCTTCCCCCAGTATGTCTCAGTGTAGGGCTTGAAGACGTCGGAATCCGGATCCAGTCCGTGCAGGCCGTCCAGCAGTGCCCCGGTCCTCCTCCAGGTTCCGCAGGATTACCGAGACGTGGGACAGGCCCTCCCCGTTGGGCGGTATAAAGGTGTGGATATCCGCCCGTGCTTCAGCAGCTCGTTCAGCACAGCCTTGAGCATCTCCCGCAGCCGCCGGTTTTCCTCCTCGGCTGTTTCTACCTTGTAGCTGGGATAAGAATCGTGGGCGAACTGGTCATACTGCTCCAGAGCGTGCTGCCAAGCGGCGAGGCCATGGGAGGTTTTATGGTTGGGGTTCATCCCCATGTCCAATATACGCCGCAGCAGCAGGAAATAGCCCTTACTGCGCTCCGGGCCGGGGCCTACAGTGTGCCTTGCCCGCATAAAGCACTGGACAATGGCATCGTACCAGATGGGCGCGGAGAAATTGATGCCGTATGGGTTGACGGCGTCCGCGAAGTGGTCGCTCTTAATGGTCACCATCAGCGGGGATTGACCGTCATCCTTCTTGGGCGGAGCTTTGGCAAGGCAGGAAATCAAATCCGGTTTTTTATCCAAAATCGAAGCAACCTCGTCCAGCTTGCCCCGACGGATGGCAATAAACAGCTTTTTCGCTGAATGGTTATGGATAAAGTATACCACTACCGCAATGGACATTCAACCTTCATTTTTAAGCCATGATAGCAGCAACAAGCAATGCACAGGTATATACCCCGTGCCGCTTGTTGGTGACTGAAGTCCCCCAAGCCCCTGGCGATCGGCGTGGCTGCGTCCGATGCACAAGCCGCCGGCGGCGTCTGCTGGTATATACTGGCGAGGAAGCCCCCCCAGCGGAGCCGCCCCCAGAGGGCGTATGATAGCCGTAGGCCATACCGCCACCAGCAACTGGCGGTGTGAGTACGTATACACACTTAGCAGAGGGCCAAAAAAGAACGGAGCGCCCAGTTCATCTCCGGACGCTCCCGCTTCGGTTTCCCCCTGCTGGTCGATCGCGCGCCGCTCCGACCGTGTCATTCTGCCACAAATGAACTTCCAGTCATGAATGTATTCGGTGGCGCCCCCCTTTACACAGTACATCTCAGTTGGAAATCCTTGCACAATAACCGCTCCGCAAAACGGTCCCGCGCTCGCTCCATTCAAAAGGAGCCTGTCCCCTTCGAGCGGCACAGGCTCCTATGAAACGCTTAATAAATCGGATACTTGGCGCAGATCTCGCGCACGCCGTTCCGGATATTTTCCGCCTGTGCGTCGAAGTCGGTCGCCGCGAGCCAGATAAAGCGCGCAATCGCCTTCATCTCCTCTGCACCGAAGCCGCGCGTCGTTACCGCAGGCGTGCCGATCCGCATGCCGGAAGTCACGAACGGGCTTTGCGGATCATTCGGGATCGTATTCTTGTTCGCGGTGATATACACCTCATCCAGCCGCGCCTGAAGCTCCTTGCCGGTAACGCCTGCCTTGCGCAGGTCGGCGAGCATCAAATGATTATCCGTGCCGCCCGACACCAGATCGAAGCCCTGCTCCATCAGCGCCGCCGCCAACACCTGCGCGTTGTCAATGACCTTCTGCTGATAAACCTTGAAATCGGGCTTGAGCGCTTCGCCGAAGCAAACCGCCTTGGCCGCGATCACATGCATCAGCGGGCCGCCCTGCGTCCCCGGGAAGATCGCCTTGTTGAACTTCGGGCCAAGTTCCTCGTTGTTGGTCAGGATCACGCCGCCGCGCGGGCCGCGAAGGGTTTTATGCGTGGTGGTCGTGACTACATCGGCATACTCCATCGGGTTCATATGCAGCCCGGCTGCAATCAGCCCGGCGATATGCGCCATATCCACAAACAGGTACGCGCCGACCTCATGCGCGATCTCGGCAAACTTCGCAAAATCGATCGCGCGCGGATATGCGGAAGCGCCCGCAATGATCATCTTGGGCTTTTTCTCCTGCGCAAGCGCGCGAAGCGCGTCATAATCGATGCGGCCTTCGGCGTCGACCCCGTAAGGGACGATATTATACAGCAAGCCGGACTGGTTCACCGGACTGCCGTGGGTCAAATGCCCGCCGTTATCAAGGCTCATGCCCAGCACGGTGTCGCCCGGCTCGCAAAGCGCCTGATAAACCGCCATATTCGCCTGCGCGCCGGAATGCGGCTGCACATTTGCATATTTGGCCCCGAACAGCTCGCAGACGCGGGAAATCGCGAGGCGTTCCATCTCATCCACACACTCGCAGCCGCCATAATAGCGCTTGCCGGGATACCCTTCGGCGTATTTGTTGGTCAGGCAGCTGCCCATCGCCATCATCACCGCAGGGCTGACGATATTTTCGGACGCGATCAGCTCAATGTTGCGAAACTGCCGGTCAAACTCTGCCTGAAGCAAGCTTCCCGCCTCGCCGTCATAGAGCTTGACGAAATCCATTGCACTTCGTACCATGTGTTAAACCCTCCTAAATCGTTCGGAAATCACAATGGCTTTATTTTACCCTATTTTAACGCGATTTTCAAGGGCTTTGCCTGAATTTGGCCGCTCCTCCGGAGCATTTTGGTATTTTCACAAGAATACTTGGCTTTTTCCGCAGAATATGCTATATTTATTACAAAGCCGACAGGAAGCGAGGAACCAACCATGACAAAGAAAGAACGCGCCGCCGCCGTGACCGAACTGCTCAAGCAGGCCTACCCCGACGCGCAGTGCGCGCTGCATTATCAAACCGATTATGAACTTCTGTTTGCGACCCGGCTGTCTGCGCAGTGTACGGACGCGCGGGTCAACATCGTGACGAAGGACCTTTTCGCCCGTTTCCCCACGTTGGAGGATTACGCGGCGGCGCCCGTTGAGGAGATCGAAGACTCGATCCGCACCTGTGGGTTGTTCCATACAAAGGCGCGGGACTTGAAAGCGGCGGCGACCATGCTGCTTCAGGATTTCGGTGGGAAAGTGCCGGATAATATGACCGACCTGCTCAAACTGCCAGGGATCGGACGCAAAACGGCGAACCTGATTTTGGGCGATATTTATGGCCAGCCTGCGGTGGTCACGGATACGCATTGCATCCGGTTGTCCAACCGATTGGGGTTTGTAAAGAATGAAAAAGATCCGGTGACCGTTGAAAACGCGCTGCGAAAGATCCTTGATCCAGCGGAATCCTCCGATTTCTGCCACCGTCTGGTGCATCACGGCCGCGAAGTCTGTACGGCGCGCTCGCCAAAATGTCAAAATTGCTGCCTTGCAGTCTGCTGTCCTTCGTTCCCCATGGGAAAGTGACCCCATTGCAGGACCGGATACAGATCGTGTTTGCAGCGCACCTATCCCTTGTCCGCCTTATTTCAGGAACGAAAATTTACGGTAGTCATTAAAAATGAAATCCCCTCGATAAAGTTATTTATTTGTAGACATATTGAATTTCTCGTAATTTTTCCCCTCCGATTTTATCATCTAAAAAATCATCTGTTGTTAAAAAAAAACGATTCTTTCGTAAAAGCGCCTTGCTCTGACGTTTTCTTCAAGAACCCATAAAAAGATTTTTCCGTAGCCTTTACCCATATAATCAGGCAACTAATATATTGAAATAACCTCACCCCAGTCGTGGAACTGCTCAAAGCGGGATTTACAAAAAATACTTGTTCCCACGATTCTGCCATCGTCAACACAAATCAACGTTTTCCAAGTTTGATTATCTACGTTTGACGACCAGCGGCCCTTCGGAATTGAATTTAAGATAGTCTTGCGGTATGATAGCTTGATATGCACATTTCCAACTTTCTTCATAAATCGTGCTTATCGCCATTCTATCATCGGCAGGTGTAATATATCGAATTTCCATTTTCCCACATCCGCAAATTTAGATTTGGCACGAACCAAGTATATCGCTCATACGACTGGCATTCAACCCTCATTTATAGGTGTTGATCGTATCAACCGACATATTTTGTGCTATTTATTGGGCATCTATCGCAAAAGGAGCGTCCAGGCGTCATCCTCAGACGCTCTTTTGGGGTTCCCACCTACGATCAAGCCACCGCCCCTCCAACAGACCGCGGCCATAAACTGCCCCATTTTCAAGGACAGCTTTCTGCGTAATGTAATGGTTTCAATCTTTGGCTTTTATTTCCGTCAAAATCTTTTGTTTTTATGTTCCTAACAAGAGTCCATTATAGGATGCCGATTTTAAAAGTCCTCGCGAAGCTCCCCGGCCAGCTTCGCGAGCGCTTTTTTTTCGATCCGGGATATATAAGATCGCGAGATCCCCAGCTTCTTGGCGATCTCCCGCTGTGTAACGGCTTCGCCGCCATAAAGCCCGTACCGGGCAATGATGATTTCCTTTTCCCGGTCGTCAAGCAGCCGTTCGACGGTATCATAGACCCGTTTATAATGGTCGTTGTCGTCAACGCGTTCCAGATCGCGGTCTTCACAGCTGATCGTATCCAGCAGCGCAAGCGAACCGCCTTCCCCGTCGCCGTCCAGCGTTTCATTTAAGGAAACGTCGCTTGCCGATTTGCGCAGCGAACGGAAGTACATCAAAATTTCATTTTCGATACAGCGCGCGGCATAAGTTGCAAGCCGCGCATTTTTTTCCGGCTTAAAAGTGCTGACCGCCTTGATCAAACCGATCGTTCCAATGGAAATCAAATCGTCCTGATCCGCTGGATCCGCATAATATTTTTTCACGATATGAGCGACGAGCCGGAGATTGTGTTCGACCAGTTTGTTGCGCGCGGCCTGATCGCCCGCCTGAAATTTTTCGAGATACTCGGTCTCCTCCTGTGCAGTGAGCGGTTTTGGGAACGCACCGCCGCTGCCCTGTACCCGCAGGATAAAATAAGAGGCGTGCATCAAGAGGAGTGGAAGGAGGGAAAGGAACATATTTGCTCACCTCAAAATATGGATTTTTACAGAATATGCGGGGCTGACGGTAAAAAGAACCGCCAGCCCCGCAAAAATCCTAGCCTTATTTTATAAGATGCGCTTTGCCTCCATATAATAGCGTTTTTCGCGCGCCTCTCCCATGGAGAAGGTCTTGCGCGGAAGCACGCCGTCAAAAATGACGCCCCGGAAAAGGTCTTCCTTCGACGGGTCGGGCAGCGCGAAGCCGAGATTGCCCGGCTGCACAGAAAGATCATGCAGCACGTCCAAACCGTGGATATAATCGATCTTCACCTCGGGATGCGCCGCGAGGTAATCGTCCAAAAACGCCTGCAAGGTCGCGACCGGCAGCGCCCACTTGGGATTTTTCACGGTCAGGTATGCCTTTTGCTCTGCCGTTTCAAACGGGAACGACTGCCCGTCGTCGATCGGGGCATCGGAAACCGCGGCTTCCCCGCCGTTTGCGGCAAAGAATTTTTGCGCCGCCGCCAGCACGTCCGACGCGTCCGCGCCGAACAGCACCCGATAAATGCCTTCGATTTCAAGGCTCCGGTCGTGCAGGTTAACGACCTCGGCCAGCACATAGCGCGCCGGATGGTTTTCCTGCTCCTCCGGGGTCAGCCCGGCTTTGATCTTTTCCCAGGAGGCTTTCGCCGTCGCCATCGAATGATTGCCGTCCCCCACTGCGAAGGGCAGCACGGGCTTGGAAGCGTCTACGCCGTATTTTGCGTTGAACACTTCACGATCGGCCAGCCGTTCCAGCCCGGCCTGGATCTTTTCGGTCCATTCGCCTTCCGGGATAAACCAACCGGTCAAATGCCCGCCGTTTTCCATCAGATCAATGTCATACAGCTTTTGCAGTTTGTCGGTCTCAGCGAACAGCGGTTCAATGACGGAGCAGTCCGGATCGTCGATCAACAGCATGATATGCGGCAGTTCGACCGCCGCGCCTTCGCGGACGGCCAGACGGGGCGGGATACGTTCCTCAACCGTTTTTTCCGTAGGACGGATCGCCGAGACCGAACCTAAATGATAATCATAATCTTCCAGATCAAAGGCGAGGATAAGTCCCTTACGGTCGCACGCGCCGCCGCTGTCGCGCGAAGTCAGTACCATTCCGGCGGGCAGCTCTTCCAGGATCCCGTCTTTCAGGTATTGATCCATCACCTGATGGATCGTGCGGATGCGGTCGCCGACATCCGCTTCTTCCAAATAGACCTCCGGCAAGGTGATCCGCAGCGTAGAGGGCGCGCTGCCAACGGCTTTGTCCAATTTTTCCCAGTATTCCGGCTGGGAAGTGTATTGATCGCAGGCAATGACCGCCCATTTAGCAAGATCGGCGCCAGCTTTCGGCATCAGGATGCGTGGGACTCGTGTTGTACGTTTCGGCATGATGAATTTCTCCTTCCTGAAGTGGGTCGTGAGCTTAAAGGATTGGGATGGGTGTTGCCGTTGCCCTGCCGGAAGCCCGCGCAGGCTGCGCCGGCAGCGGCAAGGCGCTGGCTGTTATTCTTATTATAGCAGATTTCAAACGAATATCCTATAAAATTTCCCAAAAAATATAGAATTTCCGCGCGAGGCGCAGAGTCTGGCATCGACGGCAGATATTGCATTCATAACGTTGAAGTTGCGGGATACAATACTAACAGCAAAACCCCAAAAAACAAATTTGAAAACAAAGGAGAAATGAATTATGGCTACCACAAATAATGGTTCGAACAAGGGTATGGTTCCGGAAGCACGCGCGGCAATGGACCGCTTCAAGATGGAGGCCGCGAATGAAGTCGGCGTCAATCTGAAGGACGGTTACAACGGCGATCTGACTTCCCGTCAGGCTGGATCGATTGGCGGCCAGATGGTCAAGAAAATGATCGAATCCTACGAGGAAAAGCTGGCCTCCCAGGGCTAAGCGCATCCGGACGTAAGGCTTCCGGCAACCGCTGGGAGTGAAAACCAGGGATGTCAGAGCGCCGAAAACCGGCGTTCTGATGCCTCTGGCGTTTGGAATTGGGGCTGCGGCACTCTGATATGCTCCCTCTATGAAAGACAGTGAAATAACAAAACACTGTCATCATA
>CAJUGU010000037.1 GCA_910586105.1 uncultured Eubacteriales bacterium | reverse complement strand
GGGACTCGTCCCTTTGGAATCCCTTTCTCGCCTGCGGGCGGGATCGGTGCAGTCATAGCCGCTTATGCGTGTGCCTTCGTCCCGCCAAAAGGACGGCGGGACGAAGGGGCATGATCGGCAAAAGTTTCGGAACATGTGTATAAAATCCGGGGGAGACTTCGTGTCTTCCTTTTTTCAAGGAGGCGTTCCCCTCATGCAATTCGACAGCATCCTCTTCGATCTGGACGGTACCCTATGGGATGCGTCCGCGCAGATCGCCGAAGCCTGGAATGAAATCAACGCCGGCATCCGGCCTTCCCTTGCCCCCTATGGCAAAGGCGAACCGCTCACCGCCGCCGGGATCCGCGCGCTTTGCGGCCGCACGATGGATGAGATCACCGGTTTTCTGTTCGGCGATCACCCCGACAAACAGGCGCTCGCCGAACGCTGCTATGCGCACGAAAACGAATACCTCGCCCGCCGCCCCGGGATCGTATACCCCGGCGTGCCCGAAGCCCTCGAAACGCTTCGGGCGAAAGCGCCGCTGTATATCGTTTCCAACTGCCAGGCGGGGTATATCGAGACCTTTTTGCGGGCGACCGGGCTGGCCCCTTATTTTTCCGGCCACCTTGGCTTCGGGGATACCGGCCTTCCGAAAGGGGATAATATCCGTTTGCTGTGCGAACGCTGCGCGCTCAAATCCCCCGTGTACATTGGGGATACCCAAGGGGACGCGGACGCCGCTGCCGCCGCCGGGATCCCGTTCGTGTATGTGCAGTATGGCTTTGGAACCGTCGACCACGCCGAGTGGTCGTGCGGCTCGCCCGCCGAACTGGCGGCGCTGTTTTAAATAAACCAGGGGGCTTCGCATATCCGCCCTCCGGGCCGATGCGTACCGATACGTGCCAGAAAGGATGTGAGGGCCCGTGCGGCGCTGTATTGTAGATTCCGGAATAGTCGCAGAAAAATAACTTTTCATGGAGGTTGTTATGACGATTCCGGACAGCAGTAAGGTCTATCCCCGCACCGGGGATCCGCAAATTGTGTATTTGAAAAACGTGGTGCAGAATCCCCGTATTTCGGTCGGGGAATTCACCATTTATAACGATTTCGTCCACGATCCGCGTGATTTTGAACGAAATAACGTGTTGTATCATTATCCCATCAACGGCGACCGGCTCACCATCGGACGGTTTTGCTCGATCGCCTGCGGCGCAAAGTTTTTGATGAACAGCGCCAACCATTCTTTGCAGTCGCTTTCCACCTATACCTTCCCCATTTTTTATGAAGCATGGGGGCTGGAGCCGCGCCCCGCGGATGCCTGGGACAACCATGGCGATATCACCGTCGGCAACGATGTGTGGATCGGCTATGAAGCCGTCGTGCTGGCAGGCGTTACCATCGGGGACGGCGCGATCGTCGGCGCCCGCGCCGTCGTCACCCGGGACGTGCCGCCGTATACGATCGTCGGCGGGATCCCCGCTCGGACGATCCGGCTGCGGTTCCCCGACGAGACCGTCGAAACCTTGCTTCGCCTGCGCTGGTGGGATCGATCCCCCGAATGGATTGCAAACGCCCTGCCCGCCATCCAGAAGGGCGATCCGGACGCGCTGCAAGCGCTTGCGGCGCTGTAAGGATATGCGCCGCTGCGCCGCAGGCTCCTGAGTGAGGGATCTGATCGCAGAATTAGAAACGCCCCGCGCCTCATTTCAAGGCGCAGGGCGCTTTTTGGTTCCGCTCGAAAGAGACGCTTCGCGCCTGCTTTCATTCACATGGACCGCCCCAGCTCGTAGGCTTCCTGAAGCTCGGGTTTCCCCTTGATCTCCCCCGCGTCGCCGTTCCCGCCAGCCAATACATGTCCAAGGTTTTTCCAATTCAAATGTTCCATCAAATGATCGTAATATTGCAGGACATCCGCAAAGCCGTGCCCTTCCGCAGCCATCAGCAGGACGGAGCCCCGTCCATGACCCCGGAGGAGGTTTTCTCCGCCTTCCTCCAATGCAAACAAGCGGTCGACTGCCGTCCGGAGCTGTCCGCTGAGATTCCAATAATAAAGCGGGCTGGCCAGTACGATTATGTCGCAATCCCTTACCGCCGGATAAATTTGATCCATGCCGTCATGCTGGACGCAGGGACAGTCCCGGCTGCTCTGCCCGCCGAAACACCCTTTGCAGCCATGGATATCCATACGGTCCAGGAAAAATTCCGCGACGGTATGGCCGCTACTTTCGGCCCCTTCCGTAAACGCCTGTACCAATGCAGAGGTATTGCCCATCCGTCTGGGGCTGCCGTTCAAAATGACAATTTTCTTTGACATACGTCCGATCCTCCTGTTTCGATCGATGCAGGATCCCCTGCATCGGATACTATCATGATAACAAGGATAACGGAAAAATCAAGTACGCACCTTTGGGGAAGATACTTACCGGCGCGTAAGCATAAACAGCCTGGCGCAGCCTTCGGCTTCTCCGGCTGCATCCCCCCGATCCTGCCGGGCTTTCCGGCAAGCAAATAAAATAGTGCAAAAAAACTGCAACCGTGTGCAAGAACATCGGCAAAGCGCATGATAAGATATCGGTAATGGATCACAAACCACAGGGACCACATAAAAAACGGAGGATTTCACGATGAGCATTTTGAACGAGATCAGTTCCTGGCTGCAACAGGGCCGCGCGCCCAAGGTTAAGGCATGCGTGCAACAGGCGCTTGACGAAGGCATCCCGGCCAGCGAGATCTTGGAGCAGGGGCTGCTCGACGGCATGGGCATTATCGGGCAGAAGTTCAAAAACAATGAAGTTTTCGTGCCGGAAGTGCTGATCGCGGCGCGGGCGATGTCAAAAGGCGTCGAAGTGCTGCGGCCCCATTTGGTCGAGGACGGCGTCGAAGAAAAAGGGACGGTCGTACTCGGCACCGTCAAGGGCGACCTGCATGATATCGGCAAAAACCTTGTGCGGATGATGATGGAAGGCAAAGGCCTTAAGGTGATCGATCTGGGCGTTGACGTGCCGGTCGAAAAATTCCTGGACGCCGCCCGCGAAAACGACGCAAGGATCATTTGCTGCTCCGCACTGCTGACCACGACCATGGGCGAGATGCGCAGCGTGGTCGAAGCCGTTGAAGCGTCCGAGCTGAAGGGAAAGGTCTCCATCATGATCGGCGGCGCTCCGGTCACACAGACTTTTTGCGAACAGATCGGCGCAAGCCGTTATACCGCCGACGCCGCGACCGCAGCGGAAGTCGCGCTGGAGCTTTGCACCGCTTGAGCGGTTGGAAACATCGGAACAAAGGACGCCGCAGGGATCGTTTGCGGCGTCCTTTTCCGGATGGGGCCGGGATGCATCCCGCCGTTCCGGAAAGGCCCCGGCTATCCGAAAACAATCGATCCACAAAACAGGAGGGCGCGCCTTATGAGCAAACTGACGATCGGGATCGACACCGGCGGCACCTGCACGGACGCGGTCTTATACGATCCATCCGCCAACCGCGTCCTTGGGCAAAGCAAAGCGCCGACGACCCATGACGACCTGACGTTGGGGATCCTGCGCGCGCTGGACGGGTTAGACGCCGGACTTTTCCCGCAGGTCGCGGCGGTCGGCTTATCGACGACGTTGGCGACCAACGCCTGCGTGGAAGGGAAATTCCGCCGGACGCGGCTGCTGCTCATGGGCATCGACCGAAAAGGCGTGGAAAAATACGGCGCAGAATACGGCTTCACCGATCCCGACGAGCTGCGTTACCTTGCATGCCGCACGACGATCGGCGGGCAGGTGTTGGAAGAACCCGATTGGGAAGCCCTGCGGCGCAATGCCAGGGAATGGTTTGCCGGCGCCGAATGCTGCGTGGCCTGTGAGATCCACGGGATGCGCAACGGCAGCGTACTGGAACGGAAAGCCGCGGCTGTCATACAGGCGGAGACCGGCCTGCCGGCGCTCTGCGCAAGCCAGTCCTTCAGCGGCCTGTCCTGTCTGGAACGCGCGGCCAGCGCGGTCCTAAACGCCGGGCTTTTGCCCGTCACGCAGGATTTCCTGTCGGCGGTCGCCGCCGCATTCCGGGAACGGGGCGTCCGAGCGCCGGTCTATATCGTCCGTTCCGACGGGCGGCGGATGGGGTTTGCCTATACCGCCGAGCATGCGGCGGAAACGCTGCTTTCCGGCCCTGCGGCTTCCGCATTGGGCGGCGGGGTGCTGACCGGGTGCGGGCGGGCGGTCGTAGTCGATATCGGCGGCACAACGACCGATATCGCATTGATCGAAAACGGCGAGCCTTTGCTTTCGTCCGACGGCATCCGGATCGGCAAATGGAAGACGCAGGTACGCGGCCTTGCGGCGGCCTCGTTTGCGTTGGGCGGCGACAGTGCGATCCGTTGGAACGAACACGGCGAATTACGGATCGGCCCCGACCGGGTGCGCCCGCTGTGCGTCCTGGCGGCGGAGCATCCGGCAATCCTGCCGGTGCTGCGATCGCAGATGCGGGACGCGCCCGCGCACACCCTGCCGCTGCATGAATTCCTGATCCTGGAGCGGAAAAACTGGCGCGCGCTGGGGCTCCCGGCAGAGGATGCGGCGCTTTGTGAAGCGCTGGAATGCGATCCGTTAAGCCTTCAGCAGGCGGCGGACGCGCTTGGCGTGGACAAATACCAGCTGCGCACGGCGCGCCTTGAACGGCAAGGCGTACTGCTGCGCGCGGGGCTGACCCCGACCGACCTGATGCATGTGCGCGGCGACTTCAGTGCCTATGAGCGGGAAGCCTCGACGCTGGCGCTCGGGTTCGCGGCGGCGTCGCTGCATACCGCTCCGGAAACGCTGTGCCGCCGCGTTTACGATCATATTTCCCGGGAAGTATTCTGCGCGGTGCTGCAAATGCTGCTCGAACATGGATCGCAGCACTTCCGGGATCATGGGATCGGCTCCGGCGTGCGGGAGCTGTTCCGGCTGCAATGGGAGCAGTCCCGTCATGGCGGCGGCTCCCCGCTGCTGCATTGCGGACTGGGTACATCTGCGGCACTGATCGGCATTGGGGGGCCGGTGCGCCTGTTCCTGCCTGCGGTGGCGGAAGCGTTGGGGACGGAATGCATCATACCGGAATGCGCGCCGACTGCAAACGCCGTAGGCGCGGCCGCCGGGCGGTCGTCCGTTTCCGTGCATGCGGAGATTCGTCCGCATGGGCTTGACCCATTGAACGCCAACGCGGGGGATTTTGAAGTGCTGTGCGAAGGCTTGCCGCCGCGTTGTTTTGATACGCTGGACGAAGCGTCCGTTTGGGCTGCGGCGCGTCTGCGGGAACTGGCTGAAACGCGCCTGCGCGAGCAGGATGTGCCCGGCGAAATGGCATTCACGCTCACGGAGGAAACGGACGAAAACGCAGTATATCGGCTGACCCGTTTGACGGTCACGGCCTGCATCCGCTAAGCCGGGCGCCCGCGCCTGATCCCCGCAGCGGACAGCGTTCCGAAAACTATACCCGTGAACATGGAAATTAACGTTTGTCTCGCCTGCGCGGCGTGCGGCCCCTACGCGGGGCGGCGCCAGAGGGACTCGTCCCTCTGGACTCCCTTTCTCCGCCGCGGCGGGGAGGGGTGCGCGGATCGTTGTTGATTTGTACTGCCCGCGACATGCTGTATTACGTCACTTCCTGCGGGCGGTTTTTTACCGAATACAGCTATCAGATCGCCCGGGAAAACTACAACAATTATATGATTTTTTAGAACCTGTATTCATAAGCGAAAGTGGTGGATGGACGGTAGATGGCGCAGCATGACCGCGTCAGGCGCCGTCCAGACGCCGCTTTGGGCTTGTGAATGCAGGTTCTTATATCATTGGCGGACGGCTGTCCGTGACGGGCGGCGGACGGACGGTGGTCGCAGACAAAGGGAAAGTCGGGTTCTTCAACCGCCGCCAGCCGCACGAATATCCTACGATCGGACATGCCGAGTTCGTATGGGTGCATCTGGACGGCGGCGTGACCGAAAAATTTTATCGCCATATCACCAAATTGTATGGCGGCTCCGTGTTTTCCCATCCGGGCGCAGAAAAGATCCGGGATCTGCTGACATAATTGCATGCATTGTCCTGCGATTTCCATGAGACTGCTCCTTTGATTGACGGGGCTGGCCGTTTATCCGGAGGCAGGCCGCGCCGCAAGGGATCCGGCCCGCCGTATTTCCGGCGTTTTCGTTAAGCCTGCCATAATTTTTCGATTGATTCCCGGACGATCCCCTCGAACATTTCGCGCGATACGCTGGCCGTCTCCTGCGAATCCATAAAGCCCCAGCCCTGGCCGACTGTGACCGGCCCTTCGGACGGCAGCTCGCCGATGAAGCTGAGCGAGCCCTGATTGGTTTCTTCAAAGCCGGTGGTCGGCAGCAAATGCCCTTTCCTTTCGAGCATTTCATGATGGGCGATATAGCCGTCGGCCAGCATATTCAGCAGCGCGCCGCGCCTCCCTTTTCCTCCGCCTTATGCCATAAAATAACACATCATTGGCACGGGTTCGGTCCGGCTGCGGACGTATTCCCATACGCGGATCCCCAACAAACGCAGCAGCAACAGATACAACGCCCCTGCCGCGGCCAGCGCGGCCAACACAGCCGCCCACTGGGAGCCCAGCATGCCGATCGCGGCGCTGTAAAAGACCCGCGTCCAAAGGGAGAGCGTCAACGCGCACGCCGCCGGAAGCAACGCCAATTTCGACAGCCGAAGCGCTTCGCCGGTCACACGGCGCAGCAGCAGCAGGTTTGCCGACGCGCCTGCGAAGGAAGCCAGCAGCGCCGCATACAAATAACCATAAATGCCGAGCTGCGGCACGGCGCAGAGCACGAACATCAACGCCAGCTGGAGCAATTCACTGCCGACGGCGGTACAGATATGGAACCGTTGATAACCGGTCACGTTCAGGATCGACCCCGATCCCATTTGATAAAACATCAGCACGGCGGAAAGCCCAAGGATGGACATATAACGCGCGGTGATAACCTGCCCGAAAAACAGCCGCGAAAGCGTCGGCGCAAGCGGGACGATGATCGCAACGGCGGGCGCGCCGATCATACCGATCACGAAAAGCCCTTTTTCCGACAGCTTCCGGATCGCTTGCCGCCGTCCATTCGCGTAAGCGTCGGAAAGCACCGGCATCAGCGCCGTGATCACCGAACTGATGAGCGCCGAGGGCAGCAGCACCAGCGGCGACGCCATCCCGGAAACCACGCCCAGTTCCGCCATTGCCTGCGCTTCGGTCAATCCGGCAAGGCGCAGACGGCGCGGCATGAGCACCGAGCCTGCCGAACCGATCAGGTTATTGAGCAGCGCCGTGAGGGAAAGCGGCAGGGCGATCCCCCAGAATCCGGGCGCAGGGCCGCTGCGTCCGCCTGCGGTCAGCGGCCGGATATCCCGGCGATAGCAGCAGGTCAGGAACGTTGCGCTGAAAAGCTCGCTGACCGCCATACCCAGGAAGATCAGCATGGCGAGCCGTCCGTGATCGCCGTTGGAAAAGCGCAGCAGCAGCGCCAGCACCGCCAGGATCCGGATCACTTGCTCGGCGATCTCGCTGACCGCGGCGAACCGTACTTGCTTGAGGCCGATGCACACCGATTTGAAGATATTCTCCACACCGGTCAGCGCAAGGCAGATCAGCATGGGCACGAAGGCCGCTGCGGTGCGGGCGTCGCCCAGCACGAACTCCGCGACTTCATCGTGCGCGAGGAACAATACGCCGCCGCACAGCAGCACCAGCGTAAAGAAACCGCAAAAAGCAACAACGATCAGCCGTCGGATCTGGCCGCGCCGTCCGGTGGCGTAATATTCGGCGGAAAGCCGGGTGCAGGCGGTCGTGATGCCCGACAGGCACCCGGCATTGATGACGGAGTATACCGAAAACGCGAGCCGGTAAACGCCCAGCCCCTCCGCGCCGCCAAAGCGGCTCAGGATGATGCGATAGACAAACCCTAAAAGCTGTAGGATCAGGTTCGACGCCGCAAGCAGCGAGGCCGAATATAAAAAGCTGTTTTTTTGCATCCTCACGCGGCGCGCACCTCCGATTTCTGCCCGAAAAGGGCGACGTACCGGCTGCGCAGGGTTCCACGTCAAAGCGGAACGGCGAACGGGCAGACGGCGCGCCGATGGGTTTCGGGCAGGTCTACTATATGCGGCGGCGCGGGTGAACATGCCTGCGGCTTCCAAGCCTGGCGCGGGATATTCCTTCGGTCCAACCAATCCTTTCGGGAGCAAGTTTGTGATTTGCATATGATGAACTTGTTTTCCGGGCAGAAATATGCTATGCTTAACACAGGAAAGGATAGGCATATAGAAACCGAATCTAAAGCAGCGCCCCCCTATCCGGATCGAATGATCGCATTTCAAGATACGGTTGCCAGAAAACGGGCAATGCCCGGTAAGCCTTTCAACGGCAAGGCTTACCGGGCATTTTTATGCGCGTGGAGAGATACGGCGCACGTGCTTCTTGAACTTGTGGCTGACCGGTCGCCGCCGTCCGGGCTTCTTTGTCCTGCGGCTGGCCGATCGCCGCCGTCCGGGCTTCAAATGGCTCCGTGCGCGGGAGTTTACCACACGGCGCTTGAAAGGGTGACGCGGCGGCGCGATGGTTTCCGGCACTGATTTTGGGACGGGCTGCGCCGGTCGGGAGGGGCGTCCGTCGGGCGTTTCCATCTCTGGCGTGCTTTGCAAAGCCGTCACGGGCGCTGATGCGGAAAGGATTTCCGAGGCCGCCGTTTTCGGTGGCGATCCCTCGTGGGAAGCTTGCTCCGGCGAAGACGTTTCCGCGTCGGCTTCCGGGGCAGGCTCTGCCGGTTCCACGAGATCCGAATCGACGGATGCTGGCTTGACCGATTCCATGGAATCCGAACCGGCGGGCGCAATCTTGACCGGTGCGTCGGAGCCCGTGTCAACCGGCGCAGGTTTGACCGGTTCCGTGGAATCGGTTCCGGCAGGCGCAGCCTTGACCGGTTCGAGCGTTCCCGCCTCCGCCCCGGCTGGCGCTGGCTCTGCCGCCGCGAGCGGATCGGTCGGCGGTTCCAATGTTTTCGGGAACGCCTCAAACAGCTCGTCCAGCACGCGCGGCAGATAACTGCGGGTACCGATCCGTTCGCGGTACGCGCCGATCATGGCCTGCAATTTGCCAAGGCTTTCAAACAATCCGGATTCATGGAACAGGCTGAGCAATTCCAGGCTGTCCTTTGCCCGGCGGCGACGCAGCCGGACTTCCTGAAGCTGGCGGCAAAGCAGGAAGCCCGAGATCACATCCAACTCGGTAAATTCGATCTTATGCAGCAGATCAATGCTTTCGAGGTCGGCCTTTTTCTGCTGTGCGGCATAAAATCGTTCCATTACCTGGACAACATCCGCGGAGTGCGTCAACTCTTCGACCATTTGCGGCAGGGAGCTGACCAATTCCTGCGCGTCAGCCTCTCCGGCAATACGGAGCGGCGCGGACGCAGCCGCAGGCTGTGCTTGCGCCTGCGCTTTCCGGTCGATCAGCTGCATATCCTCCGGCTTGAGGTCGCGGACGGTATGCACGAAATTGTTGCATAAAAAGTTTTTGGCGCGCTGTTGCTTACCAAATTGCAGGGCCCGGTTGGGATCCTTGACCCAGCTATGGGGTTTCCCAAGCGGCTGCCGGAAATACAGGCCGGTCGCCGGGTTAAAAATCACAAAAGACATGATCGCTCCTTTTCAGGCGGCGCTGCGCAGCGAACCGCAGGGGATCCGCCCGCCCGGGATCCGGGAAAAGCCTGTGGGGCGTTATTCTTCATCCAGCTTGAGCACGGCCATAAAGGCTTCGGTCGGGAGCTGGACCGAACCGAGGGTGCGCATTTTCTTTTTGCCTTCCTTCTGCTTTTCCAACAGCTTCTTCTTACGGGTGATATCGCCGCCATAGCATTTCGCGAGCACGTCTTTGCGCATGGCTTTTACGGTCTCGCGTGCAATGATCTTCCCGCCGATCGCCGCCTGTATCGGGACTTCAAACAGCTGCCGCGGGATGTTTTCCTTCAATTTTTCACAGATGCGGCGCGCCCGCCCATATGCCTTTTCCCGATGGACGATGAAGGAAAGCGCGTCGACCTGGTCGCCGTTGAGCAGCAGGTCGACCTTCACAAGGTCGCTTGCGCGGTAGTCGCAAAACTCATAATCGAGCGATGCATACCCTTTGGTCCGGGCCTTGAGCGCGTCGAAGAAATCATAAATGATCTCATTGATCGGCATTTCATAATGCAGTTCGACCAGCGTACTGTCCAGATACTTCATATCTTTAAAGACGCTGCGCCGGTCCTGGCACATGGGCATGATATTGCCAACGTATTCCTGCGGGGTGATGATCGCAGCCTTGACGAACGGCTCGCGCGCTTCGTCGATCTGGGCCGGATCGGGGTAATCATGCGGGTTGTCGACCGAGACCTCGGTACCGTCGGTCTTCACGATCTGATAGACCACAGAAGGCAGGGTTGTGACCAGATCGAGGTCGAATTCACGTTCCAGCCGTTCCTGTACGACCTCCATATGCAGCATCCCAAGGAAGCCGCAGCGGAAGCCGAACCCCAGTGCGATCGAGGATTCCGGTTCAAAGGAAAGGGCGGCGTCGTTCAGGCGCAGTTTTTCGAGCGCGTCGCGCAGATCCGGATATTTGGAACCGTCTTCGGTGTAGATGCCGCAATAAACCATGGGTTGGGCGGGCCGGTAGCCGGGGAGCGGTTCGGCGGCGGGGCGTGCGGATTCGGTGACGGTATCGCCTACGCGGGTGTCGGCGACGTTTTTAATGGAGGCGGTGAAATAGCCGACTTCGCCTGCGGAAAGCCCGGTCGTAGGCAGCAGCCCAAGCGGCTGCATGACGCCGCATTCGATGACCTGGAATTCCGCGCCGGTCGCCATCATTTTGACCTTGGAGCCGGGTGCGATCCGTCCGTCCATCAGGCGCATGTAAACGATGACGCCTTTATAAGGGTCGTACTGGCTGTCAAAGATCAACGCGCGCAGCGGAGCGTCCGGATCGCCGTTCGGGGCGGGGATATCGCTGACGACGCGCTCCAGGACGGCATGGATATTGACGCCCATTTTCGCCGAGATCTCCGGGGAATCCATCGCGGGGATCCCAATGATATCTTCGATCTCCTGCTTGGCTTTGAGCGGCTCGGCGGCGGGCAGATCGATCTTGTTGATGATCGGGACGACTTCCAGATCGTGTTCCAATGCAAGATAAGTGTTGCCCAACGTTTGGGCTTCGATACCTTGCGCGGCGTCGACGACAAGCAGCGCGCCCTCACAGGCGGCAAGCGAACGGGAAACCTCATAGTTAAAGTCAACGTGGCCGGGGGTGTCGATCAGGTTCAGATGGTAGGTCTCGCCGTCGTCGGCCCGGTAGTCCATGGTGACGGCGCGCGCTTTGATCGTGATCCCACGTTCGCGTTCAAGATCCATGTTGTCGAGCAGCTGTTCTTCCATTTCGCGTTGCGTGACCGCTTCACATTGTTCCAAAATACGGTCGGCCAGCGTGGATTTGCCATGGTCGATGTGGGCAATGATCGAAAAATTCCGGATTTTTGTTTGTTCGTTCACAGTGGTTGCTCCTTGTCAGCAGGTAGATAAATTTTTTGTCACGGCGGAGACCGCCGTTTTTTTCTTGATTTTTATGGATAAATAAGAATAGCCGCTTGCGGCTATTCTGGATTGGAAAACGGGTTTTGGCCGAATCATGGAGATGGGAAATCAGCCGGCTGCGCCGCCCGGCCGTGAACTGTGCTCCCCGGTAGAAATCACATACAATCCCGGTTTTGGCAGCTCGATCTGTTTACTGGCGTAAACATTCAGTTTATAGCGATCGATAAGTCCCTTTCAAGCGCTTGCCAAATACAACAAAGATACGGATAAGGATATTGACCGTCCATGCACCCCGCGCTTCCAGCAGGGCATAAGCCGGGGCGCTCCCGCCCGACGGTAAACCCGAAATCGTTATACAGCGGATTTAACAAAACGTTTTTCAGCGTAACGGCCACGATATCCGCCTCCGCAGTCTCGGTATCCTTCGGATCCAGCCCCGCTCGAAGTCTTCCATGCATTGATTATAACACAACCGCGATAAGAAGAAAAGCCTTGCCGTTTTTTCTCAGGCCGCGGCGAACGGGATCGTAAAAAAAACGGATCGCGGCCTTATTTGCGGTTATTATATCACACAGAGAGGGAAAAGTTAAGTGCAACTTTGAATATTTTCGGGATTTTCGCAAAAACGCTTGCAATTAAGGGGCGGATATGCTATGATTCAAGATATGCCATTATTCCCTTTTCCGGCGGGGAAAGGGCAGGGAAATAAAAAATCCAGGAGGAATCCAAATTATGACGACAATGCAGACTGTACTCGCGGTGGTTATGATCCTTGCGAGCCTGTTCCTGACCTTTACCATCCTCATGCAGAGCGGCTCCCGTCAGGGCATGAGCGGTACGATCTCCGGCGGCGCAGAAACCTTCTTCGGCTCCGGCAAGGCAAAGGGCATGGATGCGATGCTGAACAAGCTGACCATCGTAGTCGCGATCGTTTTTGTTGCGCTCGCGGTCATTCTGAACGTTTTGCAGTAAGCCTCGCCATGTGGAAGCAGCTTCAAACCGGGACGCTGGCGCTGTTCGTGCTCTTCGCGATCCTGACGATCGTCTGCCAGCTCCGGTGCGGGATGCTGGGCGGACGGGTTGAGCGCGGGGAAGCCGCGCCCGAAGAGCTGGAACGGATGCAGACGCAGGGCAAGTGGGCTGCGGTCGGCGCTGCGATCTGCCTTGGCGCGTGCATGCTGTGCGGCGCAATGGGGATGCGTTGAACCGGCCCTCGCAACCGCCCGGTCGGGAACGGCCTCGGGCGGCTGCGCCCTACAACCGAATAGCGCTGCGCAAACGCGCGGATCCCGGAAAACCGACGCAGGCCGTCGGTTTTTTATCTGCCCGCAGCCGGGTGGAATTTTACACTTCGTTAATGCATTCCACACGGGCAGGGTATATAATAGTGGAAACGACTCCATGCAGAATCAGAGAAAGAGGGGACCGAAAATGGCGAAAAAAATTTTGATCGTGGAAGATGACGACAATATTCGCGAGCTTCTTCGTTTATACTTGGAAAGGGAAGGCTATGAGATCGCGGAAGCGGAAAACGGAGCGGTCGGCATGACCCGGTTTAAGGCCGACTCTCCCGACCTTATCCTGTTGGATATGATGATGCCGGTCATGGACGGCTGGCAGGTCTGTCGCGAGATCCGGGAGTCGGGTTCGACAACGCCGATCATTATGATCACGGCCAAAGGCGAAACAATGGATAAAGTGACCGGCCTGGAAATGGGGGCTGACGATTACATCGTCAAGCCGCTCGAAATGCAGGAGGTCGTCGCACGGGTGCGGGCGATCTTCCGCCGCCTTGCGCCCGAGGAAGCCGGTAAGCTCTCCTTTGACAATCTGGTGATCGACAAACAGGCTTACGACCTGGTCGTCGCGGGCAAACGGGTCGACGCGCCGCCCAAGGAAATCGAACTGCTCTATTTCCTGGCGCAAAGCCCGAACCATGTATTCACCCGCGCGCAGCTGCTCGACGACGTATGGGGGTTCGATTATTTCGGCGACACCCGCACCGTCGACGTGCATGTAAAACGCCTGCGCGAAAAATTGGAGGGCGCGTCGGACAAATGGGAATTGAAAACCGTTTGGGGCGTCGGGTATAAATTCGAGACCAAGGAATGACCGCCGCGGGACAGGCCGGGGCGGCGGGGACACCGGGCAAACGGCAGCTGGGAGGACGACAACATGCGCAAGCGGAGCTTTTTCTTCCGCAACTTTATCTCGTATACGATGCTGGTGCTGATTTCCGTATTGACGGCGATGCTGGCGTTGTTTTATCAGGTGGACCGGCATATGCTCAACGAGACCCAGGGCCAGCTGCGCCGCACGGCGATGTATCTGGCCGACCAGACCGCGATGGTCTTCGACAGTACGACCGAGGACACCATGGAGCTTTACCAGCTCAGTCTGGTACGCACGGTGAACGAGGGCGGCGTCACGATCATCGTCACCGATCCGTATGGTTCCGTGCGGCTGTGGGCCGACGGGAAAGGGGTCGCCAGCGGCGACGGCTCGATCCGGGTCAATGCCCGCGCCGCGCAGCGGGTCCGGCTGATGGGGTATTACTCCGAGCTGGGCACGCTGGGCGTTCTGGACGGGGATTGCTATATCGTCGGCGCACAGTGTCTGGACTCGACGGGCGATGTGAGCGCGCTGGTCTTTGTGGCGGCGTACAGCGAGGCTATTTCCAGCGTCATGCACACGATGTCGAACACGGCCATTATCGTGATGCTGATCACGATGGTCGCGGCGCTGGCGCTCTCCTATTATATCTCACGGCGCATGACGCGCCCGCTGAAAACGATGGCAAACGCCGCCCGTGAATTTGCATCCGGGAACTTCGCCGTGCGGGTGCCCGAGGACAGCCGCTGCGACGAGATCGACGAGCTGGCGAGCGCCTTCAACAACATGGCGAACGACCTTGCGCAGCTGGAAGAGCTGACGCGCGGGTTTATCGGCAACGTTTCCCACGAATTCAAAACGCCCATGACGACAATCGGCGGTTTTGTCGACGGGATGATCGACGGGACGATCCCGGTCGAACAGCGGGACAAATACCTGCGCACGATCTCCGAGGAGGTCAAACGCCTCTCACGGATGGTCACCCGCATGCTGGACGCCGCCAAGATCCAGTCGGGCGAGCTGATCCTGTCGCCCGCGCCCTTCGACTTTTCGGAAATGGCCAGCCAGATCCTGTTTTCATTCGAGCAGAAGATCGAGCAGAAATGCATTGAGGTCGACGCCGAACTGGACGACCGGCTGTGGGTGATGGGCGACCGCGATCATGTATTCCGGGCGGTGTACAACCTGGTGGATAACGCGGTGAAATTCACCGCGCAGGCGGGGCGGCTGACCCTGCGGGCAAAGGCAAATGGGACGATATGTGAATTTTCGATCACGAACACCGGCACCGGCATTTCGCCGGAGGATATCCCGCATATCTTCGACCGGTTCTATAAGGCGGACCGTTCCCGGTCGCTGGATAAGACCGGCGCGGGACTTGGGCTGTACATCGTCAAAAATATCATCAACCTGCATGGCGGGGATATCGCGGTGCGTTCGGACGGCGGCGAGACCGAATTTTCGTTCACGCTGCCGCTGGCGCCCAAGACCGCCGCGCTGTGACCCGGCGCGGGCGCTCCTGCGATTTCCTGAAATCTACACAAAACAGCCAAGGAACCGCCACAAACCTGTTTTATTATGGAGATACAAACTTAAGGAAAGGATGGATCGATCATGGATCAGAACAATCTTTACCATAGCGGCAGCGATCGCGAAAACGGATATGAGCAGGCAGCGCGCCAGCAGGCGGCGATGCAGGAGCAGGCCGCGGAACAAAAGGCGGCGCAGGAGCAGGAAATGCCGCACCGGCAGCAGCCCGCCCCGCAGCCCCCTTACATGCAGCAGCCGCCCATGCAGGAACCGCGGACGCCGTATCAGGCGCAGGTACGCGACAGCCGCGTGCAGCCCGGGCCGGCGGCTCAATCGGAAACGCCGCGCCAAGATCCCTATGGCGGCGGCCCAATGCCGCCAAGGCCGACCGTTCAGCAGCAATGGCAGGCGCAGGAGGCCGCGCGGCAGTCCGGGAAGAAGAAAAGCGGCGTCGGGAAAAAGGTCGCGTTGACGGTCGGCGGCATCGCGGCGGCGGCGGCGTTGTTCTTCGGCGGCGCGATGGCCGGGTCGATGCTGGGCGATCCGGGGCAGGACACCCGGGATACCGGGAGCCGTCCGAACATCGCGACGTCGCCTTCGGCGATCACCATTGCGCAGGCCCCGGAAGGGACCGAGGGCCTGCCGGGCGATGTGATCTATGAACAGGTCGACCCGTCCGTAGTCTCAATCACGGCGACCAGCCTGACCTCGAACGGCGGTTCGTTGGGTTCCGGCATCGTAATGAGCGAAGACGGTTATATCGTCACCAACAACCATGTAGTCGAGGATATGGACAAATTCATCGTCATGCTTTCGGACGGCTCGGAGCTGAACGCCAGTCTGGTTGCAGGCGATTCGGATACCGACGTCGCCGTGCTCAAGGCGGAGACTGGCGGGCGCAAACTGGACGTGCCGGAATTTGGCGATTCGGACGCGTTGCGTCCTGGCGAAGCGGCGTATGCGATCGGCACCCCGACGGCGTACCGGCTGACGAATACGATCACGACCGGCAGCATTTCGGCGATCAACCGGAACATCACCATCAACGACAAGGTGATGACGCTGATCCAGACCGACGCGGCGATCAACTCGGGCAACTCGGGCGGGGCGCTGGTGAACAAATATGGGCAGGTCGTGGGCATCACCAATGCGAAGCTCTCGTCGAACATATTTTCTTCCAGCGCAAGCTATGAAGGGTTAGGGTTTGCGATCCCGATCAACACGGCGAAGGAGATCGTCGACGAGCTGATGACAAACGGTTATGTTGCAGGGCGTCCGAGCATTGGCATTTCCGGCTCGGAGATCAGCGAGGCGACCGCGAAATATAACGATGTGCCGCAGGGCGTGCTGATCCAGTCGATCGATTCGCGTGCAAAGGCGTATGGGCAGGGCCTGGAGATCCGGGATATCATAACCGGCATCAATGGCACGACCATTACGACGATGAACGAGATCAACGAGATCAAGAACCAGTTCAAGGCGGGCGATACGGTAACGCTGACCATTTACCGGATGTCGACCGGCGAAACGCTTGATATCAAGGTCACATTGACTGACGCGCACGATTTGGAGGGTACCGACCCGGCCAAGATACGCGTGGACGAAGCAACCAACAGCGAGAGCAACGGGAATGATCCCTCCCGCGGCGGCGGATATTATTCCTTCCCGGGGTTTGGGAACTTCTTCGGCTGGTAAGGCCGCATAGGGAGCTGTCCCAAAGAGATCGTTTGCGGTCCCCGGGGGCAGCTCCCCTTTTGGCGAATGTTGAAGATTTCTGTTTGCCTCGCCTGCGCGGCGGGCGCCGGGGCTCTGCCCCGGGACCCCGGTCCTGCGCGGACGGCGCCAAAGGGACTCGTCCCTTTGGAATCCCTTTCTCGCCTGCGGGCGGGATTGGCGCGGTCAAAGCCGCTTATGTATGCGGCTTCGTCCCGCCAGAACGACGGCGGGACGAAGTGGCAGGATCGGTAAAATTTTCGGAATGTGAGTCTATTGCCTGCGCGCCAAACGCTCTGGAAGAGCGTCCGAACGCTCGCCCTTTGGCCCCATTCCAAACCGGTACGGCTGGCGGAAAGGTGGAGAACTCTTTTTTCGGGAAAATGCAAAAGAATGCGCGGCAGGACGGGAAAAATTCCCTCTCCTGCCGCGCATATGTCTTTCTGGGATCAGGGCTGCGGGACGCGCCCTATAATCCATTCTCAGGAATTGGCTAACGTGCAAAGCTCCTTGAGCAGCTTTGGCAGTTCAGCCTCCATATTTTCGTTGCTGAACTGGCAGGTGCCGACCTTTTTATGACCGCCGCCATGATATTTCAGCATCAGGCTTCCGACATCCAGCGTTGCGGTACGGTTCAGGATGCTGTAGCCGACGGCGACCGAGCAGCCCTGCCCTTCCCGTCCGCTGACGATCCAGGCCGAGATGTTCTGCTCGGGATACATGCTGTAGATCATGAACCGGTTGCCGGTATAGATCGGGTTCACGCCGCGAAGGTCGGTAATGATGACGTTCCCTTCGGCGCGGGTATACTTCCCGACCATTTCCTTGAACTTTTCGGTCTGTTCGTGATATACGGCAATACGCTCCTGCACATCCGGCAGGGCCAGGATCTCCTCGGTCGACATCGCATGGCAGGCGCGGAGCAGTTTTTCCATCAGCTGATAGTTCGAGATCGAGAACTGACGCCAACGGCCAAGGCCGGTGCGGGGATCCATCAGGAATCCGATCAGAATCCAGCCGGTGGGGTTCATCACTTCGTCGATCGTCAGGTTGCCGGAATCGACCTTGTCGACGGCCTCCATCATTTCGCCGAATTGCGGGAACCGCTCTTCCCCGCCATAATATTCATAAATGATCCGGGCGCAGGATGGAGTGATACGGCTTTCGCCCTTATATTTCCCGGCAAGCTCAAGCCGTTCATGCTCGCTGGAATGATGGTCGAACCAAAGGCCGCAGCCCTCCACATACGGGACGTTTGCAAGGCAGTCGTCCTCCGTGATCTCGACGAGGCCGTCTTGCAGGTCTTTCGGATGGGCAAATTTCCAATGGTCAATGATACCGGCCTCCAGCAGCAGGGCTCCGCAGGCCAAACCATCAAAATCCGAACGCGTTACTAATCTCATGTGATATTCCTCCTTCTCGGCATGGTATTCCGATGGATGTATTCATGCTACATTCCATTTTAGCATAAAAATATCCATATTTCCATAGCAGATTTGCAAACGATTCCAAATGAATTTTGTAGGAATGTACAAAAGCGGGGCCTGCTTGCTTTTGCGGGCGAGAGGGCGCAGACGCCTTCGGGTTTCCCGAACGCGTCTGCGCCGCCCCTTGCCCTGCCCTTTTTAAACCGGGCTGCCGCGTTCCATCCGCCGTTGTTCCGCGCCCTGCGCAAGGTCGGCGGCGCGTTGATACGCCTGCGCGCTGCTCCCGCCGGAACGCCCGCTTTTCCGGGATCCCTGCGGCGCGCCCTGCTGCCGGATCGCGGCCAGGAGCCGGGAAGGATCCTCTCCGGTCGCCGCCGCGACCTGCTGCGCCAGCCTTTCGCAGGCCTGTTGCAGCTGTTCGATCTGCCGCCGCATGGTCTGCCCCTGCCGCACGCGTTCGATCACTTTTTGTTTGCCTTCAAACTCCATCATATCCAGCATGGCAAGCGCCTGCTCGGCCATTTCCGGGCGGAAAGCCCCGGCAGCGTACAGCTCCCGGGCGAATTCGTTCTGGCTCAGCCGATTGAACGGGTTGGACTTCTGCGGGCTGATTTCAATGTCAAAGACCGGCCTGCGGTCGGCCAGCTCGAACCGCTCGTTCCGGAACTGCACGTATTCGGTCGCCCCATTGGGCGCGACCACCCGGAACACCCTTCCGGCATCGTAAAACTGCCGGATCAATTCGATCACGAGTTCAACCACCTTTCGGTAAGCCCGGTAGGACGATTTCTGGATATCGCGGGAAACCTTGTTCCCCGCCTCCTGCATCGCCGCAATCGCGGATGCCGCGGTCACGCCGCCCTGCGTCCCGCCGGAAGACACGTCGCGGTTGGCGCTGGTCTCCTTCATTTCGGCGATCTTGGCCTCGCGGTGATTGATGATGTACCCGTTCAGCGGGCTGACCGCGATCTGCCGCAGGTGTTCCTCGTCGACCTTGCCCGCCACGTGGACGAAATCCCGCGACCAGTCGGCGAACTCCTCCTCATTGATCCCGGTGCTGTCCGCGATATACCAACGGGGTTTGCCCGCGAGCCGCGCATGATACAGGATGCACTGGTCAAGCATATCGATATACGTCTGCGGGTCGCGCATCACATCGATGAAGCCAAAGCCATACGGCAAGCCTTCGAGGGGGAACAGGGTGTCGAATACGAACGGATACCGTCCATGCTCGTACAGCCCGCGCGCATGGAGCGCGGGGGTCGTTTTCGGTGGCGTACAGCAGCTGGCCCGACGCGAATTTAATCAGGTGCAGCCGGTCGCCGCGTTTATAATACCAGTCGACCAGCAGCGTCCGGCGGCTGAGGTCCTGTGCGTCGTCCTGCGCATAATGTTCGAGCGTCAGCCCGCCGTCGCCGGTGAATCCCACGCCGGGATACTGCGCCCGCAGGGCCTCGGTATCCACATGGCGGACGCAGAACAGGTTCGGGCTGTCCTGGAGGTCGTCGACGTTCGGATCCCAAAACAGGTTCAGAAGGTCGATCCGCCGGATGGAGATCTCGCCGGTCCCGTTTTCGGCGGCGTTGTCCCAGAACACCCCATAACAGGAGGTGCCATTTTTGAGCTTGTACCAGGTGCAGCGGTCATACGTTTCGTCGAACCCGGTGCGTTCCAGCACCACCGGGACGATCTCCCCAAGCAGCTTGGCCGCTTCCTCGTCGCTGCGTTCGCGCGGCAGGATGGCGGGGGCGGGCAGGTTGTCCATGAGGTCGGCGTGTTTGTTCATCAGCGAATTCAATAACCATGCGGAATGGGGATCGATCGCCCCGGCGGCGTCCGGCGCGCGGTCGTGTCGCAGCCGGTACCATTCCTCATTGCGGAGGATCCGCTGTTCCAGCGCGGCCTTCCCGCGTTTATATTCCAGCAGGAGGCGGATGCCTTCGGCAACCGTCTGTTCGTCGACCGGCGGCTGGAAGGCAAGTTCCGGAAGCTGTCCCGCCGGATCGCCGGGAAGCCCCGCGCCGTGCAGCCCAGCGGCAAGGGAAACGGCTGCGAAAGCCGCATCTGCGGGGATCCCGTCGGGCACATGCGGAATGGAAACGTTCCCCTCTGTCGCAGACGGGACAAAGCGGCGCCCGCTTTCACCCGGCGCGGGCGGGACGAAAGGTTCCCCGCCCGGAGCAGGCGCCGTGGCGGGGCTCTCCGCCAGTACGGGTGGCGCAAAAGGCTCCCCGCCGGAACCGGGCGCCGCCGGGACAACAACGCCCGCTGCATCCGTCCGGATCGGGGAAAAGGGCGTATGCCGCCGCGCCCGCTCCGGGCGCGGCCGGTTTTTGTTGGTACGCTTTTTGTTATCCATAGTTTACCTCCAATGGGTCAAAGGGTTTGGATTTGGGTTGATGGGCTTCCCGGGGTTTGATCTTACGTTCCATCGCGACATATCGCGTTTCGTCATAAATATGATCTTCCCCGGCGGTTTCCACATCTTCCACATTGGTTTGGCTGTACACCAGCGCGGGCAGCGTGCGGATGAACTGCCTGCATGTCGAAAATACATACAGCATCGCCCTGCCGCCTTCGTCAAAGGCAAGCCGGTTATGCAGCTGCATCTTGCCGGAGATGCGCGCGTGATCGCCTTTTTCAAAATACACGCCAGCGCGTTCAAGGATATCCGCGATGCTTTCCCCGCCGGAGCCGTCCCAGATCGCGGGGTCGGCCACGCCGAAGATCCGCCGCCCGCGCAGGTTGGGGTCGTCCGTCTCGATCGCGCGGATCTTCCCGGCCAGCTGCTGCGGCGTCCATTTCACGCCGGTATTGGGGACGAGCTGCCCCTGTTCGTCGGTCTTGCAGCCATACAGCTCGCGGATGCGGTACATGCATCCATCCAGCCCGACCGCCCACCAGCCGACCGAAAAGGGCCGGGAATATCCCCAGTCGAAGCCGCGATAGACCGGCCATTCGGGCGGGATTGCAAAGGGTTCGATCACATGCGACCAGCGCCGGTCGTAATAATGCGCCGGATTGTCCTTCCACTCGCTGAAGACCTGCCCGCTGAAGCTGTCCCAATCGCCCTCAAGCAGGGCCTTCCGTTCCGCCGTGGGAAGCAGGGAAAGGTTGGCGATGTAGTTGGGGTCGTTCTCCAGCAGCCGCCGGTTGTCGAATACGCTCGCCGGGATGAAGACCCGGTCGCGGGTGACGGTCTGCTGGACGCCGTCCGGCTGGCGTACCTGCATTTCCGAAACGACCGGCATGCCGGGCGGCGCAGCCGTGATGAAACGCTCCTTGACCCAGCCATGCCCGATCCCGCCGGGGTTGGCCGAGGAACGCATATAAACGCGCGTCCCCGGCCCGCCCGGGCGGTTGCGGGAAAACAAATAGCTGTATTCCTCCCAGGTGAAATGGGTCAGCTCGTCGAACGCGATGTAATCCCATGCGCGGCCCTGATATTTGTAGCGGTCGACCGTCCGATGCATCGCGCCGAATTCGACCGTCGCCCCGCTGGGGAAGCTCCAGCGATGCTTTCCGTCATGGAACTTCGCGCCCGGATAGGCCTGCGGATAATATTGCAGGCTTTTGCCGATCAGTTCGGACAGTTCCGGGTACGTCTTTCGCAGCAGCAGCGCCCGGTAATGCGGAATATGTACCTGCCGCAGCGCTTCCATCACAAGCGCCTCGCTTTTGCCGCCGCCCGCCGCCCCGCCATATAACGCTTCGTATTCCGGGCGGCTGAGGAAATGGGATTGCCGCGGCTGCGGCTGCCAGACGATCTCATGATCCATTTTGATCCCTCCGATCTTTCCAATTTGCGGGGGGCGTCCATCCTTCTCGCCCCTGCTCATTGTAACATGGAAGGCGGCGGTTGTCGTTCCGCCCATAGGCAAAGAGCGGCGGGCAGATCGCGGCAAGCCATAACGCGAAAACGCAGCCGGGCGCTCGCGCTGTTTTCATTCCACCCAAACGGTAAATGATAACTTGAAATGCCATATCAACGCAAAAAAGAAAGACAACAAAGGGGAGCCGTGCGAAATCGGTTTGCTCGATCCTATCACACGGCGCTTCCCCAAATCGTCTTTCCGCATTTTGCATTTGAAAAAAATGATCCGCAAGCAGCAACCTCAAAACGAAAAAGCATCCGCGCAGCAGCGCGGATGCTGGTTAAACTCTTTTGACGATCCGGCGCGGGATCCAACCCGATCGCAGCCAAGCGCCCAAACCGTACCCGGGCAGGCTGCTGCCGAAGGCTTTTTTACACGGCGTCCTCCCCCGCCCCTTCCGGGATCCCAAACAGGCGTTTGCCGTTTTCGGTCGTGGCCCGCGCGACTTCCTCATATGGGACGCCTTTGATCTCCGCGATCGCTTCCGCCATCCGGTAGACATACAGCGACGAATTGCGTTTGCCGCGGTAAGGCTCCGGGGCCATATATGGCGAATCGGTTTCGACCATCAGGCGATCCAACGGGACGCGGCGGACGACCTCGGACGCTTTTTTGGCGTTTTGAAAGGTCAGCACGCCGGTGAAGGATAAATAATAGCCGAGCGCAAGCAACCGCTCCGCCGTCTCGACGCTGCCTGCGTAACAATGGAATACACCCCGCACCTTCGGATATTGTTCGACGATGGTCAGGCAGTCCAGATGGGCGTCGCGGTCATGGACAATCACCGGCAGCCCCAGCCGCCCCGCCATGCTCATCTGCGCCCGGAACAACTCCTGCTGGCGTTTCCGCTCCTGCGGGTCTTTGCACCAATAATAATCCAGCCCGATCTCGCCGATGGCGTGGACCTTCGGATGCCGGGCTAACGCTTCGATTTCTTCCAGTCCGGCGCTGACCTGCGCGTCGGTCAAGCCTTCGATGTTTTCCGGATGATAGCCGACTGCGGCGTAGACATGCGGGTAACGCTCGGCATAGTCTACCGCCTTCAGGCTGGATTCCAGATCGCAGCCCGGGTTCAATACCAGCCCGACGCCATGCTCCGGCAGCGACCGGAGCAGCTCGTCGCGGTCGGGATCGAAACGGCGGTCGTCATAATGCGCGTGGGTATCAAAAAGCATTGCTTTTGCTCCTTTCGGACGTTCGGTTTCCTGAGGCTCGCAGCCCCTGGATCAAATCGGATCGACGGGGTTTCCTGCCATACGGCAACCCGCTCCGCTGCAAGCCAACGCAGCGGAGCGGGACGCTTTCCTTTCCCGTTTACGATCCGGCTTCCTGCTCGAATACCAGCTCATAGGTTTCCACCATGCCGTTTGCCCGCGATTCCAGCGGGACCATCGCGACAAACCGCCAACCGGCTTCCGCGCGGCGGTTTATGACCTCGCGGTATTTTTCCGACGACAGGCCAAAGCCGCCGATCGGGCTCCAGCCGTTGCCGCCGACCTCCAGCCGTTCGTATTCATAACGGTATTTCATCCGTCGGCCTCCTTTTCAAAGATCAGGTCGATCTCTTTCACGCCGCCATGTCCTGTGAACGTCAGCGGTACCCATCCGGCATAATGCCAGCCTTCGGCAAGGTACCGCTCGATCGTCGCGCGGTGCTTCGCCTCGTCGTTATCGATCAGGCTGCCGCCGCCAACCTTCAGCCGTTCAAACCGGCACTCCCGCATGGAACCATCCCTTTCTCAACAGAGCGTCGCGCCCGCCGGTACGCTGTCGTCCAACATGATCAGATGCAGTTCTTCGCCGCCCTCGGTCTCGCGCACCGCCGACAGCAGCATCCCGCAGGATTCCTGCCCCATCATTTTACGCGGCGCAAGGTTGGTGCAGGCGACCAGCGTCTTGCCGGTCAGCTCTTCCGCCTTATAATGCATCGCAATGCCGGACAGGATCTGGCGCGGCGTGCCCGAACCGTCGTCCAGCTGGAACTTGAGCAGCTTTTCGCTCTTCTTCACGTTTTCACAAGCCAGCACCTTGCACACCTTCATCTCGACCTTTGCAAAATCATCAATCGTGATCACGCCCGGGATCTCCGGCTTTGCCTCGGCTTTTTTCTCCTGCTTGGCCGCGGCCTTGTCCGCCTTCTTCTGCGCCTTTGCCTGCTCGTCCTCAATCTCCTTCAGCTTCTTCGGGATGTCGATACGCCCGAACAGGATTGAGGCTTCCCCGACCTTGCCGCCCGGCTGCATCCCCTCAAAACGGCTCAGCGATTCCACGCCGCCGTTTTCCGCATGCAGCTGCGCAAAGATCTTGTCGGCCGTCTCCGGCAGGAACGGCTTGAGCAGCACCGCCGCAAAGCGGATGCTTTCCAGCAGGTTATACAGCACCGTGCCCAGCCGCGCGCGTTTGCTCTCGTCCTTTGCCAGCGCCCACGGCATGGTCTCGTCAATATATTTGTTGGAACGGCGCAGCAGGGTAAAGATCTCGTCGATCGCGTCGGCGACCTTGAGTTCGTTCATCTTCGCCTCGACCTTCGCGGGCAGCGCGAGCGCCAGCCCCTTCAGCTCGTCGTCGACCGGCTCGGCGTCGGTGGGCGCGCAGACCTCGCCGTCAAAATATTTGTGGCTCATCGCGATCGTGCGGTTGACCAGATTGCCCAGCACGTTCGCGAGGTCGGCGTTGATGCGTTCCATCATCAGCTCGTGCGTGATGGTGCCGTCCTGCGCAAACGGGATCTCATGCAGTACATAATAACGCACCGCGTCGACGCCGAACCAGCGCGCCAGGTCGTCCGCATAAATGACGTTGCCCAGCGACTTGGACATTTTTCCGTCGCCGACCAGCAGCCACGGGTGCCCGAATACCTGCTTGGGCAGCGGTTCGCCCATCGCCATCAGGAAGATCGGCCAGTAAATGGTATGGAACCGGATAATGTCCTTGCCGATCAGATGCACGTCGGCGGGCCAGAACCGTTTGTAGTGTTCGTCGTGGTTGCCGTCGGGGTCATAGCCGCAGAAGGTGATATAGTTGGACAGGGCGTCCAGCCAGACGTAGGTCACGTGCTTGTCGTCGAAGTCGACCGGCACGCCCCAGTTGAACGAGGTGCGCGAAACGCAAAGATCCTGCAAGCCGGGCTTGAGGAAGTTGTTCACCATTTCGTTTTTCCGGCTTTCCGGCTGGATGAATTCCGGGTGCGCTTCGATGTGCGCCATCAGCCGGTCGGCATACTTGCTCATCCGGAAGAAGTAGGCTTCCTCCTCCGCTTCGGTCACTTCGCGGCCGCAGTCCGGGCATTTGCCGTCGACCAGCTGGCTGTCCGTCCAGAAGGATTCGCACGGCGTACAATATTTGCCCTTGTACGAGCCCTTGTAAATGTCGCCCTGTTCGTGCAGCTTCCGGAAAATGGCCTGCACCTTTTTGACGTGCATCGGGTCGGTCGTGCGCACGAATTTGTCATAGGTGGTGTTCATCAGGTCCCAGATCTCTTTGATCTGGCCCGCGACGTTGTCCACATATTGCTGCGGCGTGATCCCGGCGGCCTCCGCCTTCTGCTGGATCTTCTGGCCGTGTTCATCCGTGCCGGTCTGGAAATACACGTCATAACCGGTCAGCCGTTTATAACGCGCGATCGCGTCCGCCAGCACGATCTCATAGGTGTTGCCGATATGCGGCTTCGCCGAAGTATAGGCGATCGCCGTCGATATATAATAGGGCTTTTTTTCCATTGGGGGATTCCTCCATCCTGTTCATGCATTCTCCTACTATGATATCCAAAATCCGGGAGAAAATCAAGAGGGCTGCGCAAGAAAAGCGCAGGATCTGACGGCGCACGCCGTCGAACGGCGGCGCGGCGCGGCTTGACTTCCCCCACGGGGCTCGGTATAATGGATGTAATATTTTGAAAGGCTGGTGTTTTGTATGAACCAAACAACCGAAAAATCTGGAAAAATTACCCCCGGTAAATGGAAAGGCATCCTCGCTCTGCTGTCGCTCGTCGTTTATCCGGCAACCTTTTTTCTCCTGGTCTTGGGCTCCTTAATGTATATATCGGATCAGGACACATTCCATATGTACCGCTCCACCGTTTTCCATGAGCGGGACATCTCCAGCGGCGACACTCTCTGCAATATGCAGGGCTGCGATCAGCCCGCCGTGAAGCGTTACACGTTGACCCTCCACAGCGCCGCGCCGGAAAGCCCGAATTATGAGCTGGAGGTCAACGAGTACTCCGGGACGAAAACCAAAACGGTCGCCGACCGCGAAAAAAACACCTACCTTGTCCCCGAGGACGGCAAGCTGAAAGTCGAGACCGAGACCCACTGGGTCGAACGCGAGGTCGCCGACGGCAGCTATCACCTGACCACATCCGACATCGCCGGGTACTACTGCGAAGCGCATTCGCAAAAAGGCCAGTCGATCTTCATCAAACTGCTGAAAAACGATATTGCGGGCGGACATGGCTGGATGCTCCCCGCCGCAGGGGTCGGCGTGGTTTTGTGCGCCCTGCTTACGATTTATTGGAGATCGAATAAAAAGCGGAACAAGCCGCGCGCCTGAACCGCCTTCACAACAGGCCGCAATCAACCAACTGCGGGGCGCGTTTTCACGGCTTGACTTCCAACTGCGCGCGGCCTATAATAAAAGCAGCTCAAAAGAGAATGGAGGCTTCATCTCAAATGGCGGACAATTTGGCTTATCAGCTGGAATGGCGGGAAGAATGGATCGACGGCAAGATCGTCGCAATGTCTCCGACTTCCACAAATCACAACCGGGTCGCGGGGAATCTTTACCGCATTTTCTCCAACTATCTGCATGGCAAAAACTGCGTCCCATTCTCAGACCACGAATCTGTGTTTTTGACCGATAAGGATCAATTTATCCCCGATTTTATGATCGTCTGCGACCGCGGCAAAATCAAACATGACGGCGTATACGGCGCGCCCGATCTGGTGGTCGAAATCCTTTCCCCCAGCACGGCGCGGAATGACCGCACACATAAAAAAGAAGTCTACGCCCAATGTGGCGTGCAGGAATATTGGCTCATAAGCCCTACCGACCGGATCATTGAAGTTTATCATAACCAGCAGGGCGAATTCGCACTGCATGATATTTACACAGCCTATCCCGACTGGATGCTTGCGAATATGAGCGAAACCAGACGAAACGCGATCGTCACGCATTTCCGGTGCAGCCTTTATGACGATCTTGAGATCCCGTTGGACGAGATTTTTTACGACCTGCTTCCGCAATAGCGCCCTGCGGATCCGTTTCGTCCGGTTTCGGCTGAGGCGGCGCACGTCCCATCCAGAGCCTTCCGCCGGTCGCTGCGTGGATTTGTTTGCCCGCAGGCTCGAATCAAGGTCTTTTTCGGCTTGCCAAACCCGCTTTTTTCTGGTATAATGTCCAATAACCGGGAATCACCGTTTTGCGACCGGCCTCCCCGGCAATCTAAAATTCATGGAAGGAGCGGCGCTGCCCGCCCGGGTGAACTATTATGCAAATACACGAATCTGGCGAGGATTACCTCGAATCGATCCTGATCCTGCATCAGCAAAAAGGCTCCGTGCGTTCGGTCGACGTGGCGCAGTATCTGGGCTTCTCCAAGCCCAGCGTCAGCCGCGCAGTCAGCCTGCTGCGCCGGAATGGTTATCTTACCGTCGAATCCGGCGGCTTTTTGAAGCTGACCAAAAGCGGCCTTGAGATCGCCGACCGCATTTATGAACGGCATCAGTTCATTTCCGCATGGCTGATCTCGTTAGGGGTCTCCCGTGAGACCGCCCTGCGCGACGCCTGCCGGATCGAACACGCGATCAGCGCGGAATCCTTTGCCGCGATCAAAGAACATTTTCCGCTGGAAGGGTGAGCGTTCCAGCGTCGAAAGGGGAAATCGGAAAGCATCGTTGGGAAATCGCCTTCCCGAGCACCCCCATCCAGCCTTTGTAAAGAAAGCATAAGCCGTCCTTTCCCGGGCGGCTTTTCTGCTGCCAAAGACGGTTCACGGAGCGCTGCGCGCCGTCCGTCCACGATCAGACGCCCGTCCGCGCTGTTTCTTGTTAAAGCGCTGAAATAATAAAATCCACCCTTGCAAATTGCGGAGAAATATGGTATGCTGTTAAATGACTGTAAAATCTTTCAGATTGGAGCAACATTTTTATGCAGATATCGGAAATCGTCGTATTTGTGATCTACCTAATCTTCATGCTGTCGATCGGCGTCTTCTTTTTCTTCAAGGATCGGAACGGCGGCGAAAAGACTTACTTCCTCGGCAACCGTAAAATGGGCCCGTGGGTCGCGGCCCTTTCCGCGGGCGCGTCGGATATGAGCGCCTGGGTGCTGATGGGCTTACCGACCTCGATCTATGCCCTCGGCCTTGGGCAGGTTTGGATCCCCGTCGGCCTTGCGATCGGCTATGCCATCAGCTGGATCTGGGAAGCCCCGCGGCTGCGCCGCTTCTCGATCGTTGCCAATGACTCGATCACCGTCCCGCAATACCTGACCAACCGGTTCCTTTCCAAGTCGAAGGCGCTTCAGGTCATTTGCGCGGTGGTCTTCCTCGGCGCTTACACCGTGTACGCCGCGTCCAGTATCAAAGCCTGCGGCACGCTGTTCAATACCGTTATTGGGATCGACGCCAAGGCCGCTATGTACCTCGCGACCGTTATCATTGTAAGCTATACCTTCCTCGGCGGGTTTTCCGCCGTCTGCTGGACCGACTTTTTCCAGGGCATGATGATCCTGGCCGCCATGCTGATCGCCCCGATCTTTGCAGCGGCATTGATCGGCCCTTCTGCCGGCGCTTCGATCGAACCCGGTTATTGGAACGCCTTCACCAACTGGAAGGATATCGTTTCCGGTCTGGCCTGGGGCTTCGGGTATTTCGGCATGCCGCATATCATTATCCGGTATATGTCGGTGCGCACGCAAAAGGAGATCCGGAAATCGGCAAAGATCGGTATCTGCTGGACAGTGCTGATCGTCCTTTTCGCCGCGCTGATCGGTATCGTTGGCCGGATGTTCCTGGGCTATGATGAAGCGATCAATCAAAATTCGTTGGTGTTCATCGCCATCGTCCGCCGGATCTTCCCCGGTATCATTTCCGGCGTGCTGCTTTCCGCCGTCCTTGCGGCTTCCATGAGCACGGCAGACAGTCAGCTCCTTTCGGCAGCTTCGGCCTTTGCCAGCGATGTGTATAACCCTGTTTTCCGCCGGAAACAGGCGACCGACCGAGAAATGCTCTGGATCGGCCGCGCCGTCGTGCTGGCGATCGCCGTGCTTGCGCTGATGATCGCTTCCAACCCGGATGCAGGCTCGATCATGGATCTGGTTTCCAATGCGTGGGGCATCTTCGGCTCGGCGTTCGGCCCGGTCATTATGCTCAGCCTGTTTTGGAAACGCCTGAATTTTAAAGGTACCGTTGCGGGTATTGTTGTCGGCGCGGCGGTCGATATCGGCTGGTTTGCCTTCCTCGCTTCGACCGGCATCTATGAGCTTGCCCCCGGCTTTGTGGCGGGATTAGTCGCGGCTGTTGTCGTCTCGCTCTGCACTGAAGCGCCGTCGGCGGATGTTGAATTGCTGTTTGAGCAGGCGCTTGTTTACGATGAAAACGAAAAATAAACCGTTTTGATACCCAGGCCGAAGGCAACGGAACCCATCCCGTCCCATCGGCCCCGGGAGCGCGACCCTCGCGGGCATACGCCTGCGGGGGTACTTTTTATAGATCATGCTGATCGGGCCGCTCCCGCCCCTACGCGGG
>CAJUGU010000036.1 GCA_910586105.1 uncultured Eubacteriales bacterium | reverse complement strand
CTTGTTTTATCGTGTATTTCTACACGGATTGTCAAGGAACAAAGCGCGCATCCTTGATTTCAATGGTTTTGGGCGTATTGTCCAGCAAATATCCGGGCTTCGCCTGCACTTCCTCCACGATATAACCACCCGGCGCGAGGTCGGGAATGGAAATGTAGCCGCGTTCATCGGTATGGTATTCGCCGCCGGATTCGCCTACGACTGTGCCGTCTGTTTTCGTGATTTTGAAAATGACATCCGAAAGCGGCTCTTTCGTGACGGAATCCATCTTTTTCAGGAGCAGTCCGCCGAGCGGTTCATTCTCGACCGTGATTTTGCGGGTTTTGCCGGCTTCAACGTTCACGACCTGCGCAGCATCATCCAGACGATAACCGTCCTTTGCCTGCGTTTCCATAATCGTGTAGTCGCCGCTCGGGATGTGGTCAAGCTGGATCACGCCGCTGCTGTTCGTAGTGTAAATGTCGCCCGGATAAGCGTTGCCATTGCAGCCTTTGATTTCAAACTTTACGCCGGAAAGCGGTTCGCGCGTCACGCTGTCAACCTTTGTAATCACGAGACAGCCCTTTTTCGTATTCGTAAAATTCAAAACCTGCGTGTCATCTGCTTCAATCACCACGGTCTGCGGCGGTGCGTCCAGAATATAGTCGTCAAGCGTCTTCGTTTCGCTCACAATATACGTGCCCGGTTTGAGCTTGGAAAGAACGATTTCGCCATTTTTGTCGGTCGTATAAATCCCGTTGGAGGAAGTCAAACCTTCATTATCTGGAACAAGCTCACCGTTCGCAGTGGTGATCTTAAACTCAACACCCGGCAGCACTTCTCCGGTCTGACTGTCGGTTTTGACGACAACCAGATTTCCTTTCGGCTTATTAAACACTTCCAGAAGATACGTCTGGTGATCCTTGATCGTGATGGTTTGCGGGGTATCGTCCAGAATATAGCCCGGTTTGGCCTGCGTCTCCTTTACAAGATACGTGCCGGGAGCCAAATCAGGAATGGAGATGTAACCATCCACGTTTGTACGGAATTGCCCGTTGGAAGTGCCGACAGGCGTACCTTCCGCAGTCAAAACGGTAAAGGTCACATCTGAAAGCGGCTCCTTATTCGACGCCGACATTTTCTTGATAAGCAGCCCGCCGAGCGGTTCGTTCTCGAACGTAACCTCCTTGCAAGCCCCGGCTTCGACCTTCACCGTATGCACGGTATCGTCCAGCCGATAGCCGTCCTTTGCCTGCGTTTCCACAATCGAATAGCAGCCGCTGGGAATATGGCTCAGGCGGAACATACCGTTTGCATCCGTGGTATACGTTCCCGCTGGATAATCACAGCCATTGCAGCCTTTTACCTCGAATTTTACGCCGGAAAGCGGTTCATGTGTTACGCTGTCGATCTTTTTCACGACTAAACAACCCTTCGGTGTATTCGTGAAAGTAAGCGTTTGAGTATCATTCGCTTCCACAACAACCGTCTGCGGCTGCGCGTCCAGAACGTAGTCAGGCAGGGTTTTCGTCTCGACAACGGTATATGTGCCGGGTTTCAGCTTATTGATCTCGATAACGCCGTTTTCATCCGTCGTAAAAATGCCGTTTGTCGAGGTCTGCCCCTCATTCCCGGAAACCAGTTCGCCGCTGGAAGTCGTAATCTTAAACTCCACGCCTTTCAGCGGTTCTCCCGTAATACTGTCTTTTTTGACCACAACAAGCCCGCCTTTTGGCTGGTTGAAAAACTCAACGGTGTACGTCCGATGGTCCTTAACCTCAATCGTTTTGGGCGTATCGTCCAGCAGGAAGCCCGGTTTGGCCTGCACTTCCTGAATGACGTAACCCGCCGGTTCCAGGTCGGGGATCATGATGAATCCACGTTCATCCGTGCGGAATTCTCCGCCCGAAGTGCCAACCGCCGAACCGTCTGCGCGTGTAACTTTGAAAATCACGTCGGAAAGCGGTTCTTTGGTTACGGAGTTCATCTTTTTAATGAGCAGCCCGCCAAGCGGTTCATTTTCAACGGTGATTTCCGTTGTTTTCCCCGCTGTAACGGTCGCTGTGCGCGTAGTGGTATCGAGCTTATAGCCGTCCTTTGCACGTACTTCCGTAATCGAATAAGTGCCATTCGGCAAATAATCGAGCTTGATTTGCCCGCTGCTGTCCGTCGTGTGGGAAGTGGTCGGATAGCCGTCGCCCTTGATTTCAAAGGTTACTCCGGAAATCGATTCGCGGGTGATGCTGTCGATTTTTTTGACAATCAAACTGCCCTTTTTCGTGTTCAAAAAAGTTAAAGTTTGTGCGTCGTTCTCATTCACACGGACGGTCTGCGGCGGCGCGTCCATTACATACTCATTCGGCACCTTGACCTCGGTCACGACATACGTGCCGGGGGTCAGCTTGGAAAGCGCGATCTGCCCGTTTTCGTCGGTCTTATAAATGCCGTTCGTACTCGTCGCGCCCTCATGGTCGGGGACAAGTTCGCCGGACGATGTAGTGATTTTAAACTCAACATTTGGTATCGGTTCGCCCGTCTGACTGTCCTTTTTCAGCACGATCAGGCTCCCTTTGGGCTTGTTCCGAAATTCCAAACTCATGGTTTCATTTGCCTTGATTTTAATAGTTTGCGGAGTATCGTCCAAAATGTAGCCGGAACGCGTGCGCGTCTCCTTCACGATTACGGTCATGCCGGGTTCCAGCCCGTCTACGCGGATCGTGCCTGCGCTGTCGGTCACAAATTTGCCGTTGGAATTTCCAATTAAGCCGCCGTCACTGTTTGTCAGCAAAAATTCCACGTCCGAAAGCGGTTCGCCCGTCACGGCGTCCTTTTTGATAATGAGCAGGCTGCCTTTCTTATCATTGCCGAACGTGACCGTGATAACGTCCTGATCTTTGCCGGAAAGATACACGGTCTGTGCGGAATCGTTGATAACGTAGCCCTCTGGCGCGGAAATTTCCTCAATGATATACGTTCCTGCCTTTAAGCCTGTTTTTACGATAGTGCCGTTGCTGCTGGTCATGTACTCGCCGATGGTCGTGCCGCCAGTGCCAGAGGTTCCGCCCAGATAGCGAATCCGGAACCACGCATTCGGCAAGACCTTGCCGCTGTCTGCGTCAATTTTCTTAATGACGATGGCGCTGAGCGGAACATTTTCAAAGGTGAAGGTTTTGCTTGTGCCTGCCTTGATGTAGGCTTCCTGTGTCGCAGGCTGCTTGATGCTATACCCTGCCGGGGCTTCCAGCTCCGTCACCTTGTACCAGCCGTCTTGAACTTTATCGAGCTTAATTTGACCGTTTTCGTCTGTAAAATAGTCGCCAAGGTCATTTATCTCGCCCGTAGAAGTGTTATTGCTGGCATAGGTGATATGGAATTTCGCCCCTTGCAGCGGGTCGCCGGTCACACTGTCGACCTTCTGAATCAATAAAGAAGGTTTCGGATAGTTGTAGAAGCGGACGATGCCCGTCTCGTTTGGTACGAGCGTGATAAGCTGCGGCGTTTCGTCGAGCAAATAGCCGTCCGGTACTTTCTTTTCTGTGACTTGATACACACCCGGTTCAAGGTCGCTGATCGTAACCGTGCCGTCCGCGCCGGTAATCACCGTCGTGAGCGTAGAGCTGTCCACCTTGTTCAGCGTGAAGGTCGTACCGGGCAGCGGTTTTCCTGTGACTGCATCGGTTTTCACAATCTGAAGGTTTGGCTTTCGGTAGTTGTTCACAACCAGCGTCGAGCCTTTTCCGGGGAACAGCTCGACATGGTATTCCAGCGTGTTTTTCACGTAATGGGCGGGTTCCGCCATTTCAATTACCGTATATACGCCCGGTTCCAGATTTTCAAGCAGGATGCGCCCGTTTTGGTCGGTTACACGGTCAAGATAATGCGAGCCGTCCTCGATTTTTGCAATTTTGAACGTCGCACCCGGAATGTAAATATCATTATCGGGGTCATATTTCAGGATTTCCAGCCACGGCTTTTTCGTGTTGGTGAACACAAAACGCGCCGTTTCATCGGGGTTCAGCTGGATGGTGCGGATTGCATCGTCGACCAGATAGCCGTCGATCGTCAGCAACTCTTTCACCTGATATGCGCCCGGTTCGAGCTGGGAAAGGTCGATCTCGCCGTTCACGTCAGTGACAAATTCTTTCGAGAAAGTGCCGCCGACCTGCGATATCAAAAACTTGACGTTTGGCATAGGCTTCAAGGTTTCGGAATCCACCTTTACCAGATACATTCCCGGCTTTAGCTGGTTCATGAAAACCAGCTCCGGCACGTCGGTCTGTCCCGCCTTCAATTCGATCTGCTGCGGCGTGGAATTTACCACGTGTTCTGCATCGGTCGCGACTTCTTTCACCAAATAGGTTCCCGGTTTCAGTCCCGTGAGGTTGATTTCGCCGTTGTTGTCGGTTTGCTTGCGCCCGATCAGTTCAGTATTGCAGTAAATCTCAAAGGTAACGCCGGACAGCCGCTTGTTGCTCTGCTGGTCGAACTTGATGATTTTCAGCTTCAATTCTGCGAAATCCTTCATTTCGACCGGGATAACACGCTCGCCGGTTGCCATTTCGTTGGGATTCACGTACTGTGTGACGACTTCATCCGTTATCAGATAACCCGCCGGGGGCGTTTTCTCACGGAAAGTATATGTCCCCTCAACCAGCTCCGTAATCATAAACGTGCCGTCCTCTTTGGTTTCATAATCCCCGATTTTCTGCCCGTTGCGGCTGACCTCGATAATCGCGCCCTTGAGGGTGTCGCCAGTCACCGCGTCGCGCTTGACGAACAAAATAGACGGCTTGCGGTGGTTCTTGAAGGTCAGGTTAATTGGAGTAGTCTCACCATCCCAGCTAAAGGTCTGGATATTGTCCGGGGCCTTCTCATAGCCCGGAGGCGGAACGGTTTCGGTTGCTTTCCAGCCGCCTGTTTTTTCGGCCGGAAGCTCAAAAAACGCCATTCCGTCGCCCAGCGTCGTAACCGTGGTTTTGAAGCCGGATTCAATGTGTTCCAGTTCAAAAGTGCAGTCGCCAAGGGTTTCACCCGTGTCAGCGTCCACCTTTTTAATGTACAGCTCTCCCGGCTCCGGGGGCGGGTCTTCCGGGTCGTCGGGATTGTCCGGATCGTCAGGATTATCCGGCAAATCGGGGTCGTCAGGAATCGTAGCGTTGCCCCATTTGATCGGAACGCTGTTGCCGATTTCCTGCCATTGCGGGCCACTGATAAGGTACTTTTGATATTCGGTGCTGCTCTCGTAACCGCTGGCGCGGCCTACGAAAATCTCAAAGGATTCGACCGTTGCCGAAAGCTGCACATTGAATGCGTAATCGGTTTTTTCATCGGCTGCATCCTTCGGCACCCAGACTTTCACAATGCCGTAATATTCCGAGCCGTTTGCATTGGCGTCGGTCGTCTGCGCGATCGGTTTCAGCGTAACGGACGCGCTTGCGCTCGGCGCGGCTGCGCTGGCATGGTCGCCATCTTTGACAATCTGGAGCAGCGTGCCGGGAAGCGCCTGATACAATCCGACATTCAAGGCGTTGTTCTGGCAGAAGGAAGCCGATGCAACCTTGATTTCCTTCGTGTAGTATTCCGCGCCGTCGAGTTCTTCCACGCTGGCGTTCAGCCCGTCGCCGCCAGCTGGCGACCAGTCGATCTCGCCAGTTTCGTCGTATGCGTCGCCGTGCGTCAGATACGAACCGACATAATAATTATGGTCGATGGTATTTGCATATTCCAGAAGAGCCTTGATCGCCGCCATAACACGCGCCCCTTCGGTGCTGTGCGCGGACGAAACCTGCACCGCATTGCCGCTTGTGAACGCCGTACCGCTGACGCTGAGCTGGCCGAGCGCCGCCCAGATCGCGGTCTGCGTCGCATAACGGTATTCATCCTCGGTCAAGTCGCGCGGGACGGACGGGAACTGATTCAAAAACGACTGCAAGGTCAGCCGTCCGCTGCCGCGCATGATAACGCCGACTGCTTTCGGATTCTGCGTGTAGCCCGTGCCGGAATCCAATATATAGGTGTGCCGGTTGGTCGTGGGCGCAACTTCATGTATACCGTGCTTGCCGTGGTCCATGCAAAACGCAAGCAATTTCTCACCATTTTCGGTCGCATAACTCTCATGTATCGGGAGATTAACCCACGCGCCGTTTTTCTGCTCACGCAGATAATTTTGCTTGTCGCTGTCGAACACGAGCGTTACGGAATCGCCGCCGCTGAGTGCCGCCGCCTGCGGCAAGATGCTTGCAAATGGATTCAGCACCATTGCCGCAGTCAGTGCAGAGGATAAAATCCGTTTGATTTTCTGTCTCATTGCGTCTCCTTTCCTTGTTTGGAACATGAAAAAAGACCATCCCGAAAGATGGTCGATTTCCTGTGTGGATTCGGATTCATTTTGTAGAATTGGGTATCATCACCTCCTGTGCGAAGCGGAGCGTGTCTTCACAATCTGGCGTAAACTTCGGATGGTTCGGCTGGAACCAGTTCGCCTCCTTGCCGGATGTGTCGTAGTGGGTCAGGTCGACGGTCAGCCATTCGCCGTCGCAATAAACGATGTTCCAGGCGTGGTTCTGCGCCTGATTGCCAACCATGAAGGTCAGCAGTCCGGCGGCGCGTCCCATGCGGTTGAACGCGGTGGAGTAGCCAGAGCAGACGGCTTTGCCGCCGTTTTCCATCGCCTTGCTCCACTCGGTAATCTTGCCGTCATAGGCGTATTCCAGCCTGTCACAGATGGTTTTTGCAAGATATTCCGCCTTTTCACGGTCGGTTTCCTTCAACTGTGCCGCTTCAATGATCGCGCGGACGTGCGGCTTTTCAAGGTCGGCATCCATGCGCGGATAAGCGTACACAAAGGGGTTGATCTCCGTGATATTGAACCGGTAGGTCACGCCGCCAATGCGGTTGCACACGCCGCGCATATCCTCGTTGACCGCCATTCCCGCGGGCAGGGGAATCGTGATTGAACGGTTAAGCGTTACCGTGTCATGGTCATAGCCTGCCGCCATTTCCGCGCTGTGAAGGTAAGCATTCCGCGCGGAATTGTAAAATTCGCGGGTCAGGCTGGGCGTGAAAATTGCCGGGTTTGCTTCCTGCGCGTAGTCGATGTCCGGCTCGAACGCCGCTCCTGCGCCAATACCTCCGAGCAGCATTACAGCGGTTAAAACGCTTACAAATACTTTTTTTAACATAACTTTTTCCTCCTTCGGTGCATCTCGAATCCGGTTGCCTGACATTATGATAGCACCTCCTTCAAAGGCTGTCAAAAAAACACGAAACGGGTTTTTACGAAATTTCTTTCGCAATCACACACCAGCGGTACGCGGACTGATTTTCGACGCACGTTACCAGCGTCAGCCGGTTTTCGGTCGAATGATTCAGGCAGGAAGTATCGTCGTCGTCGATTTTGTAAACCGAAGTCACCTGATACTTGCGCGTACCGATTTTCGTGGTATACGTGATCGTATCGCCGCTTTCCAGCTTGTAAATCTTGCCGAAATAGCTGCTGCGGTTATGTGCTGCAAATGCGACATTGCCGTCCCAGTACGACGTTTCGGTGAAGTGGGTCGCGCCCTTTTTCATGTTTGCGTCCGTTGTACCGTCGTAAACCTTGACCGAAACATCGATCGCGGGGATTTTCAGCGTGCCGATGCTGCCGTCGTCGCAGCGCAGGTCGGCGGCGGTCACGTTTTTCTTGCTCGTGACGCTGAAATTGGAATTGCTGCCGCTGGTTCCATTGCTCGTGCTGCCACTCGTTCCGCTGCTGACGGTACCGTTCACGCTGGGCGGCATGACGATTGCCGTGTTGCCGGGAGCAGTCAACGAGTTTTCGGCGCTGCTGCCGTTCCATGTATACTTGTCACTGCCAAGCTGCATCGGCGCAACGCCGGACAGATTCGGGGTCAGCAGGGAGCCGGTACCGGGGGTGTCTGCGGAAGGCGTGCCAAAGGTCGGCGGAATGAACGCGCTGTCTTTGCTGCGGTTGATGTTTTGGGTGTCACGCGGTGGCACGACCGTTACCGGCTCGACCGAGGTCGGGCTTCCGAAAAGCGCCTGCTCCGCTCCGGCAAAATCATACGTCAGCGCCGAAGCCGGGATAGACAGGGCCGTCATCATCAGGCAAGTCGTCGCCATAATCATCATCAGGTTCTTCTTCATGTCTGCGCTCCTTTCGAAATCTTAACTTTTTCAATCCGTTTCCGAGCTTTTGAAAATCGATCCGTTTGCCGATATGAAGCACCAGCGCAATCCCTCCGACAAAGGCCAGCGCGCCCAATCCAAAGCGCAGCAGTTCTTTCCACGGCATGGGGACGGTAAGCGGCGGCTCGGCTTCCGGCGGCTGCTCCGGCGGTTCGGGTTCCTGCACGATGGGAGCATCCGCTGGCGGCTCGTCCTCCTCAACCTTGCCGGGAACTTCCGGTACAACCGTGCTTCCTGCTGGGCGCTGCGCGGCGGGGTCGATCAGCTTTCCGACGAAAATCGCCGTATAACGGGTTACTGGCGTATGCGATTTTGAGAGAATGCCGGAATAGGTTGCCGTAATGCTGTACCCATCAACGTATTTGCTCTTTTGCGTGCCGGAATAGGTCGCAACAGCCGTGTAGCGGTTGGTAAGTGCATAGCCGTCTACATCGGTCGTGTTGCTGGTTTCCCACTGTACGCCGCCCAAAGTGTAGGTTACGCCGTTTTCGGTGGTGGTTTTCGGGATAAATTCAAGGTCTGCATCGGCAAGGTTCGGGTAACGGCGCGTAATGCTTACTTTTTTGCTGGACGAACCATATCCGGCGACTTCGGAATGGATGGAATCCACGTTCAGCCGCAGCGTCCCCTCATAGCCGTCCTCGGTGGTACACTCCTTTTCGGTTGCCAGCAAGGACAAAATCGCTTCCATATCCTTGCTTTGACTGGTCAAAGTTACCGTTTCGCTGTGCTCCTTTGTCTCGGTGGTCGGGAGCGGGGTGTCCCGAAGGATTTCAAAAAAGCTGTATTTGTAGCCGTCCAGCTCAAAGGAATCACGCGGGATATCGTCGGGGCTGTCCTCCGGGGTCAGCTCATAAATTTTCATCAGCTCGGGGCTGCTTCCAACCGCGCCAGCCTGTATCTCGGACGGGTACAGCGCCAGCGCGGAGGGCGTTAAAAACGCCGCGCACATCACAGCGGCGCAAAGTTTACGGTAGGGCATAATCATATTACCTTTCTTGGGATTTCTTTTTGGGCATTGGCAGGGCGCGGCGGCGTGGACGGTCGGTTTCTTCCTCCGATGAAAGCACCGCAGGGAGACGGATAACCGGCGGCGTTTCGCGTTTCTGCGCGGATTCGCCCCGATAGCGCGGCTGCATCAGCCGGAGTGTCTCGCGCACGCTCGGACGTTCCTCAATCATAAGGGTAGGGGTTGGCGCGGGCAGCGAGTTCCGCCCGCGCACTGTCGATCCGTTCCCGAGTCGTGCGCGGGCGTCTGCGTTTTTTTCGGCTTCCGGTTCCGCGAGTTCATCATAGTGAATCCGCTCAAAAATGCGGTTGATTTTAGCAGCGTCCTCGGCACGGACAAGCAAATCAACCTCGCCGCTTTCCTTGTCGTTGATGATGGTGAACAGCACGCCATAGCGTTTGGCTTCGCGGGTGAACGCCGCGATTTTGTCCTTTGGCAGCGGGATCACCTTCAATTCCTTGCCGTCCTGAAGGAGCCGCCGCAGGCTGGTCTTGCCCGCCAGCTTCTCATTATCCTTTAATAATGCCATGACCAGCGCGGCAAGGTTTTTCGCACCCAGCCCCGCCAGCTTTGCTGTCATTTCAGTGAATTGTATACCCTCGCGGGTGAGCTGGTCGGCGGCTGCGCTTGCTTCGCTCATATTCTTCGCGCTCCTTCCTTATCCGCGCTTCCTGTTCGTCGATCTGCCGCAGTTGTTCCTGCACACGCGGCGCGGTCTGTTCCACGGCTGCAAGCGTGCGCAGGTCACGGCGTAGCTCTCGGAGCCTGTCGGCGATTTCGGAAAGCGCTGCTTCCTGTTCTTCGGGTTCATGTCTGATGTCCTTTCTCCTGTCTGTAAGTGTTTGAATTTGGGCTTTTATTTCGGTACAGCGGGTTATCATGTCGTCGGAAGTTTCAATCCGGTACTTTGCGATTGCCTTGTGCTGGGCGATAAACTTGTCCAGCCGTATCACGTCGTCCATCAGCAGGCGACTGACGCGGCGCGGCTGCTTGCCAGCACGGGAGCCGCGCAGGAGGTACACATACCGGTAGTACAGCGCGATAAATCCCTTGTATTTACGCCGTTTTGGGAGGTTTCCACGATATTTGCGACGGAAAACCTTCTTTTCGGGCAGTGGTACAGGCGGCTTGCCACCGTAAGTGTAGCGGTCGAGAATGCGTTGCTTAATCGCTTCCTCGGTGTACTGCGCCCCCAGTGAACGCAGGCGTACAAACCGTGCCGCGCCCGGTCTGCGGATTGCCGTGTGCTTATAGCGCGGCGCGGTCTTGATTGCGTAGCCCTGTTTTGCCAGCAGTTGCAGAAAGTCGTTCCAGTCCCGCGCCCGGTCGATGGTTTCATCAACATCCTTTCGGATAAGGCTGCGCAGGGTCGGGTCGCCGCGGCGGTCTGCTTCGTACTCGCTGCGGGAGCGGCTTTTGCCCCTCGGCTTGATGGTCGATAAACCGTTTTCCCGGCAGATTTCGTCAGCCGTTTTTCGGATGCCGTCAAAGTAATTGGCGAAGCTGTCACGAAACATTTTTCCGGTTATGAGATTTACTGAATTAAACACAATATGACAGTGAAGATGTGCCTTGTCTACGTGCGTCGTGACAACGGATTGATACTCGTCTTTCAGAAAGCGTGCAACAAGTTCACAGCCTAATTCATGCGCTTTTTCTGGTGTAACCTCACCCGGCTTGAATGAGAAGATCACATGATAGCCCTGCACTCGTTTGGCGCTGTCCTTTTTCCATCGACGCTTGACCATCTGCATATCCCGGAATGCGGTTTTGATCTGGCAGTGAAACGCCGACTGCAAAGTTCCGGTTTTGTCCATATTCCCTATGTAGTTCAGAGCGTTCTCTAAATCGGTCTTTTCAGGATTGCTGACATAGTTCAGGCATACATCCAGCCGTGTACGGATGGGGATGATTTTGGTATATGCCATTAGTAGTTCTCCATCACGACTTGCCAAACCTCCTCCAGCAGTTTCCGAAGCTCTTTTACCTGCGAAGAAGTAACGGAGCGGGTCGCATTCGCGGTGTGTGCGATTTGGTTGATGTTGTTTCCGATTGCAGAAAGCTGCCGGAGAAGTGCTGCCGTGTCCCGCTCTGGCCGCGGCTTCACGTCCAGCCCCATCAATAATCCGCGGAGGATATCGGATGCGCTTTGTCCGCTTTTGTCCATCTGCTGACGCAGGTGGTGATACTCAATTTCGGAGAGCCACGCGCCCACGAATTTCTGTTTTGAACGCACTCACGCGTACCTCCTTTTCCGGGGTTTTAGGGGTGTTCCCCTAACCAGTGGTCGTTTGTGTTAAACAAATGACATGCTGGCTATTACAAGGCACGGGCGGAGCGCGTGCCTTTCCGATTTCTATCCTCATCCGTTCATCCCTCGCTTTTAAGTCGAGTTTTCGGCAGTCGCCCTGACGGTCTGGAAGCCGCTGCGTCTGTCAGCGGGAAACGCTCGAAAGCGTTCATTTCATCCAGCAGCGCACAGATCGGCCAGTCCTCAGCGAAGCCGTTGACCATGCGGCACTGGTGCGCGACCTCCAGTGGGTCGGCAAATTCCGAAAGCGTCTGCACCTCGCCAAGCGTCAGCCGGTGACGGATTTTCAGGGTGCAGTGCGTGTCCGCAAGGCTCTGCAATCGGTAGACACTCTCAATGGTAGGGTGCGCCCCAAGCAGCGCTGCTTGATCGAGCAGGCTCTGGTCAAGCCGTTTCATCAGCTTCCATTTCTCCTTAAATCCCATGCTTCAAAACCTCCTGTTTTTCATACGTTTCGTTTTCCTCTTTTGCAAAGCGCTCATCCAGTGCGGCAACCGTCCAGCCTTTGCGGAATTGTCCTAATGGCGTGTCGCCAAACTGTGCGCGGGCACGAGCATCCAAGTCCATCAATCGCTTCCATAATTGGGGGTGGTGGGCGCGGAGCTTACGCAGCTCTCCGATGCGTTGAAAGGGGCAGCAAAAGCATGATGCGCGGCGGTAAATCTGGTACAGCCCGCCAAAGTCAAACCCTCGGTCATAACAGATTTTCAGTGCATCGGCTTCGGTGACGCCCCATTCTACAAGTGGGTATTTATCGGACTTGCAGCGCCACGCTTCATCAGCCGCGATCCCAACATATGACAGGGCTGTGCGTTCACCTTTCAAACGGTTGATTTCCTTTTGTATCAAGTGCGTTTTGAGCTGCCCGGTACACCATCTGACGCGCGATCCCGGCCAGCCGTAGCCGGTCAGCGACTGGCCATTTGCAATGCGGCGCTCGACTGTGGCTTGTTTTTTGGGCGGCGCGTCGAACATCATCCACTCAAACCCGTGCGGGTGCCGCAGGGCCGTGATATGGATGCCGCGCTCACGGAACAGGTGCTCATCCAGTTTTGCAAGATGCTCATACATTTTCGGAAATTCCATCCCGGTATCAGCCGTCAACACATAATCGATCGGCATTTCTTTCTCGATCATCAGGAGCAGGAGCGCCGAGCTGTCCTTTCCTCCGCTCACCGTCACACATCTAATAACGTTATCAGCTTGTCTGTTCATCGTACCTCCCCCTTGTGGCCGCGCGTCCTCGCGCTGTGCGTGATGCCTTTCATCGCGCACAGCATTTCGTTGAAATCCTTGCCGGTGGTCGGCGGCACATAGGCGGCTCTGAAATTTGGCGCGGCGGCAATGATCGTCTGTGCGACACGTTGTCCTGTACTGTCATTATCCAGGCAAAGTACCAGCTTCTGAACCTGCGAATGAACCGCCAGAAAGTGGACAAGTGCAGGCGGCAGACCTTCCTTTTTCATGGCTGCGCCGCCAAGCGATAAGTAATGCGCCATTCGCCAATCGACGCCGTCCTGCTTCAAAATGGACGCAAAAGAAAGAGCGTCAATGGCGCTCTCAAAAACACAGACCATATTTGCATCCTTTTTCTGCGCAGGGATTTGAAAACAGAAGCGTTTTTCACTTCCGGTCAGCTCCCGCATGAAGGTCGAGCATGACAGGGTGCTTCGCGCGAAACCATAGCGCGGTGTTTTGCCGTCATAGCCTACGAAAACCGCGTTGTGATGCGCAGCATCTTCATACAGCATCCGGTGTTCGATGCAAAAATTGATGATTTCACCATCAATGCCGCGGCTGGACAGATACGCGAATACACGGCGGTTATTGGGATAGGCTTCCGGCAGAACCAGCGTCTTTCCGTCGTCCTGCATCCTGGCAGGCGATGCACGTGGGGAAGCGTTCGCAGCGGTCGTCAGCGTCTGCTGGGGATTGCCGCGCGGTCGGACGGCTGCCGGAAGCGTGCGGCCTGCGCAGTCATAAATGTGCGCGACCGCCACGGGAAGCGGGAAGCCAAGCACCTTAACCAGATAATCCAGAGCGCTGACGCCGCCGATTTTCCGCGACCACCAGTACCATTTGCCGTTGGAAATCTTCAAACTGTCATGGCTCCGGGTTGAGTAAGTGCCAGCGCTGGCTTTGACGAGTTCTTCCGGCATATAGCGCTGCAAATAAGTAAGCAAATCCAGCTCCCGCGCGGCGGCGATCTGGTCTTTCGTAACGTATGCCATATTCACCTCTCCTGCGATTTGCGGACGCGCGGCTTTTTCGGTATCAAATGCCGGTTTTCTTCGGCGGAAATCTTTGCAAAAAGCCCTTCCCGACCTTCGATTTCCGTAAGCTGCACGGACGGATGCGGGAGCATCTTTGCAAGCCGGGTGATGTCACGCTTTTTTGCGCGTTCCATAAACGCCGGTGAAACCTTTGCTATAAAGCCGTCTTTTTCGGGGGCGTTCGGGTGCGGCGCATTCTCAAATGTGCAGCAGATTTTCAGTGCTTCTGTGTAAATATCCTGCGCTTTCAGCGGCTGGGTCAGCAGGTAATCATGCCGCACCTGATTGATGAAAATATTTGTCAGCCCGGGGTGACACTGGCCGACAACAAAATAAACGCAGCAATCCTGCCCGAAACCGTTCAAATCCTCAAAAATCGGGATCGTCCGTGCCCAGCGTTTGTTGTCCTGTGAAATCCGACCGTCCCAGTCCTTGTGCCGGACAGTATTTGCAAGGACGTACATCGTCCGCTCAAAACCGAACTCTTTTACGACCTCCGCCACGGCTTCCTTACCAAGACAGTTATCGTTGTAGTGTTTGCTGATCGCCGTTTCTATGGCTTCCGTGCAGGCTACATTTGCCTGAAAGGATTCCCGGTAAAGCGGCAGTTCGTTATGTTCGCGGGCATAGCTGCCGGGATAGTGGTATAACGGTGTTTTGTTCATAAATTCCTCCTTTTCATCGTTCGCGTCCGAGTGACCGTCGATGTTCATGGGGCGGCGGCTGTGCAGCCGGGGTGTTATCTGCGATTTCAGTCGGCTGCTGATCGTCACGCAGTTTAGCGGTTAGTTCCACCAGCCGTTTTTCTTTTTCGGCCAGTTCTTCCGCCTTCGGGAAAGGCTTGCCAATCTGCGTTTTAATGTCCTCAAGCTGCTGCTTTAAATCGGCCAGCGATGCTCGCGACTGATCGAAATGCTTCATAATATTGCCAAGGGCATTATCCAGACGGATCGTGTTTCCCCGTGAATCGTCACCCAGGTCGAATTTGTAGGTCAATTTACCACGGACAACCAGTTCCTGCTCCCCGAAAAACGGCAGTTCTTCAAATATGAGGGGAAAACCGCGATATTCGCCAAGCGAAACATCTTTTTGCCCTCTGTGCGCGTCCATAAATGCCTTTATCGCTTCCCCGGCGGCTTCGCGCTTATGATATTCCGTACCGTTAATCGTTATGGAATAGTCTTCAGCGTTCGCGATCGGGTGCGCTTCCAGCGTTTTCAAGTCGGCTTCAAGCCTGATGATCCTGTCGCTGGTATCTGCAATTCGCTCCGGTATCCACTTTCTGGCCTTGTCCTCCAAACGGTATTGTTCGCTCTGGTGGTTCGATTTCAAAAGCCGAAGCTGGGACACCTGCACTTCCAAATCATGAGGTAAGCAACCCCTTACGGGACCACTCCCTCCCGAACCGTGCGGGCACCTCTCGATGCACACGGCTCTCCATTTACGTTCATCTTACGATTTCATCGAAGCATGGATTTCTCCATGACATGCCGGACATACCGCCAGTGTTTTGCGCCTGCGTTTGAGCATGATGGCCTCCCATAAGGTCTGCCCGGTCAAATCTTTCAAGCGCTTAATCTGGTGGATTGCAATATCATCGCATACTGCGCCGCACAATTCACAGGTTTTCGAGCGCAGTTTTCGGGCTAAACTGTTCGGTTTATCATATCGTTTGAAAGTATCCAACAGGTCTACCTGCCCAAACAGCGGTGTTTTCTGTCGCTCAAATTTCTTGTTGTAATATACGCTCTCCTTTGGCCCGGTCTTGGTGACATAGGGAACTGTAAATTCACCATTTTTCATATATCGCGTCTTAATCTTGGATACTTTGGTACGATACTTTGCCGCAAAGGTTTTGAGCATACTGTACTTCATCAGACTTGAAAAGTGCATCAGAGCGACAGGGTTACACGCCAGCGAATAATAATTTGCCATCCCACGGACTTCCGCATTATATTTCCGCAGTATCTCAATATCTGTCCGGTTCATCAGCTTACCTCTGTGGATAGCTTTCCAATGGTCTTTTCCCGCTTTGTCCTTCTTGATTCGGATTGCACCCAAACTTAGCAATTTTGACGCCCATTTTTCATGGGGAACATAGAGTTTCACCACGCCATAATATACGCGGGATTTCACCCCGTTTTTGAGCCGCTTGACCTCTTGGCTCCGTGATACGGAAATGTCATAGCCTAAAAATCTCGCGGTTTCCCCTGTATGGGTGATTTTTGTTTTCTCTACCGAGAGTGTCAACCCTAACCTTTCCTTCAGGAATACGGCTAAATCTGCTTTAATGGCTTCGGCATCGTGCTTGCTTCCAATAATCCCAATCAGAAAATCATCCGCATAGCGAACATACTGCAAATTCTTGTAGTTTTCCTCCCTGACGGGGTGTGTCGGCAAGTGCCTTAGCTCATTTTGGAGTTGTCGAAGGGAAACCGCACATTGTTTACGCTCCTTATCGCTCAGGCTGCCCCAAACCGCCGCATTTTTCCGCTTCATACGTTGGATTTTACCATGCAGACGTTCGTATTCGGGATTTGCCCTGCGATTTCTGGAACTGCCGCACTCGAACTGTGCCTTGAATTCTGCCATGTGCCGGTCAAGCTCATTCAGATAGATGTTGGCTAAAATTGGGCTTATGCCCGATCCCTGCGGTGTGCCGGAATAGGTTTTGTGGTATTCCCACTGTTCCATATATCCAGCCTTTAAGAATTTCCACATCAGGGTTATAAATGCTTCGTCATCAATCCGTCTGCGCAGAATTTCAATCAATACATGGTGGTCAAAGCTGTCGAAACATGCTTGAATATCTCCCTCGACAAACCACTTTGCTCCGGTAAACGTCCGCTCTATTTGTAAGAGCGCCGTATGGCAGCTCCTATGCGGTCGAAACCCGTGCGAGTTTTCAGAAAAGTTGGGTTCATAGATGCTTTCCAGCAACATTCGGACTACTTCCTGCACTAATTTGTCATTTGCTGACGGTATACCCAGCGGACGCTTTTTGTTGCTGTTTTTCTTTGCAATATAGATGCGTCTTGCCGGGTCCGGCTGGTAGCTATGGCCTTTCAGGGATTGGATAATCCTTTCAATTCTATGGCTGCTCATGCCGTCCATTGTATTACCGTCTACCCCTGGTGTCATACTGCCATCATTCGCGTAAATATTTTGATAGGCCAGCATATAAAACTCCGGGTTGTACAGGTTGCGGTACAGTCGCTTGAATTTGTAACTGGGATTCTTCGATTTATCGCTTAGACTATTTAATACGTCAGTTGGATTACGCATAGTGCCTCACGCACCATCCTTCCATATAGTATTAAAGTGTAAACTGCTTCCCTTCGCCATGTGAGCGGCTTTCCCGCTTCCGTTTTTACGGCTATCCCTGTAATTTCAGGGTTCTCAGACTACTATGGAAGCTGTGTAGCCATGTCCGTTTCCGGATTTAGGCTATCCCCGGTAGCGTGTGTTAAATTAGCGTTCTGCGTTTTCGGCCCGCGATTTTTCGCATGCGACGTTCGCCATTTACCTCTGCCCTGAGGTTGCCGTGCGTTGAATATCACACACCTGTACATGATGGAAGTACAGGTGCCAAAGCATCCAGCGTTACAGTTTCTTTCGCTGGAAGGACAGGATTTCCCCCGGCTCTGACTATCGTATTAAGCAGTTTAGCTTTCATCCTCATACGCAGATTTTCATCCCTGACGGCAGTAACCTTTAGAAACTTGGGTTATTACCGCCCCACGGTTGTGACAGCATGCTACACTCCCCGCAGGGTTTCCCCCTATGGATAAGCTGTGGGATGATAGGTGATTTTCCACCTGCCTTTCTTGATATCTTTACCTACCGCTTGCTAAAGGCGGTTTTCAACACACACCCTTACGGGCGCACCATCATTTCTTTGATTTCAGGATTCCCTGCCGCAAGCGCCTTGATTTCGGCGTAAGAGAGAGCGGTACTGTCCACGTCTTCGCAGGAACGGGCAGGGGATTTTGAAGTCAGGACTTGTCCTATAAACTTTTGTTTTTGCTCAATCAGCTGCCAACTGTACGCGTCGAATGTCGATTCCGTAACATACCTGTAAATGTCCACTTCCGGGTTCGTATTGCCTTGTCGGACAATACGCCCTTCACGCTGTTCGATATCGCTGGGCCGCCACGGCACATCTAAATGATGAAGGGCAACGAGCAGCCGCTGCACATTCGTCCCGGCTCCCATTTTTGCGGTTGAACCGAGCAGGACGCGCACTTGCCCGGAACGCACTTTTGCGAACAAATCCGCTTTCTGAGTGTCCGTTTTGGCATCATGAATGTAGGCAATTTCCGTTTCCGGCACGCCGCGTGCAATCAGCTTCCCCTTAATGTCATCGTAAGCCGAAAATACTGCATTCGGCTTCGGTGTGGATAAGTCGGAGAAAATCAGCTGCGTGCCCTTATCTTCCGTATGTTCCTCCCAAATCCGAAACACATTTTCCACGCAAGTATTGATTTTGCTGGAAGGGTCGTCCGGCAATGTTGGGTCAATCTGCCGTTGATCGAGCGCCAGATTTCTGCCGTCATTCGTGATGCGCAGCATATTGTCGCAGGTCGGGTCAACATTGCCTGCGCGGACTTCTTCGGCGCGTTCGCCCAGCTCCTGCACCATTTCCTGCTGGATTTCGGTCGGTTTGCTGACCAAAGTATGGTAATGCGCTTTCGGCGCGGGGAGGTTCAGCATATCGGCTGTCTGGATATCAGTCGCTTCCCGCCAAAGGTTCATCAGCTCCGGCAAATTGTTAAACTTCGCGAAACGGGTTTTCATACGGTAACCGCTGCCTTCCGGAGACAATTCCATCGCGGTTACAGTTTCCCCGAAAGCTGCCGCCCAGCAATCAAAATGCGCCAGCCCCTTACGTTCCAAAAGGTCGTGTTGGAGATAGCGCATCATCGTATACAATTCTGACATTGAGTTCGAGACAGGCGTGCCTGTAGCCATAGTCGTACCGCGCCCTCCGGTCAGCTCATCCAGATAGCGGCACTTGTTGTAAAGGTCGGTCGATTTCTGGGCTTCTACTTGTCCAATCCCGGCAACATTCCGCATTTTTGTGAACAAAAAGAGGTTTTTATAGAGGTGCCCCTCGTCAATAAAAAGCCGGTCAACGCCAAGTTCTTCGAAGGTGACTACTGCGTCTTTTTTCTGGCTTTTTTCCAGTGCTTTCAGCTTGGCTTCAAGGTTCTTTCGGGTGTATTCCATCTGCTTGATCGTGAAGCGTTCACCGTGTTCGTATTTTACCTCCGCGATACCTTCTGTAATTTCGTTGATCTGCTTCTGAAGAAGCGCCGCCTGACGTTCGGCAGATATTGGGATTTTCTCAAATTGGGAATGCCCGATGATGATTGCGTCGTAGCCTCCGGTAGCGATACGGGCACAGAATTTCTTGCGGTTTGCAGTCTCGAAATCCTTTTTCGTCGTAACCAGAATATTTGCCGACGGGTAAAGCTGCAAAAACTCACCCGCCCATTGCTGCACCAGATGATTCGGTACAACAAACATTGATTTATGGCACAGTCCTAAACGTTTTGATTCCATCGCGGCTGCGGCCATGGTGTAGGTTTTCCCAGCACCCACAACATGCGCCAGAAGGGTATTCCCGCCGTACAGCGTCCGTGCAATCGCGTCCTTCTGATGCTGCCAGAGGTTGACCTCCGGGTTCATGCCGACAAAGCGGATATGCGAACCATCGTAAATGCGTGGGCGCGTACCGTTGAATGTCTCATTATAGACTTTCACAAGCCGTTCACGGCGTTCCGGATCCCTGAAAATCCAATCCTGAAAGGCGTTGCGGACGGTCTGCTGCTTTTGCTGGGCCAGAATGGTTTCCTTCCTGTTCAGCACGCGCACCTTGCTTCCGTCTGCATTGATATGCGTGTCAAAAACGCGTACTTCTTTCAGGTTCAGCGACTGTTCCAGAATCTCGTAAGCATTGATGCGCTCCGTGCCAAAGGTAACCGTAAGACTCGCATTGTTTGAGCGGTCGCCACGCTTATTTGTGATATTCCAGGTATCGGTAGCAGATGAATACAGGACGCGGATATCATCCTGATAATAGTACGGTGTACCGAAGGTTTCATAGGCAAACTGAGCAATATCCTCCGGCGGAATCCACCGAGCGCCCAGCCGGACGCTGATTTCGCCAGCGTCCAGGTCTTTCGGCTGCACCGCTTTCAATGATTCCACATTCTGTGCCCAGCGTTCCGGTTCTTTTTCGGCATAGTAAAGCGCGGTTGCCAGCTTTTGCCGCACCTCGCCAGAAAGGTATTCGTCCGCGTTTTCCCATTTTCCGGTCTGCGGATTTTCAAAGATTACGCCTTGCAGTTCGTGAGTGATTTCCTCCTTTGGCCTGCCGTCCAGCAGCCCTGACATAAAATCGAGGTCTACCTTCGCGCGTTCGCTGATGCTGATTGCCAACGCTTCAACGGCGGTATCGGCATGGGTCAGCGGCACCGACTGGCGGATCGTCCGTTTGGTGAAGATATCCGCCTTACGTTTCAGCTTGCCCGCATCGTCGATGTCCTCCAGCGAGCACAGCAGCGGGTAGGAAGCGTCGTCCGAAAAAGCCATGCTGTTGCCGCGGCTGTTGAGAAGCCCATACTTTGCTGTGTAGCTGTCATAAACCTGATTTAATTTCCCTTGAAGTTCATGCAGCGTCTGGTCGGAGCAGTTCTCCATTTGCGCGTCGATCAGGGCGCGGGCCGCGTCACGAATTTCAATCAATCCGCGAATGCGGCTCTCGCCGGTTTTGCTGGTTTCGACCGGAGACATGATGGAGTTCTCACGGAAATAAAGGCGATTATCCACCAGCGTATAGCTGAAATTCCGCACATTGGGGTCGGCGGGAAGCGTATCAGCAGCATCTATATCCTGCTCCGGAGAAACCTCGAAAACGGGGATTTCCGCATGGATATTGCGGATCGCATCCCGCAGTAGTTCGCCAAGGTCGGAACCAGGGATTTCCGCGCACGTCAAGTCTTCGTTGCCGTACTGCCGATTTTCCAGCGTAAGCGTGCCGAGAATCATTTCGGGATGCTCCACAAAATACTGGTTGACCGTGAAGCCGTCCTCCGTCTGCCCCAGCGATACCCATTCCGGTTCCATATCCAGAATGCGGTCACGCTTTTGCAGGAACAGGATATCAGTCGTGACCTCTGTGCCTGCGTTTGCGCGGAATGCGGTGTTGGGCAAACGAACCGCGCCCAACAGGTCGGCACGTTGGGCAAGAAAACGCCGTACGGCGCTGTTTTTCTTGTCCATCGTGTAGCGCGAGGTTACGAAAGCAACCACGCCGCCCGGACGCACAAGATCGAGTGTTTTCGCAAAGAAATAGTCGTGAATATGAAAGTTATGCCTGTCATATTTGGGATCGTTGACCTTGTACGAGCCAAACGGAATATTTCCGACTGCTAAATCAAAGAAATCGTTTGGAAACTGCGTGTTTTCAAACCCTGTTACCTGTATTCGAGCGTCAGGGTACAGCTTTTGGGCGATTCGTCCGGTGATGCTGTCCAGCTCCACGCCATAAAGTTTGGACTGCTCCATGCTGTCCGGCAGAAGCCCGAAAAAATTTCCTACACCCATACTCGGCTCCAGAACATTTCCGGTACGGAAACCCATGTTTTCAACGCATTCATACATCGCTTTGATAACGGTCGGGCTGGTAAAATGAGCGTTCAAAACCGTTCCGCGCGCAGCGATAAATTCTTCTTCGGTCAGTACGTCGCGAAGCTGGCGGTATTCGCCGCTCCATGATTGGTTGGATTCGTCAAAAGCCTGCGGCAGTCCACCCCAGCCAACATAGCGGGAAAGCGTTTCCTGCTCCGCCGAGGTTGCAGGGCGGTCGGCGGATTCCAGCGTTTTTAGCAGCCTGATTGCTTCCAGATTCGCCGCAAATTTAGCCTTTGCCCCGCCTGCGCCGAGGTTATCATCGGTAATGCGGAGGTTCTGCACGGATGGGGCAAACAGCTCTGCATTGCGCCCGTCCCGCCGTAAACCTTCTTCAAAGTGACTGCGTTCAACCGTTTCATGGCTCCACGAGTAAGGGCCAGTATCAATCCGTACTTCTTTGTCGCTGATATAGCCGATTTCGCCGGAAATCTCGCGGTCAGCGGCAGGAATTACAACACGATCGCCTTCCTTATAATGCGGTTTGCCCTTCAGGTCAGCAGTTTCGGGCGGCTGCGGTTCATGCACAAAACCATCCAATTCCTGCTGATACAGAGCGCGGCAGATTTTCGCAACATTTACCCAGCTTTCAGCACGTTGCGTATGGAATTTGTCGTGAATCTCAATCTCAAAACTGACTGTGGATGCCCGATAATCCAGAATTTCACCGGTTTCCAGCGTCATGGTTTCTGCGTTACCCGCAAACGTCTCTGAAAGCCGCGCGGCAAGGTGTGTATTTCCCATGCCGGAACGAATCCAGCCAGAAATATACGCCTTGTCGCGGTCGCTGCACAGGCCATTGGTCAGCGCTTCTCGAAAATCCGCATCGTCTGCTTTGGAAAGGTCAGCCGCAAAAAACTCGGTAATTTCGCCATTTCGCGTATCATTTAGCAGAAGCCGTTCAAATGTTTCCCTGTTTTCCGAACGGAGAATCGGATATCGAAGCTGCGGGTCGAGCAGCTGCACATCGAACATCCCGACTTTTTCTATTCGGAATATCGTATCATCCAGAAATACCGTATCGCCTGCCTGATAAGCAGGACGAAACGGGTCACGCTGCGGCTTATCCAAAAAGCCCGCAATATTTGGCGGCTCTGCTTTCCCTGCGCTCGCTAAGTCCAACTTTGATAATTCCCGCATCTGGGCTTCTTCAACGAATTGCCTGATATAAGGAATAGGCTCTTCGCGAAGAACCGGAGCACTGCCCTGCAAATCTGTGTTGGAAAGGCTGACAGTTCCATTTTGGAAATCCACGCCTTCAACCTTCATCCGATGCCCTTCAATGTTCAGCTCCATGCCAAGGGGGATATATTCTGCTGCATCACGCTCCTTGATAATTTCATATGGCGCGTCGATACCCTGCCCGGATTCTGGCTGTGCCAACACCACGCTTTGTCCATGCTCCAAAAGGTACTTTAGCGTCGCCTGCCATGCGTGTGGGCTTCCGGTAACGGCGGTGCTGCCCAATCCGGGAATCTCCCGCACCAGTAATTTTGTGCCGAGCGCGGGCGCTGCTGCTTCTGCATCCGAACCATAGAACAGCATATATTCGCCCACCTGAACACCGACAAGTTTATCTGGATATTGTGCTTTCAAATCCCAATATGCCTTCACGTTAGGTGTAAGGTTGACTTCCGGTTTTACCTCTCCGGTTTCCTGTGCCGGGGGCAAGCCTGCAAGCAGCGGGTAGGTGTCGTTTATGACATCCTGATGCAGTCGGCGGTGAAATGTCGGATTATCAAAATAAAGCCTTTGAAAAACGGTATCATTGACAGACAGCACCGCCCGTTTGACGGCTTCGTTTCCCTCAAGATACGCATTGTCCGGGTCAGAGTTTTTGCAGGCATTTTGATAGGCCACATCCTCCAGCACCAGCTTTTCGATAACCGGAAGGAATTGTGCGTGGATTTCCCGCACGGTCGGTATATGCTCTTCTGGCGCAGGCTCCAAAATCTGTTCTTCGGTCTGGCTGGAACGCAAATCAGCCTTTTCTTTTTCGGTCAGGTACTGGTCGCTGGCAATCAGTTCAGCAACGCGATTCGCAGCTTTTGCCCATGAAATATGAATCTCCGGGGCATTGAAATCCAGCCCTGCGCGGCTTGCGGAAATGCCTTTGCTGTCGTGCCACAGGAAGCCGTTCGTCCCGTCCTGGAATGTCCATGACTGACCGCCCGTGCCATACTCTTTCGCGAGGAATTTTGCTTTTTCCTTTTCGGTATGTTCCTCCGAAAAATACTGGCTGACGCGCTGCTTTCCGTTCTGAAAGCCTGTGCCGCCTGACAAAACAGCATCCAATTCCTGCCCCGTAAGGTTCGGTTCAATAATTTCAAAAAAGGCCATCTGCTCCTCAAAAGAGGGCAAAGCAAAAGCGGAAGATGGCAGTCCATCCTCCGCTTCGGGTTCTGTTTTCAGCTGTAAATCAGGCTCGGTATCACGATCTCCTCCGCCTGCGCCTTGATCGCGTTCTGATGCTGTACCCACTTCAGCGGGTCGCTCATCTTGTCCGGCGCGGGATTCGTTTTCAGCAGTTTCGCCATGGTCTGCTCGACCTGCTGGCGTGCCGTCCGATCGATCTCCGCGAGATGCTCGTCCAACTTGACGCTCAGGATAAGCCCGTTGTACTGCACCGGGCGGTGCTGTTTGAGGAAGGTTTTGCGCAGCCTGCCGTATTTGCCGATCTTCACGGCGGGCTGCTCCGGCAGGGTCAGGTTCGGGAGGCGATAATCCCCCACCTGCGAATAAGTAATCTCCATGTTCGTTGCTCCTTTCATCCTCCTGTTTTTCCGGTTTTCTGGTATCTTTATGATACCCCGGAATGACAGGTTTTGCAAATTTTTCGCGGAGGTCAAACAGGTTCTGCTGCTCTATGTTTTTGACCGTGCGCTCGATGGGAGCCAGCACAACGCGGGTAATATCGCTGACTGCCGTGCCAAGGTGCAGCATCGCTGCGGGGCTGTTATGCTGACAGACGATGGTAAACTCGTCGCCGTGTAAAAAGCCGTCCGCATCCAGTCCGCACCGCACCATAGCGGCATAGGCGACGCTGTTTGCCACTGCGTCTCTCAAAAATACTGCCGCCGCGTCCTCGTCGAGTTCCTCTAAAAGCGTCCCGGCGCGGGCTTCCTCATACGTGTTGAGGTAATCCTCCAAATGATCCTGCACCGCAACGGATGCAGCAGCGTATAAAAAATCCCTGAAATCCGCAGATTCAGGGGACAAATCGCCGAGACTGTTCGCAAGGGCTTCCATTGCCGGCTTTTCATATTCAGGCTGCATCTGCCAGAAATAAGGGTCCGGCACACCGCGTATGGGATGTGTGTCGCGCACGTCAAAAACGTATTTCAACCGTAATTTTGCCCCGCTGTCGTCCAGAAGGGCAATACCTTTCGCGCCGCGATTTACCCAGCGCTTCATGCGCCTGTTCCAAAACTGGATGCTGGCGCAGGCGGTCGCGTCGGGGCGCTGTGCGTGGATCAAAAGCTGGTCGCTGAACGGGTACTTATAAACCTGTGCAGCGGTGCGCAGATAGGCCGTCCAGTTTTCCTGTGTCCGTATGACCGCCTTTTCGGTCTGCTCTGATAAATCGTTGATCCTTTCAAGTTTGGTCAAGTGCCTATCACCTGCCTTTCCGTGCCGCTAAACATGGCCCAGCGCTTCCAAATCGAAGTTTGTACTGCGGCGGAAGTCCGCAAATTCCGTGTCGCTCATTCCGCGCAGCTTCGCAAGCGTGCCGTCCGTCATTTGCATGAGGTCGGTTTCGTATTCGCGCAGATATCCGCGCATTTCTTCCAGATTGGCAATTTGCTCAGTGCGATTGTCCGCATAGTACAAAAACAGCAAATTCAGCTCATCCAAAGTAAAATCGTGCATTTTTGCACCCCCTTTATAACAGTTTTTCATAGCGCAGTTTCATTTGCGCGGGGCTTTGGTCAAAAGCAGGGCGGCGCACGCCTGTCCAGCGTAAGCCGCCTGCCTGACCGGTACAGTGCCAGCCCGCCGCGCGGATGCTTGCACCGTTTTCGGTATCGAGTGTATAGGTGATAATTTTGTGGTAGCCCATTGACTTTGCCGCTCTTGCGGCAGCGGCGTAGAGCATACTGCAAGCGTTCCGGTCGCCGAGTGTGCAAAGCCGCGTAACCTCCAACGTAAAGCCGTCGTCCAGATACCGGCTGACCGGTCGGCCAGCAATCGCCACGCCAACCAGTGCGCCGTCCTTCTGACAGCCAATCGAAAACTTGTGTCCGGCAACGGGTCTATGGTGGCGGTGATGCTCCGCGACAAATGCGTTTGCCTGCCTGAGCGTCACTGGAACCAGTGTTAAGTTCGCCATATCAGCGTTCCGGGCGGGATTTCTGACGGAACCAGCTATCCAGCAATTTCAAAATCTGCTGCTCCATCTGACGGGGCGTGTAACTGGCGGGAAAGTATTTGCGGAGTGTGTCGCCCTGCAAAACAACCTTGCTTTCGGCAGGCTTTTCCGCACTCATCACGGTATCTATCGCTTTTTCGGTCAGTTCGCCGTCCTTGCTGTGCTTTTTCAGTTCCCGCGCCTGCTTCAAGGATGGCGCGGCTTCGTCGCGCTCCATAGCGGTAAATACCGCCGCCTGTTCCTCCGGCTTGAGATAGGATAGTTCAACCGCAGAATTGAATGCCAGTTTTCCTTTGTCGGTCATGTCAAGCAATTCGGGAGTAAGGTGCGTTAAACGAACGTAACGCGAAATTTGCTTCGCACTTTCGCCTGTTTGCTCTGCTAAAACATCTCTGGATTTTCCTGCTATGAAATGGGGGTCAACTTGACCCCTATTTTCTTTTGCAGGTCTGCCAGCCTGCCGTTTCATAGCGTCGAGCTTCATCTTGTATGCCAGCGCCTTTTCGGAGGGCAGCAGCTTTTCACGCTGCAAATTGGCGTCCACCATTAAAATTATGGCTTCATCATCGCTCAAATTCCGTACAATCGCCGGGATTTCGGTCACTTTGGCAAGTTCGCTGGCGCGATGGCGACGATGCCCGGAAACAATCTCATACATTCCGTTTTCAACGGGACGAACAAGAATGGGGGATAATACGCCAAACTGCTCAACGCTTTCGACCAGTGACTGCATTTCCTCGTCGTCGCGTACCTGAAACGGATGCTCTTTGAAATAGCGCAGCCTGTCCATCGGGAGGGTGGTCACGCGTTCGGCGTTGTCCGCTGCGCGCTCCTCGTCGGTGCGGAAAATATCATCGAGCAAGGTCAGCTTTTTTGTGCGTTCTTTCAAGTGCAAGCACCTCCTTTGCGAGTTCTGCATAGGCTGCCGTTACCTTTCCGCGCGGGTCGTAGGCAAAATGCTTTTGCCCTCGATACTGGCTTCGGCGGCGCGTACCGCACGGGGGATTTCGGTCGAAAAAATCCGAAGCTGGGAGCCATAGGCGCTCTGGATCATGCTGCGGATTTCTTTTGTCAGCCGGGTGGTCGGGTCGGTCATGGTCAGCAGGATGCCGCCAATTTCCAGGCGGGGATTGATTTTTCGACGTACACGCACAACCGTTTTCAGAAGCTGTTCAAGCCCTTTAGCGGGGAGGTATTGGGCCTGCACGGGTATAATTACGCGATCTGCTGCCGCAAGGCAGTTCAGCGGAATCATGCCAAGAGAAGGCATACAGTCCAACAGGACGTAGTCATAGCTGCGCTGATCGTGCAGGATGGGAGCCAGCGTCTGCTCACGGTTCATGGCGTTGACCAGCGAAACTTCGATTGCGGAAAGGTCGATGTTGGAAGGGATGAGGTCAACGCCCTCGGCGTTATGTACGATGGTTTCGGCGTAGTCCTCCGGGGTGATCGGCTCGTCGCGGATGGATTTCTCCATCAGGGTCTCAAGGGTGTGCGGTATTGCATCCGGCGTATCAAAGCCCAGGCTTTTGGTCGCGTCGCCTTGCGGGTCGGTGTCCACGATCAGCACTTTTTTGCCCATTCGGGCAAGTCCTACGGCAAGGTTCACGGTCGTGTTGGTTTTGCCGACGCCGCCCTTCTGGTTTGTAAAAGCTACGATTTTCACAAAATTGCTCCTTTTCATTCCGTAATTGTTTTATGCGGTTATGCTGTGTTCCGAACCGCTCCACTTGGTCATGACAACCGATTCGCCGTTTTTCATATTCGACCACAGCTTCTGCACCGCCATTGCCAGCGCGTCAGGAGCCGCGCACACGGTTTCTGTGCCGAGCAGCATAAATTCTCCGGGCTTCGCGAAATATTCCTGGAATTCGAGCTGCTGCGCCGGGGTCAGCGAGATAAAACTGTTGCCCTCAAAACCGCACAGCAGAAACGTTCCGGCGATATAATCCTGCGCGCGGGGATTCGCCCGATTCGGCGGCAAGCCGAGGTTTTTGCCGTTCTCGCGGTAAACCAGCATGACGCGCTGCGGCAGATAGCAGCCCATCTCGATCGATCCGCCGACGATTTCCGAAAAAGTACGCAGCGTGTTCTTCACCCTTGCAGGACGCGGCGCTTTCCCCGGTTCTACGACCAGAATGTTGATTTTCTTCGCCATTTTAGAAATTCCTCCTTGTTTTCTGAATCTACACCAGACCATGTGCGATATCATGGCTGGCAAGCGACCTGTAATATTGCGGCATCAGAATGGGCGCGTTATACAGCGTGGTCAGCATATAGGCTTTGATATTCTCCACCTTTGCGGGGTTTTGGTTCATCCTGTCCAGCGCAAAGCTGATGTGATCGCTGGTCAGCTTGAGAAAATGGCTCTTGACCACTTCGGTCGGGAGATCGCTGCGGTTAATGCGTGTAAATTCCTGCCGTGTGCAGCACACCTCGACCATCAGCTCAACGCAGCTGTCCAGAATGTCATCCTCGTAGGGGTACTGCCTGAGAAGTTCCGGGTAGTCAATGTTTTCCCGGATGATCTCACGGTAGGTTTCGATTTCCTCCAGCATCCGCTTCCGGCGCTGTGCGTTGGGACGCTGCTCGAAAGGCGGCGAAGCCTGTGGCGTGGGGGTAGGGGGATAGATGGATGGATCAGTCTCGTTAAACTCAGTATTATTCTTCTCAGTCTTATTAGGGTCGGGAATTCCGCAGTCTTGACTTCGGGTTTGCCGAATTGCAGACTTCGGGTTTTCAGAAGTCTTGACTTCGGGATTGCCCGGAAATTCAGGGTTCGGCTCTTCCAAAGCCTTGATTCCCATAATGTTCAGAGGTTTAGACTTCTGATTTCCCGAAGTCTGCGCTTCTGCCGCAGGGGAAGGCTCCGGCATGGGCGAAGGTTCGGGAGTCGTTGGCGGTTCCGGCTCTGGCGGAGGGTCAGGGGCAGCGGACGGCTCTGGCAGCGCAGGCGGATTCGCCGTTTCAGGGATGATGAAATTCTTTACATAAATCCTCGTCGGTTTGCCCTGTCCCTGTTTCTTGCGCTCAATCAGTCCGATGCCGCTTACAACGTCCAGCTCCTTAAACAGCTTTATCGCCTTATCCTTGCCGCAGCCCATTTGCGAAAGCGCGTCCTCCAGCGTAAAATAAATGTATACCCTGCGGTTGCTGTCAAACCATTCATTGCGTGCTGACAGGCTCATACGGTCAAGCAGCAGGCCGTAGAGCACCTTTGCTTCTACAGATACCCCTTTATAGCGGCTGTCCGTGAACAGCGCTTTGGGGATGCGGTAAAAACTGTACTGCTCCGCCTGATTGCCGTAGAAATAATCTAACTTTAATGGCATTCGTCGTGCCTCCTTTGCCGGTAATGTCCCGGTAACTACAGTCGCCGGGGAAATGGTTGAAAAACGGAAAAAGCCGCCCGGTAACTGTTTGAATAGTCAGTTACCGGGCGGCTTCGTCCGCTCTGTATGTGCCGTGCTTCCTCACAGACTATTGTTTTTAATCGCGCGTGCGCATTCGGACGGTAAGGCCGTCCAACGGGATGTCTTTGTGTTTTACAAGGTAATAATCTGTGCCGTTATGTTCTATTCGCGTCCGCGCCCAGTAGAGAACAGCATGGTATTCGTCTGAGATCAGCGCTTCAAGCGGGTAACCGCAATGCAGGCAGTCACCCTCCGTTGTCTCGTACTGTCCGTAATCGTTCCGGTGCAGGCGGGTGATCGTCCCGATCGGAAGGTTCAGATATTCAATACAGGACTGTACGTCGGCCAGTTTGTCCATGATATGGTACAGCTGATCCCGAAGGAAAATCTGCTCCCCATCGCGAGTGTCAATGTCCAGTTCGCTCAGGTCGCTGTAGTCACTGAAAGTGGATGCTTTGAGAATACGTCCGATCTCCCGGTTCAGTTTGGTTGCTTCTGCAAGCAATGTCTGTAAGTCTTTCATGAGATTGCTCCTCCTTATTTGGCTTGTGTTATAATGATATTGGTTATGACGTTAGGGGGGGCACCAGTTGCGTTGATAATCGTTTTGATTTGAAATATTCCAAATTTTTACCTGTTTTATTGACTTATCCACCGCTTTCTGTTCTGAAAATAATAATAGGACTAAACCAGCGCCCCTTGCTGAAGGGGTCTTTCTGATTTAGTCCTATTTTAACATTGGCATAGCCAGCGCCTTTTCCGGCCTGCAATTTTGCCTGAATATCCACCAGAAGA
>CAJUGU010000035.1 GCA_910586105.1 uncultured Eubacteriales bacterium | reverse complement strand
GCCGAAGGCAGAAGCGCTGACCAAACCGGAGGCGAGACCCCCAACAAGCGTGCAGCATATCCCGAAAGGGATATCGCTGTACATTGCTTGCGCGCGAGTCCAAAAGCAATTTACATAGCAAAAAATGATAAAATCAAACAAAAATGCGAAATAAAAGGATGATTTAGATGAGAACCGTTTGGGAACGAAACTAGGGGGAGAAAACGGCCTGATTGGTATATATACGGCTTTTGAAGAATCAGAATTTCTGATAAAATTTCACAGCAAATCGAGCGCCGATTGTTCGATTTCGGTTCGGCAAGGGATAAAATCTCCCCCTCCCCAGTTAAGCGGCTGAGAATAGAATTCGAGAAGTCATCTGCTGAGTTAGGGCAAAAGAGATTTTTTAAGCGCAAAAGGTTAAAGAATCGCCTTTCAAAACAGCTCCATGCAGAGATATGCCTTATCCAAATCATCCTGCGCAATGCCCAGATAGCGGCGCGTTACTTCGTAACTGCTGTGGTTATAAATATCCATGATTACAACCGGGGAAACTGCCTTACTTGTCCAGGCGTGATAGCCCCAGGTTTTCCGCAAACTGTGGCAGGCGATCTTACCTGCGATATCAACAGCAACCGCCGCTGCACGAATGATTCTCCATGCCTGCACGCGGGAGATTGCGCGGTTATCCTTACGGTTATTTGCAAAGATAAAGTCCCCTCGCCGATGCGGAAAATAAATACGCAGAGCAGCGATTGCGCGTTTATTGAGCGCAATCGTTTTTGTTTTCCCGGTTTTCTTTTCTGTCAATGTCACGTGAAGATGGAACGCCTTCCGGCCTTCATCATAAACATCCGACCATTTAAGACGGAGCAAGTCGCTAATGCGAAGCGCCGTACAAGTCCCCACGATAATTAGAGCATAGTTGCGCAGCTGCCCTTTTTCTAAGAAATAGTTTGCGAGATTTTTCAGCTGTGCTTTGTTCCGGATCGGTTCTGTAGCTGCCATAATATGGATAGCCCCCTTGTAAGTAGTATCCTTATCATACTACATAACAAGGGGGCTTTGTAACATTTCATAGAGCGAGTTGCATTATTACCCGGGATTTTGTATGATTTTGTGCGGTTTGAAGAAACTTCCAAAATCTTTGTCGGTCAAAAATGGCGAATGGGCTTGCTTTTTCTTTTTTTTCGTGCTACACTAACAACAGAATCTATGTACGGTTACATCCGCCTTTGATTGAAAGTTTGCGGAGAGGAGGACGCCGGTAATGAATTATGCAAAACAAAGCCTTCGGGGAGTGTATGAATTTGAACGCCTGACTCCTCAAAGAAACGAAAACGATCCGGGGGTCTGCATGACGCGGGAAAGCCTGTCGCAGTTTTTAGACAGCTGTAGCCGACGAGGTATTTCGGCGGTTACAGTACACAGTTATAAAAAGCATCTGGAAGCGCTCTATGACTATCTGCCGAAGGATAAGTCTATACATTATGGCACATTGGAAAAATGGCGCGGTTCACTGGTACAAAAAGGGTATGTAAATTCAACTGTCAATTCCTATTTATCGATTGCCAACGTCTATTTGGACTTTATGGGGCGGCGTGAATATCAGCTTCCCGACCGCTTAAAGCCAATGTTGGAAGAGCAGCCGGAACTGAGCAGGGAAGAGTATCTGCGTATGTTAGAGGCCGCGCGAAGATACGGCAAGGAGCGCGACTACCTGCTGATCAAGCTCTTTGGAACGGTCGAACTGAGTGTTCGAGAGCTTCCCAAACTAACGGTCGAAGCGATCCGCTCCGGTAAAATGACAACAGAGTGGAACCGCTCGAAAAAAGTGGTTTATCTGCCTGAGATCCTGTGCAAAGAACTGCTCTCTTTTGCAGAACGCAAAGGAATTAAATCCGGCCCGGTTTTCCAAACCAGAGACGGCAGACCGATGAACCGCGCCTATGTAACGCGAATGATCCGCGCGATTTGCCCGGCGGCGGGCGTCGCAGAGGAGAAGGGCAGCACACGCTGCCTGCAAAAGCTCTATCGCTCCACCCGCGCAGGCTTTGAGAGCAATATCAGCCTTTTGATCGAACAGGCGCATAATCGGCTTTTGGAGCAGGAGCAGCTGGAAATCGGCTGGGACGATGGTTCTGAGATGAACGGATGAAAGGCGAAATCAAGGTTAGCGTCATTATGCTGACCTATAATCATGAAAAGTATATTCGTCAGGCACTGGAGAGCGTGCTGGCGCAAAAAACTGATTTTTCGTATGAGATTCTTATCGGGGATGATGCGTCGGCAGATGGGACTCTTGGGATTGTGCAGGAATTCAAACGGCATTTTTCATGTGCGATCCATATTTTTATACGCAGCTACAATATGGGAGCAACAGCGAATCTGGCATTGCTGTTGAAACAGGCGCGGGGTCAATATATTGCAAGTTGTGAAGGTGATGATTATTGGACGGATCCGCAAAAGCTTCAAAAGCAGGTTGATTTCCTGGAGAGCCATTCGGAATATATTGGCTGCACACATGATATTACATTGGTCAATCAGGACGGAATATCGTCTTCAAAACAGTCGTTGGCATGGGTAAAAGACAAACCGGTTTTCCGATTTTCCGATTTTAAGGGGATCTATCTTCCGGGGCATCCGGTATCTATGGTATATCGGAATATTTATGCTGCGGATCCGGCGGTGATCGACCTGATCGAAACGACCCATCCACAAATAGCGGATCGGACGATCGCAATGCTTTTAGCGTTAAACGGCGATATTGTCCGGCTGAATGAAGATATGGCATGTTATCGTCAAGCCGTTGGGGAAGGAAACAGCAATTTAACGGCAAGAGAATTCACCTCCAACATCTATGGGAAGTTGACCGATATGGAAATAACGAATCGGCTGGAAACGTATCTCCGGGATGAGAAACAATTGCCGGTCAGCTTTAACCGCTTCCGGCGCAGGCTGTTGGTTCGGACACTTGCAAAAGCAATTTGTTTCGGCTCTGCCGATTCGTTCGACTGCTTTGGGAAAATGCTGAAGGAATGGCATAGGTTCCGAAAAAATAGAAAGAGAAAGGGGGTAGTTTTCATTGAGAACAGGCGAACCAATCGGCGGATATTTTGAGTTGGAAACGCATGGCGGCACGGAATATTGGAAGGATCCTCTTCGGATGAACACGGCAAGGAACTGTCTGCGCCATATCGTCAGAGGCTTTGGTATTCGGAAACTATATGTTCCCCGCTATACCTGCCCGGTTGTATGGGATGCGGTTTGCGAGGAACAATGCGAGATGGAATATTATTCCGTGGATTTCAATTTAATGCCCCTTTCTGAATTCCCTGCGGATGCATACATTTTATATACCAATTATCTGGGCATATGTACCAAAAATGCAAACTGCCTTGCAAAAAAATACCCACAGCTGATTACAGACTGTGCACAGGCCTTTTACAGTGCGCCCATGGGAATTGCAAGCTTTTATTCCCCAAGAAAATTTTTCGGGGTTCCGGATGGGGCATATCTTTTTGCGGACGGGATTTCGACGGACGGCCTGGAACAGGACGCTTCGGCAAACCGTTTTTTGCACCTCCTGGCCCGGACGGAGCAGGGGGCGCAGATGGGTTATCCAGTATTCCTGCGGAATGAAGACGCTCTTTGTAGGGAGCCTGTTAAGACAATGTCAAAGCTGACGAGGAAACTGCTGGAGGGGATCCCATACGACAGCGCCGCGCAGGCCAGACGTTCCAACTATGCGGCGCTTCATGCGGCGCTGGGTAATATCAACGAGTGGAGCGGTATACCGGATAAAGATGATGTCCCCATGGCATACCCTTTCCTTTGTAAAAAGGAAGGGCTTCGTGAAAAGCTGATTCAGGAAAATATTTTTATCCCTACATTTTGGAAAGGCCAGAAGGATGCAGAGGTTGGCAAATATATGGAACAATATTTGCTGCCTCTCCCCGTTGACCAGCGCTATGGCAGCAAGGACATGCAGCATATTTTGGACTGTATATTTCAATACTTATAACATGAAAGGGGAATGACTATGGCGTCAACCGACCCAATAGGGGTGCTTGTATTCCCAGCGGGGGAAGTAAATTCCGTCGAACTGCATGACGCACTGTCTGCCTGTGTAAATATCCGCCTGTATGGTGCGTCGTCCTATGACCGCCATGGTGGATATGTATTTCAGAATTACACTTCCGGTCTGCCGGTGATTTCCGATCAAGAATTTATTCAAGCATTTAACCGGCTGATCGCGGACAAGCGAATCGACATCATTTTTCCGACGCACGATACAGTAGCCGAATTCCTGTCCGTGCATCAGGACGAGATTGGAGCAAAGGTTATCTCGGCGGATGCAAAAACATCTGCCATATGCCGGGATAAAAAGAAAACTTTTGCGTTATTCCAGGATTGCGGCTTCTGCCCCCGGATTGATGCGGAAGTGTCCCAATATCCTGTTTTCGTGAAGCCGCGCAAAGGGCAGGGGGCGGTTGGCGCGTTCCTGCTCAATGGGCCGGAAGGGATTCCAAACCGTGTCGATTGGGCAGATATGGTGATCTGCGAATACCTTCCCGGCGACGAATTCACAGTGGACTGTATTACGGATAAGGATGGTGTCCTGCGCGGCGTTTATCCAAGGTCACGTAAACGTATCCTTGCCGGGATGACGGTGAACGGTTCCAGCGAGCCGCTGACCGATGAAATCCGGTCGATTGCCGAAACCATCAATTCCAGGCTCCGGTTCCTGGGCCTTTGGTATTTCCAGATTCGGAAAGCGGCTGACGGACGATTTAAGCTGATGGAGATATCGACCAGATGCTCCGGGACGATGTGCTTAACGCGCGCCCGTGGGGTGAACCTCCCCTTGTTGAGCGTTTACACTGCGGTTGGGCGGGATATCAGTGTTTTCTGCAATGATTACAATGTCACGACAGACCGTACCCTGATCGCCCGTTATCAGATTGATTATCCATATAAGCGGGTTTATATGGATTTGGATGATACGTTAACCGTGGATGGGAAAGTTTGCCTGAATGTGGTGCGGTTCGTCTACCAGTGCTTTAACCAGGGAATCCCGGTGACGCTGCTGACACGGCACGCGTATGATCACGGGGAGAGTGCTGAGGAATATCTGGCAAAATGCTGCATTGCCGCCGGCTTGTTCGATGCGATTGCTTCCATTCCCTTTGGGCAGGCCAAGGCGGATTTTATCCAGCCAGTAGGAGCAATCTTTATTGATAATGCTTTCGCAGAACGGAAGGCTATCCATGACCGTTTCCAGATCCCGGTTTTCGATGTAGACGGGATCGAAGTGCTGCTGGATTGGAGGGTGTAAATGTGATTTTGATTCCGGAAGAAAAAGAACTGGACAAGGACACATATTATTTTGAATGCTGCGCCGGCCTTGGGGATACCCTGCTGACCTGCGGATATATGTATGCGCTTGAGAAAAAATATCAGGCGCCGATACGGCTGATCGTGAAACCCTCTCACGAGTTTATTCCCCAGATGTATCGTATCAATGACTCTTGGGTGATCGGGCGGGATGTAACCGCTCGATTCATCGAAAAAAAAACAAAATCCGTGCCGACAAAAGGTATGGTATATGCTGCACATCCATGCAAGCATCCCGAATTATGGGATTTTTTCAAGCCGGTGTATTACTATACTTCAACGATTCGTTTTCTGACATGGTTCAAGCAATTTTTAGGAATCAGTGAATCTTCCAAGCTACGGTATCCCATGCATTATCCAGAACTTGATAAAGCTGTTGAGGATGAATGCAATCGTTTGGCGCCGTTGGATAAAATTGTTTTGCTTAGTCCAGAAGCCATATCCGTTCCCGCACTTCCCGCCTATTTTTGGAAGGATCTGGCGGATAAACTTCAACAGGAAGGGTTTGTCGTTATTTCAAACGTCATAGATCCGCGAAATACGATTTTCGGAACAAACTACGTTAAGATGACCTCCGCTGACGCGGTTTCGCTCTGCATGAAGTGCCACTCCGTGTATTCTATCCGTAGCGGGTTATGCGATGTGATTTCAGAAAAAGGATCGGATCTGCATGTTTTTTATCCGCTGCATAACACGTTCTTTATTTATGAGTTAAATTCTATGTTTCCAGGGGCTGGCATTGAAGAACGGATCATACTACCTGAGTAAAGCGAGGATTTGATATGGACTGTAAATATATGTGCACTGTGCTTGTGATTTCATATAATAGCGTTAAAACAATATCGCGGGCATTGGATTCTGTTTTAGAGCAAAAAACAAAATATCGTTATAAAATCCATGTATTTGATGATGGTTCCACAGATGGAGCAAAAGAGATTATATTGCAGTATGCGGAAAAATATCCTCAAATTGTATTTCCTTACATTGCAGATAAAAACCAAGGGCCGCAAACAAATTACTGGAATGCGTTTTCCTCGGTTGATACGCCTTACTGCGTATTGCTGGAAGGGGACGATTTTTACTGCAACCCGAAAAAAATAGAATTACAGATTGATGCGCTGGAGAGCCATACCGAGTGTAGTTTTTGCGGGCATGATACATATTTATTTTCGGAAGGGGAGTCTTTTCGGGAGTATGCAGAAGGATCAAAAGCAATGACCGCGCCTATTTTACAAACAAAAAATATTTTCACATTTAAAGATTTCCTTCCTGTCACAAATGGCGGATATATTGCTTACGGTTCTGCGCGGATGATCCGCTCGTCGGCAATGAAATTGGAACAGGTGAAGTATAAGGAAGCGTTCCTGTTCGATTTTTCGCAGTTTTATTACTTACTGCTGCAAGGGGATTATTACTATATCGACATGCCGATGAGTGCTTATGTGCGTACCGGCGAAGGGATTTGTTCTGGGAAATCCCCGTTAGCGTTCCTGAACGACTTCATGCAGGGCGCGGTTGATTTTAACCGGCAGACCAATAACGTGATAGCGGATAAAATTTATTCCGACTGTATGCTTCAAATTGGGTTCCGCCTTCAGCTTTTTGCGAACAGCGAAACGCCTGTGATCAGTTCTGCGGCGCGTTATCAAAAAAAAAGGCTTACGCCAGAAGATATCAAGGATAATAAAGACAATCTTTTGCTGGTTTGTCAGCAGATGCTGTCAAAGGAGAATTATTATTATCTGTGCAACGGCGGCCTAGGGCATACCATGCTAATCTGCGCGGTAAAGCCGGAACTTGAAAAAAAGATAAACGGTGAAATTGTGCTGCTGGTGCGTTCGGAACAGCAGTTCATTCCAGAGCTTTATGGCATACATAATGCACTGTGCGTTGACTTGAATAGCGTGAATCTGGAAACGCTTGGTTCCCGCTGCCCTCATCCGGAAAAGGGAAAGATTTATGTGACACACCCATTTGCCCATCCGGAATCGGCGAACTATTACCGCCCGATCCACTTCCAATATTCAACAGAGCGATACTATCCATGGCTTTTGCAATATTATGGGCTGCATGAGGATTGTGTCTACCGACTTCCGACACAGGAACCTGAACTGCCGGAGCCTCTTCGGGAAAAAGTCGGCAGCTTTGCAGCGTTGGAAAAAATCGTTTTATTCTTCCCGGAAGCCGTCACGTTACAGGGTATTTCAAACCGGATCTGGAAAAAGAAAGCCAATGAACTGCGGCAAAAAGGCTTCACCGTTTTATCCTGCGTGAAAGACAAGGCAAATACCATTTCCGGGACGAAATATATAGAGCTGGATGCGGAAGAAGCGTTCCGGTTGGGGATGCACTGCCACAGCGTTTACTGTATGCGCAGCGGCATGGCCGACCTGCTGGCTGCCCGCGGCAAAGCGCTCCATGTTTTCTATCCATCCCATGCCACGTTTTTTATCTATTCGCTCAACAGTATGTTCCGGCGGTCGGATATCTGCGAGGAGATCATCATGGAAGCGGAGCCGCAGTATGTCGGGGCGGCCCCCGGGCCATGGAAAGCCTACATATTCGGTTTTATCCCTGTCCCGCATTGGTGCTATCAATTTTATCTGAAACATAAAAAATATCTGCAAAAACTCAAGCGGTTCGTCAAATGGCGCTGACCCGCAGGAAAGGAAACCGATATGAAGGAAGTATCGCATATCATCGTCCAGGCAGGCGGGAAGGGCACCCGGATGAAGCAGCTGACGCGCAACAAGCCGAAAGCGCTCGTCCCGGTGCAGAACCTGCCAATGATTTTCCATCTGTTCCGAAACTACCCGGATAAAAAGTTTATTGTCATAGGCGATTATCAATACAACGTCCTGGAACGATATCTGGCCGCGTTTGCGGACGTTGATTACACAATGGTAAATGGTTCCGGGCGTGCCGGTACCTGCGCGGGGCTGCGGGAAGCGCTGTCGGCGGTTCCGGAAAATACGCCGTTTATGCTGATCTGGTCCGACCTGGTGCTGCCGGAGGGGTTTGCGCTTCCCGACGTGGAAAGCAATTTTATCGGGATATCGAAGGATTTCCGCTGCCGTTGGAGCTATGTGGGCGGAGAACTGGCCGAAGAGCCGTCTGAAACGCGAGGGGTTGCGGGGTGCTTTCTCTTCCGCAGCAAGGAACTGCTTGCCAATGTGCCGGAGAGCGGGGAATTTGTGCGGTACTTAAAAGGCAAGCGCATGGAATTCCGCGAGCTGCCGCTGTATGGGACGCATGAATACGGACTGGCGGAGGAATATTCCCGGCTTCCGACATACCGGTGCAGGCCGTTCAACCGGATCACGGTCAAAGGCGATACCATTGTCAAGGAAGGGATCGACGGACAGGGTCGGGAGCTTGCGCTGTCAGAAAAGGCATGGTATCAGAAGGTCGCAGGGGCGCATTTCCGCAGCATCCCGCAAATTTACTCCTATGACCCGCTGGAGATGGAACGCATCCGCGGGAAAAACGTGTATGAATATACGGGCCTTGACCGGGATCAAAAGGCCAATATCCTGAAATCGGTCATTGCGTGCCTGAAGGCGGTCCACCAGCTGGAAAGCGTATCGGCAGATTTTGCGAGCTGCGAGGACGCCTATCTGGATAAAACCATCCGTCGGACGGAAAAGATCCAGGATCTTGTCCCTTTTGCAAGGGATCCGTATATCACGGTAAACGGCCGCAGGTGCCGCAACGTGTTCTTCCATTGGGACGAGCTGCGGGAAGCGATGCGGCGCTATTATCCAGAACGGTTCCGGTTATTGCACGGGGACTGCACCTTTTCCAACCTGATGTTACGGGACGATGACCTATCCCCGGTTCTGATTGACCCCAGGGGCTACTTTGGCACAACGCAGTTTTACGGCGATTCTGCCTACGAATGGGCCAAGCTGTATTATTCGATTGCCGGAAATTATGACCAGTTCAACCTGAAACGCTTTACGCTTGCGGTCAATGAGCAGGATGTGACGCTGGAGATTGCATCGAACGGCTGGGAGGATATGGAGGAAACCTTTTTCAAACTGCTCGAAGGCGAAGTTTCCGAACAGCAGATCAAATTGATCCATGCGATCATCTGGCTTTCCCTCACGACTTATGCGTGGGAGGATTACGATTCGATCTGCGGTGCTTTCTACAACGGGCTGTATTATTTGGAGGAAGTCTTATGATACGGTATTTTCAGGAGACCATGCGGACGTTGGAACATGCGGTGAATTCCATTGAAATTGACACATTTTCCCGCCTTGCGGAAAGCTGTACGGCTGCATTGCGCAGGGGAAACCGGGTGATTGTCAGCGGCCTTGGGAAAAACGTCCCCGTGTGTGAGAAATTTGTAGGGACGATGCTCTCTTTGGGGTTGGATGCAGGCTTTATGCACTCCAATTCAGCGATCCACGGCGACCTTGGGTTGGTGCGGGATGGCGACCTTGTGATTGTACTGACGAAAAGCGGGGAGACGGCGGAATCGATTTACCTTGTCCGTCAGCTGGAACAGCGCGAGGCGGAGACCTGGCTGCTGTCATTTACCCGCGAATCCACACTGACTGAAATGCTGAAAAAAAACTGCTTGATCCTGGAGCTTTCCCACGAAGGCGATTTATGGAATATCGCGCCGAACAATTCAACGACGGTAAACCTGATTGTATTGCAGGGGCTTGCCTGGGAAATCGCACGGCAAATGGGATGTACGTTGGAGCAGTTCCGAAAGAACCATCCGGGCGGCCATATTGGGGAATTGCTGGGGTAAAAATGGAAGATATGATTACATTGTCCGCACTGGGCAAGACCTGGGTGCTTGACCTGGATGGGACGGTTGTGGTGCACAACGGTTATAAGACAGAGGGCCATGACACGCTTCTGCCGGGCGCAAAAGCGTTTCTGGACGGCATCCCGGAAGAGGATATGGTTGTTTTCATTACATCCCGGAAGCGGGACTGCGCGAGCCTGACCGAACGGTTTCTGGCGGAAAACGGGATCCGTTATGACGCCATCCTTTATGACGCCCCCTATGGCGAACGCATTCTGATCAATGACAGGAAGCCCTCCGGGTTGGCGACTGCAATTGCGGTCAACACAGAACGGGATCGGTTTTGCGAAGCCGTTTTCCGCATAGACGGGGCATTGTAATTAAGAGACCTGTTTTGCACATATGAGGTGAAATTTATGTTTTTTACACCGGCGCACTTGATGGAGGCGGCAGCTGCGGTGGTATTTGCCTTTGCCCTGTGGCAGCTGCTGAAAAAGCGCACTGGGAAAAAGCTGTGTTTATTGCTCTCCTTGCTCTTGTTGTGGTGCAGTGTGTTCAGCGCTTATTTGTCTGCCCAAATCATACCCGATCCAATGGAGTATGTGCGGATCACGGCAACGGGAAAAAAGAACCCGCAGGCGACCGTCAGCGAGATCTGTCTGCTTGGCTTCCACGCGAACGGCGAATGGTATAACCTGACGCCGCCGGTGGAAGGCAGCTGGGCATGGTTCCCTGGGCAGGAGGGGGCGGATTACTATTATGCAGGCTGGTTTCCCGGGGCGGAAGGCCTCCAGCCCGAAGACGCCACGGATTCCATTCGGATTGAAATCCTGCCCGGGAAAGACCGTTCCCTGGTGTTCCTGACGAACGAATGGTACGGGATTGCGGAGGTCGAGTTCCAGGGCGTGGCGCAGGAGGTGGACACCTTCGGGAACGGGGAGACAATGGAGATCCCGCTGCCGGATTCGTCCCCGGCGTATTATCGGATGGCACAGCTTGGGCAGCTTCCAATCGTGCTGGCATTACAAATACTTTTCAGTATTTTGATTTTTTTGATTGGCGTGTTTGTCTCATCCCAGAGCCGTACCAAAAAAATCAGCAGGCACAAATTCCTGTTTGAGGAACTTGTAAAGCGGGATTTCACACTAAAATATAAGCGAACCATTTTGGGGATGCTGTGGAGCATTTTGTCCCCCCTTTGCACGTTGCTGATTATGTGGATCGTATTCAAGGATATTCTCGGAAGCAATATCAACCATTTCGCAATCTATATGTTTTCCGGTCAGCTGGTGTTCAATTTTTTCAGCGACGCCACCACACAGGGGATGACCTCGCTGCTGGACAATGCTTCCATCTTTACCAAGGTCAATATTCCCAAATACCTGTTCCTGCTGTCGAAGAATATCTCTTCCCTTATCAACTTCGGGCTGACGCTGCTGCTGCTCATTGCGTTTGTGTTGCTTGATGGGCTGACGCTTACGCCGATGTACCTGCTGCTGCTTTACCCCATCTGCTGCCTGATCGTGTTTAATATCGGCGTGGGGCTGATCCTGTCGGCGCTGTTTGTGTTTTTCCGCGATATGCAGTACTTATGGAGTGTGTTCTCCCAGCTGATTATGTGGGTTTCCGCAATCTTTTATTCTACCGCCGGCTTTGACCAGGAGATGCAGAAAATGTTCCTGATCAATCCGCTGTATTCATTCATTGGCTATTTCCGTTCCGTCATTCTGGATGCGGCAGTTCCTACCATAGAGTCCCACTGCATTATATTGGGTTATACAGTGGCGGTTCTTTTCATAGGTGCTTTTACCTATAAGAAATATAACCATGAATTCCTGTATTATTTCTGATGCCGGTGCTGAGAAAGTGAGCGATGCTGTATGGCGAACGATACTACAACCTTAAAAGTTGAAAATGTTTCAATCCGCTATAAAATAGGGGATTTTAAGGATATCGGGCTGAAAGAGTGGACGATGCGCCACTTGAAAAATCAATACCACGTCGAATCCTTCATGGCGGTCAACAATGTGAACTTTCATCTGGAAAGGGGGGACATGCTGGGGATCATCGGCGGGAACGGCGCTGGCAAATCGACCATCTTAAAAGCGATTGCCGGAATTATGGAACCGACAAATGGTTTGATTACCGTAAACGGGCATATTTCGGCGCTGCTGGAACTGGTGTCCGGCTTCGATGGCAACCTGACCGTAAGGGAGAACGCTTATCTGCGTGGCGCGATGCTTGGCTATACCCGCCAATTTATGGACGAAATTTATGAACAGATCATTGATTTCGCGGAACTCCGGCAGTTTGAGCAACGCCCCTTCAAGCAGCTTTCTTCCGGGATGCAGTCAAGGCTTGCCTTTTCCATTGCGTCTATGGTGCAGCCCGATATACTGATCCTGGACGAGGTGCTTTCGGTTGGGGACGGTGCGTTCCAGGAAAAAAGCGCCGCAAAAATGCGGGAAATCATATCCGGCGGAAGCACAACCATATTGGTTTCGCATTCCCTGACACAGATCCGAAACCTATGCAACAAAGTCCTGTGGCTGCATAAGGGCCGGCAGGTCGCGTTTGGCCCGTGCGGGGAACTGTGCGACCGCTATCAGGACTTCCTGGCGCACGGGGAGGATACCCGTTTCCTGGAGTACCGGCCTGAGCGGGTGGAAAAGAAACAGTATGACTACCTGATTGTTGGCGCGGGCCTTTACGGTTCTGTTTTTGCGCATGAGGCAGCGCAGGCAGGAAAAAAATGCCTGGTGCTTGACCGCCGGAACCATATCAGCGGCAACGCGCATATGGAAAACCTGTTCGGGATTCCCGTACATCGGTATGGCCCGCATATTTTCCATACATCGAATCCGCGCGTATGGAATTATGTAAATCAATTTGTACAATTTTACCCATTCGTAAATGAACCGCTTGCTAACTACCACGGGGCGCTTTATAACCTTCCTTTCAATATGAATACCTTTTATCAAGTGCTGGGGACCGCCGCGCCAATGGAAGCAGAAGCAAAAATCCGGGAGGAAATCGCAATCCTCGGGATTTCGGAACCGGCAAATCTGGAGGAGCAGGCCCTGCTGATGGTCGGAACATCCCTTTACGAGAAGCTCATAAAGGGATATACGCAGAAGCAATGGGGGCGTCCCTGCGCACAGCTCCCCGCGTCGATTATCCAGCGGATCCCGCTGCGGTTTACCTATGACAACCGGTATTTTGACGACCCATACCAGGGCGTCCCAGTGGAAGGTTATGACAGCCTTGTTGCCAAGCTGCTGGAGGGCGTGGATGTACTTCTGAACACCGATTACCGGGACTACATCGCGGCACATCCGAATATCGCGGAAAAAACGGTTTATACAGGACGGATTGATGAATATTTCAGCGGCTCGGAAGGCGTGCTGGAATATCGGAGCCTGCGTTTTGAACATGAGGAAATTGCCCAGCCGAATTATCAGGGGAATGCGGTGGTGAATTTCACAGCGGAAGACGTTCCGTATACCCGTATCATTGAACATAAGCACTTTCTCGGCGGAACGCAGCCGAATACCGTCATTACAAAGGAGTACCCGCGGGAATGGGGAGCGGGTATGGAACCGTTTTATCCGGTCCGCGATGAAAAAAATATGATTCTTTACCGGAAATATGCAGAGAAGGCCAGACAGGAACCTAACGTAATCTTTGGAGGCCGCCTCGGGGAATTCCGGTACTGCAACATGGATGAAGTGATCCTGTCGGCCCTTCAGGCGGCGGATTTGGAGTTATATACATAAGCCTGGCATTCGAGTGGAGGAACTTATGAAGCCGACCGTGTTGATTGCCCTTTGCTGTCATAATCATTTTTCAATCGTACCGCCGTTTTGCATCCCGATCCAGGGCGGTGCAAAGCTGAACGCCCCGATACCAGGCGCATTTCCTGACATTGGCCCCAAGGGGGATATCTCCGCCAAAAACCACACGTATTGCGAATTGACAGTGTTGTATTATGTCTGGAAGAACCAACAGGCGGACTATTACGGCATCTGCCATTATCGTCGTTTCTTTTGTTTTGATGGAAGCGTTTCCCGGAAATACATCGCCAGGAAAACAATTCAGCAGCGACAGCAGCAGCGGTATTTTCGGTCGGAACGGGAAATACAGAAGCTGCTTGACGGATGCGATGTGCTGGTACCTTACCCGGAGGATATGGGCATGACGGTTGCGGAGCATTATTGCAGTTCCAGGGGACATCGGGAGCAGGATCTTGCATTGTTTGTTACTGTAGTGGAAGAACTCTATCCCTGGCTTTCGGAAGCCACAGAAACATATTTGGCACAGCAAAAACATTATTTCTGCAATATGTTTCTTATGAAGGACGTATACTTCCAGGAATATTGCCCGCTCCTGTTTTCAATCCTTGCGGAGTTCGACCGGAGGAAGGGGGCGCGGGGCGAGGCGGTGGCGGACCGGACAGATGGGTATTTAGGCGAACGCTTTCTGGGGATCTATCTTACGTTCCTGCGCAAGCAAGGAAGCCGAATTCAGGAAACTACCCGGATAGATTTGGAATGCTCACTGACAAAACGGGTGTTGTATGTCCTTTTTCCGCCGGAAAGCAAACGGCGGTTCCGGGCAAAAAAGATATGGAAACGGCTGCAAGGACGTTTGCGGCCGGCCGAATCGGCAGAATCACAGAGGTGATGTAACATGAAAGGAATCATACTTGCCGGGGGGACGGGTTCCCGGCTTTTCCCGAACACGATTGCGGTCAGCAAACAGCTGCTCCCGGTTTATGACAAGCCGCTGGTCTATTATCCGCTCTCCGTGCTGATGCTGGCGGAAATACGGGAAATCCTGATTATTTCGACCGAAGCGGATCTCCCGCATTATCAAAAGCTTCTGGGAGACGGTTCCCAGTGGGGGATTTCCCTGCGCTATGCCGTACAGACAGCGCCGCGCGGCCTGGCAGACGCGTTCCTGGTCGGGGAAAAATTTATTGGAAGCGACAGTGTCTGTCTGGTTCTGGGCGACAATGTGTTTTATGGCCAAAACCTGTCATTGTTGCTGCAAAACGCGAAAAAAAGTGTCGAAAACGGCGGGGCCGTTATTTTCGGCTGCATGGTGAAGGATCCCCGTGAATTCGGGGTGGTGGAGTTTGACGAACAGAATAAGGTTCTTTCCATAGAGGAAAAGCCGGTTTGCCCCAAATCCAGCTACGCTGTCCCGGGATTATATATTTATGATAATCAGGTGATTGGGATTGCCAGAAAGGTAACGCCTTCCGCGCGTGGGGAAATCGAGATCACCGCGGTCAACAATGAATACCTGGACCGGGGGCAGCTGACCGTGACGCTGATGGGCCGGGGGATTTCCTGGCTGGACACCGGGTCGCCCAAGGGGATGCACAAAGCCAGCGGCTTTGTCAAAACGGTTCAGGAAATGCAGGGGTTTTATATCGCGTGCATTGAGGAAATTGCATGGAGAAAAGGCTTTATTTCTACGGAGCAGCTTCACCAGCTGGGGGAACAACTGGCGATGACCGATTATGGGAAGTATATCCTTTCGATTGCGGAGGAGGGAATAAAATGACGATTCTTGTAACAGGCGGCGCCGGTTTTATCGGCAGCAACTTTATATTTTATCTGCTTGACCAATATCGGGACTGCCGGGTTGTCTGCGTGGATTCGCTGACCTATGCAGGGAACCTTTCAACCCTGGATCCGGTGATGCGCGATCCGCGGTTCCGTTTTGTCCGGGCATCCATTACAGATAGCGCGGCGATTGAATGGGTGTTTGAGGAGGAAACGCCAGATATTGTGGTAAATTTTGCCGCGGAAAGCCATGTTGATCGCTCGATTGAAAATCCATCCGTTTTTCTGGAAACCAATATTCTTGGGACACAGGTACTGATGGATGCCTGCCGAAAATTCGGGACTGGAAGATTCCATCAGGTATCGACCGATGAGGTCTATGGCGACCTGCCGCTGGATAGAACCGATCTTTTCTTCACAGAGCAGACGCCGCTTTGTGCGTCCAGCCCTTATTCCGCTTCAAAAGCCGCCGCGGACTTGCTGATACTTGCGTATTACCGTACCTTTGGGCTGCCGGTTACGATCTCCAGATGCTCAAACAACTACGGGCCCTTCCAGTTCCCGGAAAAGCTGATACCGCTTATGATTATAAACGCTTTGGAGGATAAGCCGCTTCCGGTCTACGGTGCTGGGGAAAATGTGCGCGACTGGCTCTATGTAGAAGACCATTGCCGTGCGATCGACCGGATCATCCGGGATGGAAAAGTTGGCGAGACCTATAATGTCGGCGGCCATAACGAGATGAAAAATCTCGATATTGTGAAACTGATCTGCAAGGCGCTGGGCAAACCGGAAAGCCTTATCACGTTTGTGGAAGATCGGAAGGGGCATGACCTGCGTTATGCAATCGACCCGGCGAAGATGCAGAAAGAGCTGGGCTGGTTTCCGCAGACCCAATTTGCGGATGGGATCCAGCAGACGATCCAGTGGTATTTCGAGCGCCGTGAATGGTGGGAAAGCATCAGGAACGGGGAATATCAGAATGATTACCAGAGAATGTATCAGAATAGGCAGGAGATGAATCAAACAGATGGAGTGTGAAAAAACATGCCTGGAAGGCGTGCTGATCCTGACCCCCAGGACATTTTATGATGAGCGGGGCTGGTTTATGGAAAGCTATTCGACCAGGAATCTTTCCGCGTTTGGTATCCAGTGTGCATTTGTACAGGATAATCATATTGCATCCGTACAAAAGGGCGTGCTGCGAGGGATCCACTTTCAGAACTACCCGCACGCGCAGGCCAAGCTTGTCCGCTGCACAAGGGGCCGTGTGCGGGATTATGCCATTGACCTGCGGAAGCAGTCGCCGACCTACCGGCAGTTTGTCAGTGTGGAATTGACCGCGGAAAACAAAAAGCAGCTGTTCCTCCCACAGGGTTTTGGGCATGCCGTACTCTCTTTGACCGATGATTCGGAGATCGAATACCGGGTTGATAATTTGTACTCCCCGGAGCACGACCGTACAATTTCTTATCTTGACCCAGAACTGGATATCCCCTGGGGCGCCAACAGGATGATTGTGTCGGAAAAGGACCGGAATGCGCCGCTGCTCCGGGACAGTGACTGCAATTTTTAATTTGATTGGAGGAAATGCTTATGATACCCGTAACAAGATCGTCTATGCCTTCTTTTGAGGAATACTGTGAAGCGATCAAGCCAATGTGGGAATCCCGCTGGCTCTCCAACCGAGGGGGGATTCACCGTGCGTTTGAGGAGCAGCTGAAGAAGCATATGGGGGTTCCTCATGTTGCGCTGTTCGCCAATGGGCATGTCGCGATGGAGGTTGCGCTTCAGGCTTCCGGCATCAAAGGCGAAGCCATTACAACGCCGTTTACGCATATTTCTACCTCCCATGCGATTATCCGCAGCGGGCTGAAACCGGTATTCTGCGATATTAACGAGGAAGATTTGACGATTGATGAAAACAAGATCGAGGCGTTAATCACCAACCAGACGTCGGCAATCGTCGCGACCCATGTTTATGGATATCTCTGCCATGTGGAAGCCATTCAAAAGATTGCCGACCGGCACGGGCTTACTGTGATCTATGATGCTGCACATGCCTTTGCCGAAACGATTAACGGAGTCGGCGTCGGGAACTATGGGGACGCATCCATGTTCAGCACACATGCTACCAAGGTATTCCATACGATTGAGGGCGGCATTGTCGCCTTCCGCGATGCGGGGCGCTTTCATGCGATCGACAATATCACAAACTTTGGCTTTACCGGGAATGACACAATCGGTTACATTGGCACCAACGCCCGCATGAATGAATTCGAGGCAGCAATGGGAATCTGTAATCTTCGCCATATCGAGGGGGAAATCGCAAAACGTAAGCTGGCTGCTGACTGCTACAGTGAGCGGCTGTCGGATGTAAAGGGGATCCGGCTGATTAAGCCGCAGCCCGGCGTTACATATAATTACGCTTATTACCCCGTGATTTTTGATGGTTACAAACGGAACCGCGAAGAGGTTTTGTCCCTGCTTGCGGAGCATGATGTGATTGCGCGAAGGTATTTTTATCCCTCTGTTGATAGCGCAGAATGCTATGGGGATGCTTATCCGGCCGAAAAAACGCCGATATCCCACTATTTTGCGAATCGCGTGCTGACGCTGCCGCTTTATGCGGGACTCTCCCCGCAGGACGCGGATCGGATCTGTGATATCATTCTGTCCTGACAGGAGGTACTGTATATGCAAGCCTCCGGTAGGAGCTATCAGCTTGACGTGATGAAGCTGTTTTTCGCGCTCATCGTACTGGTCTCGCATACAGATGCCTTCATCGGGAATAACACAAAATTTGTAATACCACATGCTGCGGGCTGGTGGGGAGTGTTCTTTTTCTTTATTGTTTCAGGAATGCTCATGGTCAACAGCCAAGCGAAGCGGCAGCCTGATTCTGCTTCCCCTGCAAAGGCAGCGTCGGAATATGTGACAAGGCGCTTAAAAAGCCTTATGAATCCATATTTGAGCGCGCTATTCCTTAATTTTTTGATTTTTCGCTTGTTCCTTTTCAGACAGGGGGAACGGCTTTTCCTGGTCGATGGGGTCCAAATCCTCACGCAGGCCCTGTTCCTGTCAGCAACCTCGCTGGACAATTTTTTGCTGAACGCGCCAGCTTGGTATATCTCGGCGATGCTGATTGTTATGCTGCCGCTTTATTATCTCCTCTCCAGATCTAGGGAATTTTACATCTATATTTTTGCGCCTCTTACGGCTATTTTTACATACGCGTGGTGTTTTAACCAGGAAAATCATTACTTTGCCTTCTGGCAGTATTATGGCCTGGTTTCCGGTGGTATTGTTCTTGCGGTGATGGGGATGAGCTTTGGTGCGGTCAGCTGGATGATTGCGGAAAAGCTCCGGCAGCGCACGGGGAAAGCCTGCCGGGCTACCGTCACGGCGCTGGAGATTCTACTATACGGACTGATCTTTTACGTCTGGTTCTCGCCGCGATGCAGCGCGGAGCCGGCATATGCGGTTATGCTTCTAATGCCCGTTGCGGTTGCAATATCCTTCAGTGAAGCCAGTTATATTTCAGGATTGTTTCGTGTACCGGCTTTGAAAAACCTCGCTCCCGTATCTCTGGCAGTGTATTTAAACCATATCAGCGCATGGAGAATCGTTCATGGACTGTATCTTGGACGCAGCTACAAATTTTGCCTTTTCGCAGTGCTTGTTTTTACAATAGTACACTGCCCATTTTATTTCCTGATCATGAGAATCGCCCATTTGATATGGGAAAAAGTTAAGCTTTTCGACTGACTCAAACGCATAGCGCATCATATGAAATTGGAGGCTGCATCGTGAAAAAATTATTATTATTGGGGGGAAGCCGCTATTTGATTCCCGCAATAAGGGCAGCGCATGAATTGGGCGTATATGTTATCACTGCGGATTATCTGCCCAATAATTTTGCGCATCGGTATTCCGACGAATACCGGAATATCAGCATTGTTGATAAAGAAGCGGTTCTGTCATTGGCTTCTGAGCTCCGGGTGGATGGCATCCTGTCCTATGCGACGGATCCAGGCGTGACGGCGGCGGCATATGCCGCAGAACATCTGGGCCTGCCCACCAGCCCCTATGAGTCTGTCGCGCTGCTGCAAAACAAAGGCCGGTTTCGCGCTTTTTTGCGGGAGCACGGTTTCAATACGCCGTTTTCAAAGAGTTTCCGAAATCCTGAAGACGCGGCTACCGCGATGGATACCTTTCATTTCCCAGTGATCGTCAAGCCTGTTGATTCAGCTGGCAGCAAGGGTGTCCGCCGGGTGGACCACAGGGAAGATATTGAAGCTGCCGCCCGGTACGCGCTGGAATATTCGCTGACAAATGAGTTCATCATGGAGGAGTTTATTGAGAGCAAAGGGTTCTCCACCGATACGGATAGTTTTTCCGTGGATGGCGAGCTGGTTTTTTGCTCGTTCAATGACCAACTGTTTGATGCCGAGGCGGATAACCCATACACACCGGCAGGATATGTCTGGCCATCCAGTATGCCTGCCAGGGTTCAGAAGGAGCTTCGGTCTGAACTGCAAAGATTGATCCGTTTGTTGAATATGGGCGCCACGATTTACAACGTCGAAACCCGGATGGGAGCGGATGGGAAAGCCTACATCATGGAATGCACGCCACGGGCCGGCGGGAACAGGCTCGCAGAACTCCTGAAGCTGGCAAGTGGGCAGGACCTGGTCATGGCATCGGTGAAAGCCGCGTTGGGGATGCCTGTCCCGCGGATGACAGATCCGGTTTACCACGGACACTGGGGGGAGATCATCCTGCACAGCAATGAAAGCGGGATTTTCAAAGAACTGTATATAGAGGAGCCTTTCCGGCGCTGGGTTGTTGAAACCGACCTTTGGGTAAAGCCGGGCGATGAAGTGCGCTGTTTTACCGGGGCAAATGAAACGCTCGGGACATTGGTTCTCCATTGCAGTACGGATCAGGAACTGCGACGCGCGATGGAATCTGCAAAGGATAAGGTATCGATCGAGCTGTCGCGGTCAGTCGGATGAGAAACAAAGCCTGTTTAGGGATGACGCATTTCAGCGGGCAGGAGGTTTTGAATGCGGAGATTATACGGAATGTTTGAAAAGATTCGAAAGCGCTTCCGGGCGCGTCACAGCCTTACGTTTCCGGCTATGATGCGGGGCCTGTTCTGGGGAACCGCCAGTATATTGTTCTGTGCCATATGGGTTCTGTGCCTGAAATGGTGCCCCACTTCTGGCTATCTTTTTTCATTGGATCGGATCGCCTTGGCATGTATATATTTCTGGGGGGTGATTGCCGCCGCAGATCTGCTATTCCATAAGGTGCGCGAGGAACAGCGGGGGCGCGTTATTTTCCGGATCAGCCTTGCTGTTAATCTGGTGGTCATTTTCCTCATGGGACAAAATACGATTCAGATTTATGACTATCAGGATGCATTCATGACATCGTTCCAGTCATTTGGCGAATTTGCGGAAAAAAGCGTTATTTTCTCGAACTGGGCCATGTATCCGATCGTATTAAAGTTTTTCCATGCAGTCTTTGGGGCAAACGAACTGACCGGGATCACACTGAATGCGGTCATGGTCTCCGCCTCCGCCGCAATGCTATATGATACTGCACGGCATTTTATACCGGCTAAAACAGCCGTTCGCGCTGCGTTGCTCTTTGCGGGCTGGCCATCCTTCATGCAATACCTGATTGTGCTGTCGCCGGAGTTCCTGTTCGTGTTCCTGTCATGCTGTTCTGCAAAGCTGGCGTATCAGGCGTACTCTAGCAGGGTTTTACTGCATAAATGTGCATTTGCCGCTGCCGCAGCGGCGCTTCTGGCCTTTTCCAACTTCTTCAAGAATGTTGTGCCCGTCATGCTGATTGCCCTAGCAATTGTGGCCTTTCTCCTGCTTGCTGAAAACTGGAGAAAGGTTTGCGCTTCCTTTCGTAAACGGAAAGGCGATTATCTGCGCGCGTGCGGAGTGATTATCCTGTCCGCATTCCTTTCGACAAACTTCCTGTGTCGTAACCTGATGGAATCATTTTACGGGGCGCCGCTGAATGATTCCCCTCAAAGCTATTATATGACGATAGGCATGGCGTCTGCTTCAAAGGGGTTTTTCACACCAGAAATTTATAACCGTTATACAGGCATGATGCGAGAAAGCGGTTATGATTTTGCTTATGTAAACGATGTCTTTTATGAGGACTTGCGGACAGATATCTCGGAATCCGGTCATCTAAATTATGGATTTTTCAGGGATAAGTTGATGTACAGTTTTGGTAATGATGATTACACCGGAATGGTTGATATGACAGTGAACGACAACAGCCTTCCCGGGCTTGCGGCGTGGAGAGACTTCTTCGCTCCATTCAATCAAATATGGTATTTGCTGTGCGCTACATTTATCATGTTTGCCGCGTTCAAAAGTCTGGTTATGAATGATAAACGGCTGACATTTTATTGTGCGGTCACGATTTTTGGCTTTATCCTTTTATTGATGCTGTCCGAGGTACAGCCAAGGTATAAATGCGTTTTTTATCCTTTGCTTTCCATTCTGGCAGCAGACGGGATCGGTTCTGCCGGAAGCGCCTTCCGATTGGTGAAAACCCTGGCAGAGGAGAAAAATATGGACTAAGGAGGATCGTAATGAAAGCAGTGACAAACGGAGTCCGTCATATACCCGGGTTTCGACCTCTTCGGATTTTGTGGTTCGGTTTTAACGAGAAAGGCGGATTTGAATGAAAGTATCAAAAGATTCACTTTATATTGTGATTCCTGCTTACAACGAGGAAGAGAATATTGAACGATGCGTCAACGAATGGTATCCAGTGGTAGAGAAACATAGTGGAAGCGGGCGTTCAAGGCTTGTTGTTATCGATGATGGCAGCAAGGACAATACTTATCAGGCCCTGCGGGAGCTTGCACAGACAAGACCGCTGCTCCAGCCCATTACCAAGGAGAATGGCGGGCATGGCGCCACAATCCTCCTTGGATACAATTATGCAATCCAGCACGGAGCCGAGTATGTTTTTCAGACCGATTCTGATGGGCAGACCAATCCGGAGGAATTTGAAGCGTTCTGGGAAAACCGGGGTCGCTATGACGCAGTCATTGGCAACCGAGCGGTGAGGGGAGATGGAAAGGACCGGAAATTTGTTGAAAATACAGTTTGCTTGTTGCAGCGGATTATATTTGGAGTAAGAATTGAAGATGCGAATGCGCCGTTCCGCTTAATGTCTACCAGCTTGGTAAGCAAATATCTCCCCAAGCTGCCAAAGGATTTCAATCTTCCGAATATAATGCTTACAACTTATTTTGTCTATTTTAAGGAAAAGGTTCACTTTATCAATATCACATTTAAGCCACGGCAGGGGGGAACAAATTCCATCAATTTTAAACGGATTATAAAAATTGGATGGAAAGCCGTTGGGGATTTTTACAAACTCCGAAAGGAGATCGACCCCCCCCCCCGTGATGGATCTGGAATATAATGAATCTGTCCCTGCAGAAGACAGACTTTGCAGCAGGGTGCGTAGGAGAGAATCCTTCCAGCTCCGGCAAAGTGAGCCGGGATTCTTGATAGAGCATATTTGTTGTTTACAGGCATGTTATTGCGGATGAAAATGAGTAAAAAAGGAAGCGGATGCTGTAATCTTCCGCACAACGCATAGAGGCAGCATTCGGATGGTGAATGAAATGAAATATGATTACTTGATCGTAGGGGCTGGCTTATATGGCGCGGTTTTCGCACATGAAGCGAATTTGGCAGGAAAATCAGTCCTTGTGATCGATCAGCGTCCTCATATTGCTGGTAATGTCTATACGGAGGAAATTGAGGGCATCCATGTGCATCAGTACGGAGCGCATATTTTCCACACGAATAACAGGGATGTATGGGATTACGTTGCACAATTTTCTGAATTCAACCGGTTTACGAATTCACCGGTTGCCAATTACAAGGGCGAGCTCTATTCCCTTCCATTTAATATGTATACGTTCAATAAAATGTGGGGAGTCATAACCCCCGAAGAAGCAATGGCTAAGATCGAGGAGCAGAAAAAGGCGGCGTGCATTACAGACCCGAAGAATCTGGAAGAACAGGCTATCAGCCTTGTAGGCCAGGATGTTTATGAAATGCTGATTAAGGGTTATACAGAGAAGCAATGGGGGCGTGACTGCAAAGAACTGCCACCCTTCATTATTAAAAGGCTGCCTGTACGCCTAACTTTTGATAACAACTATTTTAACGCATTGTATCAGGGAATTCCGGTTGGCGGTTACACAAGGATGGTTGAGCGGATGCTGAATGGAATCGAAGTACGGACCGGCACAGAATATTTAAGTAATAGAATTGCATATGAATCGATTGCGGATAAAATCATATACACAGGCGCGATTGATGCGTATTTTGGATATTGCGAGGGTCCGCTGCAATATCGATCCGTGCGATTTGAAACCGAGATTTTAAACAAGCCGAACTTCCAGGGAAATGCGGTCGTAAATTATACAGATAAGGACACAGCCTGGACCCGGATTATTGAGCATAAGTGGTTTGAGTTTGGAAAAGACGCAAAGGGAAATGATCTGCCCAAAACGGTCGTCAGCCGCGAGTATAGCTCGGAATGGAAGACGGGGGAGGAAGCTTATTACCCCGTAAACGACGCAAAAAATGTCTCGCTCTATGAGCGTTACAAAAGCCTTTCCGAAAAAGAGAAAAAAGTTATTTTTGGCGGAAGGCTTGGCGCGTATCAATATTATGATATGGATGCGGTAATTGCCTCCGCGCTGGAAATGTGCAAAAATGAGCTGAACAGCTGATACAGGGAGTGGGCATAGAATGTTTAATTTGCTTATCAATAAATATAAGAGCCTGTTTTCTTACATTTTCTTTGGCGTATGTACAACGATTGTAAATGTGGTGGTGTATTCTGTATGCTATCAACAAATTGGGATCTCAAATGTCCCATCTACCGTAATTGCGTGGATTGCGGCTGTTTTGTTCGCATATATTACGAATAAGCTGTTTGTCTTTGAAAGCAAATCATTCCAATTAAATGTGCTGAAGCACGAGATTACAGCGTTTTTTGGATGCCGTCTGCTGACAGGGATATTGGATATCGCAATTATGTTTATTGCGGTTGATAAAATGTCAGCCGCTTCAACCGTGTGGAAGATAATATCAAATATACTTGTTATTATACTAAATTATGCAGCGAGCAAAATGATTATTTTCAAGCAGGAATAAAATCAGAGGAGACGTAGGTGTAGCGCAGCCACTCTCCCTCGATATAGCAGTTTTCCGCGTTCCCACACAGAATTAACCAGATGCCATTGCAGGATTGATTGGACGGTTTTAGATAGTGAATCGTTGAAACCGAATACTCATCTGGAAATTCTCTCACAAAGGATTATGAATCGGTACTATGCTTTCATGGGCGGTGAGCGGATTGCGTTTTGTAATAAGTATTTCTTTTATCGCATGGAAAATGGCGTTTTCCACTGGGAATGACGGATAGGATGAGAACATGAAGAGAAAATTCATATTGAAGGTTTTGATATTCATGACGATAGGAAGTATCCAATTCGGATGGATACAGAAACTCCTGACGCCTGATTGGAATGATGCAGGACTGACGAATATAGCTATAAGCGATACCGAACGTACGATCCATGGTATCGATGCTTTAGCTGTGGATGAACTGGATGTGGTTTTTTTTGGCAGCAGTCATGTATATTGCGGCGTATCGCCCATGGAACTGTACAAAAACTATGGCATTCTTTCCTATGTAATGGCGACTGCTCAACAGCCCGTTGCGGGAAGCTATTTCCTGCTTGAAAAAATTTATGAAACGCATTGTCCCCAAACGGTTGTATTGGATGTGTCTACCATGTTTTCGGAGGTCACTCTTCCTTACTGGAGATATATCTTGGATAATTTGGAGTTTGGGGCATTGAAATATAGGATGGCAAAAGAGTATCTGAGAGCGGGGATGGCAACAGGAGAAAGCGACGGGCTGTTTTCGGTAATGTTTCCTATTATAAAGTATCATTCCAGATGGGTAGGGATCACAAAAGATAATTTCCAGCCCAAGAGCAGAAATCTTTATACAAACGGTCAGCATATGATCAACCGTATCGTTTCATCCCCCTATTCTATTGAGGATGTTATGTATGAAACACAAATGCTTTCAGACTATCATTCGGGGATGCTGACAGAATCAGCTGACGGCGTGTTTTCCCAAAATACGATTTGCGAGGCTTTGTATACGCCTTCTGTAACAGAAGAAAATCTGAAATTTTTAAAGGAGATTAGAAGGCTTTGTGAAGAGCATGGCAGCAGGCTGCTCCTGATTAAGATCCCAACAATGCAGGTTCCGCAATGGTATGAGCCGGCATGGACGCCGGTGAAGTCATCTATCATTTCATCGATTGCAGCGGACAATAATTTGCTGTTTTTAGATATGCTGTATGGCTGTGAGCCTTTGGTATCGTTTGTGACAGATACATTAGATTGGGGATGCCATTTGAATTCATTCGGCGCAAAAAAAATTTCTGATTATCTGGGCGGATACCTGCTGGAAAATAATTTGGCTGAAAGCCGGAGTAGTTTACTTTATTCGGAATTCTTGCAGAAATATGAAAAGGTATATTCGATGATGGAGCTTCAAACAACGGACGTTTTCGGCGAGTATATCGATATGCTTCGGAAAAGGAAGAATGACAGCACTATCTTGATTGCGGCAGCAGACGACTATATTTCAGGGCTTACGCCGGAGGACTATGGTTTACTGAAGGAATTGGGACTGGAATTGATTGACCAAGGCGGTGGCCGTGATTCTTATGTAGGTGTGATCTCGGAGGGAAAAACCATATACGAAGCGGTTTCAGATTATGAGATCGCATACCAGGCTGAGATTGCGAATGTGGATGTTGAAATCCACAGCAGGAATGGATGGATGAAAGATCCAGGCGCTTCCGTTACAGTTGACCGCCAGGAATATGCCATGTCACAGATCGGATTAAATTTTGTTGTGTATGACCATGAAACAGGCTTGGTGATCGACAGCGTTGTCTTTAATACATACGATATGGCAAAATACTGTTCACGGGATTACGCGAGAGGGATCCTTCTTCTGAGAGATTATGAATCCGCACTTTGCTTTGATGGGTGGTAACAAGTATGAACTTAGCGAGTGCATTTTTTGTTTTATTTTCGGCGGCTATCATCTTTCTTTATTATAGTTTTCCGAGACGCTTCCAATGGCTGATTTTAACGCTGGCCAGCGTTATGTTCTATGCCACATATGGCATAGAACACTTTCTCTTTGTCATCCTAGGGACGGTGATTGCCTATTTCGCCGCGCGATGGATACAAAGCATCTATGACGCGTCAGAGGGGGGTGCCCCAGCGGAGCGTAAAACGGAAGCCCGCAGCATTCTGCTATGGATGTCAGCGGCGCTGGCGCTCCTGCTGATTTACGCAAAAGTAGGCGCATTCCTGATACAAGGCATTGCAAATCTGTTTTTCGGCGGCAGAACAGCAAACGCTCCAATTATTTCTGTGCTGGGTATCTCCTATTATACCTTCTCGCTCCTGTCCTATCTGGCTGACGTGTATTGGAAAAAAGACCGGGCGGAAACCAACTTCCTGCGGTTGCTTTTGTTCGCGATTTACTTCCCGAAGATTTTGCAGGGGCCGATCGCCCGCCATAAAGACCTTGCGCCGCAGCTTGCGCAGGAGCACTCGTTTCATTATCAAGAACTGTGCTTTGGCTTACAGCTGATGCTGTGGGGCTACTTTAAAAAGATGGTGATTGCTGACCGGCTCGCCTTGTTCGTAAACACCGTGTTTGGAAATGTCACAGGGGAATCCGGCGCGCACCTTTTGATAGCTTCGATCTTTGGAGCATTCCAGCTATATTGTGACTTTTCCGGCTGTATGGACATCATTGGCGGCTTTTCGCAAATCCTCGGTTTACGGCTGGAAACGAATTTCAACCATCCGTTTTTCTCCCGATCCGCAGCGGAATTTTGGCGGAGATGGCATATTACGCTGGGAACATGGTTCAAAGATTATATTTATATGCCATTGGCAATCTCGCCAAAACTGATCGGCTTTTCCAAGAAAGTACGGGAGCGGTTCGGCATACGGGCTGGACGAGCGGTCATGACGGTCATTCCGTCGGCTGTCGTTTGGATTCTGACCGGCATTTGGCACAGCGTAGGCTGGAGCTACATTGCCTGGGGCATTTATTGGGGTATATTGATTATCAGTTCCACCGTATTTGCGCCAGAACTGAAAAAGCTGACGGAAGCGCTGCACATCAATACGAAGGCTGGAAGCTGGAAGGTTTTCCAAATGGTACGCACCTTTTCCCTGTTTGTAATCAGCCGGATTCTCACAATCCCCGGAGACCTTAACCGCTCTGTACAGGTTTTTCAAGGCATCCTTACGCGGTTCCATCCAGAGCATTTTTTTGACGGTTCGCTTTATACGCTCGGGTTAGACCGCCCCAATTTTATTCTGGCGATAGTTTGCATTTTCATCCTGTGGGCGGTTTCGATGCTTCAGGAGCGTGGTCCGGTGCGGGAGCGAATTGCGCGCAGTAATATCGTATTTCGGTGGATGATCTATTATACCGCCTTTTTTGCAATCGTGATCTTTGGTATTTACGGGCCTGGCTATGATGCCGCTTCGTTTGTATACATGCAATATTGATCGAAAGGTGAGGGGTTACTTATGAAAGAAAAGATTCAAAAACTGCTGGAAAGCGAATGCCCGGATATTGACTTTACCGCATCGAATGAACTGGTGACGGATGGCATTTTAGAATCGCTGACGCTGACAATCATTATTGCGGCATTGTCGATGGAATTTGGAATCTCTATCCCTTATGAGGATATCATCGAGGAGAACTTTAATTCGTTGGACGCAATGGCGGCAATGGTGGAAAGGCTGGCAAACTGAGATGGAAACCATTGTAGAAGCCGTGCTGGCGCATGGAAAAACGAATCCGCAAAAGCTGGCGGTTGCGCTGAAAAGCCAGCGGATGACTTATGGCGAGCTAAGCAAACGGATTTCGTCCGGAGCCAAAAACTTGAAAGAAAATTATGGGATTCAGAGCGGCGATCTGGTGATGCTGTCTGCCGTCTCCAAGCCGGATTTCATTCTTGCAATGTTGTCAGTGCAGTATTTGGGGGCAGTTTCGGTTCCGGTGGATAAGTCTGCAAAACCCGGAAACCTTCAAGAGCTTTGCAGATTTGTGCAGCCCAAACTGGTTTTAACTGACGCAAAAATGAACAGCGAAGGTGTGCCAAAAATATCTTTAAAGGAGTTCTGCGAAAATGCGCAAGAGGCGAAGGGCAGTATTCCGTATTCGCTGCCAAAAACGGATGCGCTCGGTGAAATTTTATTTACGACTGGGAGCACGGGAAAGCCAAAAGGCGTTATGCTGACCTACGAAATCCTTTATGCAAATACCTGGAATACATATCAAAATATAGGTGTAAAGGCGGAGGACTGCTTGCTTTTGCCGCTGCCGCTGAACCATTCGTTCGGGCTGCGTGTACTGCGTGCGGCGCTGTATGCAGGTGCTTCCGTTATCCTGCAAAACGGGTTTACCTTTGCGAAGGACTTGGAAGAAAACATTGAAAAATACCAGTGTACTGCGCTTGCGAGCGTACCGGCTTCCTTGGAAATGCTTTCTCGCCAAATGGGCGACCGTTTTAGCAAAGTTTTGGGGAATCTGCGCTATATTGAAGTCGGCGCGGGCGCGCTTCCGGCGGATATGAAGCAAAGGCTGCTGGCATTGTTCCCCAAAACTGAGCTGTATAATACCTGGGGGTCTACGGAAACCGGCGGGGCGGTATTTTTGAAGTATTCCGAGCACCCGGACAAGCTGGATACGATTGGACGGCCGGCTGTGAGAATCGATTTCAAAACGGTTGATTTGGACGGAAATCCTACGGAGGCGCATGATATCAATACAGCAGGCCGCATGGCGCTGCGCGGCCCAATGCAGATGGCGGGTTATTACAAACAGCCGGAACTGACAGCGGAAACGCTGGTTGACGGCTGGTTATATACCAATGACATGGTTTATCAGGATGAAGATGGATTTATCCATATGCTTGGCCGTGCGGACGATATTATCAACGTCGGCGGCGAAAAGGTTTCCCCTGTCGAGGTGGAAAACACTGCGCAGCAATTCCCGGGCGTTCGAGAGTGCGCCTGCATTGGCGTGGAGGACCCGGAGGGGATGTTTGGATGGATTCCCGTGCTGTATGTTGTGCCGGATGGGGCGGCGTTTGAAGAAGAAGCCCTGATGAAATTCCTTGCCGGACGGTTGGAACGGTATAAACTCCCGAAACAGTATATCCCAATTCAGGAACTTCCGCGCAATCGTATGCAGAAAATTGATCGCAGCGCACTCAAACGGCAGTGGCAGGAGACCGGCTGTAGCGCGACAAAATTTTTGAGAAACTCGGACAGCGAAAATGAGAAAAAATAG
>CAJUGU010000034.1 GCA_910586105.1 uncultured Eubacteriales bacterium | reverse complement strand
AATCACTATTTCTTCCGAAGAAGCCTTCGTCAAGATATCTCATTTCCACAACTTATTTAAACGCTTGTGAATACAGGTTCTAACAGCGAGTGCAGCAGAATCCATATGGGCAGCCGACGCATGAATTGAAAAATGGGCCCGTTCCGGCAGCAAGCCCGAAAAAGCCGCATAATAAAATCAAACTGGTTTTAATCGCAAAAAGGCGTAAGTCCAGAAATTGGACTTACGCCTTTCCGGCTACACATTATCGGTATTCTGATACATAACTATCCCTTTAAGACAGCTTTACGCAAACAACAAAAAGGGGTATAATAGAAAGGAAGAAACCTGAAAAGAGTGCGAAAAAACGAGTAAGAGAAGGAAAATGTCGCTTCCGGAATTCATTAAGCGGTTCGGAACCGGGAAACCGTGCAGAGAGCGTCTGTTTGCACTTCGCTGGCCGAATGGATTCGTAGGCCCGAAATGCGGGGGACGCCACGCATACGAATTGTCGAACGGGAAATATCAGTGCAGACATCAAGTAAGTGTAACTGCCGGTACAATTATGCATCGCACGCATGCACCGCTGACCAAATGGTTTCTGGCGATGTATTTGATCAGGAACGATAAGAGAGGAATTTCCGCATTGCAGCTGAAATCACAAATTGGAGCGACGTACAAAACGGCATGGTATATGTTGACCCGCATTCGCAAAGCCATGGAAAATTGGGATGATTCGCATCAACCGGAAGGCGTTATTGAATTCGATGATGCTTTTTTCGGTGATCCAACGGCAGGTAAAAGCGCGGCCGGCGAACCGAAAAGACGAAGGTTTTCGTCGCTTTATCGTTGGATCCGAACGGAAATCCCCTGTATTTGAAAATGCAAACGGCAGCGAATATCCGGCAGAAATCCGTTAGTGGCTTTGCCCAAAAGCACATTGCAAAGGCGTTTATTCCCGGCACGTATCATGGCCTTCCCAAAGAAAATCCTTCCAGCTATCTTGCGGAGTTTTGCTTTCGTTTTCGCCGCTGTAATTTTGGTGACGCCCTGTTCGATCGACCGGCAATTTCCATGCTTGATTTTCGCATGGCTGTTTACCATGTATATTTATTTCAGCATACTGTAAACGCACTCGAATAGGGTCAGGGCAAGAAAAATATTGACCGGGCGGTAATATTTTTGATAAACCCGTTGTATCAGCATCCCAAAGACGATCCATGTCGAGGTTGCGATCGTCCCGATCGTAGCAATGACGATCTCAGACAGGAGAAGCACCCAAAGCGAGGTGCTGTAACCGGTGACATATCCCGTCAGCGCCGTGATCCCGAACAGATAGATTTTCACATTGACGAATTGCAGGAGGAACCCCTTTGCGAAGGATGCAGATTTCTCCTCGCTTCCCTCATCCGGACGGGCCAACGCAATATGTACCGCGAGCCAAAGGATATAGGCTGCCCCGATATACTTCATTGCCCCCAGGACCGGGGGTAAGAAAGTGCTGATGCCAAAGACAAAAACCGCGCAGAGGATCTGCACCACATAGTATCCGGTAAAGATCCCGAAGAACAAAGGTTTCCCCTTTTTCCATCCATAATTTGTAACCGCGTTGAGCGCCAGAATGTTTCCCGGTCCCGGCGTGAACGCATTCACGACCGAATACATGAAAAAATTACCGATCGCATAAGCCGGCATAAGACCGCCTCCTTCCGTTCCTGATTATACAGCGGAAGGGCCTGCGAAAGGTAATACATCATTTTTATGTTATACCATAGTTTCCGCCTATGGCCTGCCGGAAGATCAGATCTTTTGGCTTTCGTCCCTCAATCGGATGCTGTTCCCGTATAAAACATTTCCTCAGGGATTTCGGTTTCAACCAAGCGGCTTCCATAAATTTATATACACAAAACGCTTGACAAACCCTACTTTTTAACGGCTCTGTCCCTTTTGCGCTTGCAAATTTTATCCATGTATGGTATGCTTGGATTACCAAAAAAGGAGGACTGATCCCATGAAATTTCAATTTGCGCATAATAATTTTAATGTCCGTGACCTCGACCGTTCGCTCGCATTCTATCGGGATGCGCTCGGTTTAACCGAAACCCGCCGCACCGCTGCGGAAGATGGTTCCTTTCTTATCGTTTTCCTTGGCGATGGCGTTACCCCGCATAAGCTGGAATTGACTTGGCTGCGCGATTGGGATCGCCCCTATAACCTCGGGGATAATGAATTCCATTTGGCAATGCAGGTAGATGATTTTGACGCCGCCCATAAAAAGCATCAGGAAATGGGCTGCATTTGCTTTGAAAATGAAAAAATGGGCATTTATTTCATCAACGATCCAGATAATTATTGGGTCGAAATCGTTCCGACACGCTGAACAATCCCCCGCAAAAACCGAATATTAAAAGGGGGACATGCGCATGAAACGGCTGTATTTTGCCAAGGCCGAGGCGCTGCTTGTTCTGTTTGCCATGACGGTTCCTTCGGGCTAGGCTTGCGCCGTTCCCCGGAACCGGACACCGCGCTGCTTACTTTATGAAATACCACGGAAAGCATATCCGGGACGTCTGTATGCATCGGTAATCGAATACTCCCTTCAGCACCGCGCGTGTTATCTGACAAACAGCTTGCCAATGTAGTGCATGCGCTCCGCGCCGGGCTGCCTGTCCGTCTTGACGGCAACATGCTCGCGCTGCCGGAAGGCCACGCTGGGATCTTCCTCCACAATCGTCCCCCGTATGGGGATGCGGATTACAGCAAGGATCGTTTCGCTTTGGAAATTGGGAAAATATATCCGCGTGCGGGTAGGGGGCGTCCCGCCCAATCAAGCGCTGCGTACTCTGTCCATCGGGCAGATACGCAGTTTTTTTGTTCGCTTATTCCCATTTGCGTATAGGCAGCCCTTTTTCCTGGCATAGTAATCTAGCGCGCTCCATCCGGTCAGGAATCGGATTTGGACCTGGAGCGGGATTTTCGCAGGGCAAGGACAGTAACATGCGGAAATCCCGCCCAAGGACAAGTTCGATTTCCGGCAGGATGGAGCACCAGGGAAATGGGGTGATAGCATGCGGCCTGGCGGGCGAAAATGGCGGGCGGCAGCTTTTACAGCTGCCGCGGTGTTTTGCGCATTACAGCTTTGGGCCGCCGCCGCTGAGTCCGGCGCGCACTGGTCCCCCGATTATGACAAGCTCGACCTTACTACGATACTTGCAGAAGAACAGCTTTCCAGCGCGGATTATCAAACCTTGCTCCTGCAAACCGGGCTTTCCGCCTATGCAATCGATACCCTACGCGCTACAGGACAAATCGCAACGATCTTGCAGGCGCAAACCGACTTTTTTACCGCTCCAACGATCGCCTGCACCCCGAATACCCCGATTTCCGCCGAAGAACATACCTCGCACGGCACGCATCTTATCGCACTCGAAGACGGTGATATTTTGATCACCCCCTGTTCCCATACCTACGGCTGGCGGAATGGACATGCCGCTCTTGTCGTGGACGCAGTCCAAGGGCTGACGCTGGAATCGGTCGTATTAGGCCAGGATTCCTGCCTGCAAGGGATCGGGAAGTGGGAAACCTATCCAGCCGTATTGGTATTCCGCCTACGCGGCGCCAGCGCCGGGCAACGCGCGCAGATCGCTTCCACAGCCTGTGAACGGCTTTGCGGCGTGCCTTATGGGCTGACCGCCGGCCTGCTCTCCGGCAAGCATTGTGAAGATATTCCTTCCTCGACCCACTGCGCGCACCTCGTTTGGGAAGCCTATCGCGCATTCGGCCATGACCTCGACAGCAACGGCGGACGGATCGTCACACCGCACGATCTGGCAAACAGCCCCTTGCTGGAACTGAAACAGGTCTATGGATTGGATCCCCGCACGCTCTGGCCCTAAACGGCCGCCCCCCTTACCGCACCATCGCCTTTATACCTTCCAAGTGGTACTCCGGTTTTCGGCAGTCGATCGCTGCACTTTCCACCTCGCCGCCTGATGCACTCCCGATCGCGCTGCCGGATACGCTTTCCTGCGCGCCGCGCCGCGCTCTTTGGCTCCATCGGCGAGCTTCAACTCGCCCCCGCCCCTTCCGGCACGCTCGCTCCCTGTAAGCTGTCGCGAGGAGCGCCGGCAGGGCTTCCATGCGTCCCGGTTTTCCGGATGCTGAATTTTGTCAAATCCACGCCGCGTATTTTGTAGATTTTCCCCGATGCAGGCGCTATATCTGGTATGGTATAATAAAAGCAACCCCCAAATGGAAGGAAGGGTTTCAAAATGATCCATATAATCAAAAAAGACCATACCCGGGAAGAATTCAATGTACAAAAGGTGGTCGCGGCCGTTAATAAATCTGCAAACCGCGTGCTATACACCTTCACCGAGGAGGAGACCCGGCGCATTTGCAAATACGTTGAAGATTATGTACAGGGCATGCATGTCACTGAAATACAAATCTGGCAAATGCACAATATCGTAGAAGCCGCGCTTGACGCCGTCCGTCCGGAAGTCGCCAAAAGCTACCGCGATTACCGCAACTACAAACAGGATTTCGTTGGTATGCTCGACAGCGTCTACAAAAAAAGCCAATCGATCATGTATATCGGCGACAAGGAAAATTCCAACACGGATTCCGCATTAGTCTCCACCAAACGCAGCCTGATCTTCAATCAGCTGAACAAAGAGCTTTATCAAAAGTTTTTCATGAACACCGAAGAACTGCAAGCCTGCCGCGACGGCTACATATACATCCACGATATGTCCGCACGCCGCGACACCATGAATTGCTGCCTGTTCGATGTAGAAAACGTCCTGAAGGGCGGTTTTGAAATGGGCAACCTTTGGTACAACGAGCCCAAAACGCTTAATGTCGCATTCGATGTGATCGGCGATATCGTCCTTTCCGCCGCCAGCCAGCAATACGGCGGCTTCACCGTGCCCAGCGTCGACCTGCTGCTCGAACCCTATGCCCAGCGCAGCTATGATTTATTCCGCTCCAAATACCAGCGTCTTGGGCTTTCCGACGAGCTTGCCGAACAAGAAACCATGACCGACCTGCTGAATGACTTTGAACAGGGTTTTCAAGGCTGGGAATACAAATTCAATACCGTTGCATCCAGCCGGGGCGATTATCCTTTCATTACCATGACCATGGGTACCGGCACAGGCCGTTTCGCAAGGCTCGCCTCAATCACCATGCTGAATGTCCGCAGGCGCGGGCAAGGCAAAAAAGGGCAGAAAAAGCCCACGCTGTTTCCCAAGATCGTATTCCTATACGACGAAGCCCTGCACGGGCCGGGCAAACCGCTCGAAGACGTTTTCGAGGCCGGCATCCTCTGCTCCTCCAAAGCGATGTACCCCGACTGGCTCAGCCTGACCGGCGAAGGCTATGTCCCCTCCATCTACCGAAAATATGGGCAGATCATCAGCCCCATGGGCTGTCGCGCGTTCCTGTCGCCCTGGTATGAACGCGGCGGTATGAAGCCCGCCGACGACAACGATAAACCCATTTTTATCGGGCGCTTTAACATCGGCGCGGTATCGCTGCATCTCCCCATGATCTACGCCCGCGCAATGCAGGAAAGCCGCCCCTTCTACGAGATCCTCGACTATTACCTGGAACTGATCCGCAAGCTGCATCTGCGCACCTACGCCTATCTTGGCGAGCTGCGCGCATCGACCAATCCCCTCGCTTACTGCGAAGGCGGGTTCTATGGCGGACGGCTCAAGCCCAGCGACAAGATCAAACCGCTGCTGAAAAGCGCGACCGCATCCTTCGGGATCACCGCATTGAATGAACTGCAAATGTTATATAACGGCAAATCGCTGGTGCAGGACGGCGAATTTGCACTTGAAACGATGCGGCATATCAGCGAAAAGATCCAGCAATTCAAGGAAGCGGACGGGCGGCTTTACGCCATCTACGGCACGCCTGCCGAAAGCCTTTGCGGTTTGCAGGTACAGCAATTCCGTCAGAAATATGGCGTAATCGAAGGCGTCAGCGACCGCACCTATGTTTCCAACAGCTTCCACTGCCATGTATCCGAGGATATTTCGCCGATCGAAAAACAGGATCTTGAAAAACGGTTCTGGGATCTGTTCAACGGCGGCAAGATCCAATACGTGAAGTATCCGATCCACTACAATCTGGAAGCCATCCGAACAATCGTCCGCCGCGCGATGCGTATGGGCTTTTACGAGGGCGTCAACCTATCCCTCGCCTATTGCGACGACTGCGGGCATGAAGAGCTTTCCATGGATGTTTGCCCCAAGTGCGGTAGCCGCAACCTGACTAAAATCGAACGCATGAACGGTTATCTTTCCTATTCGCGCGTGAAAGGCGACACCCGCCTCAACGATGCCAAAATGGACGAGATCGCCGAGCGCAAAAGTATGTGACCCCCGCATGGGGCAATCCCGTCCCAACGGCCTGTATGTATGCGCCGCCGGGACTGTGAGGAATCAAAAAATGCGATATCATAACATCACAAAAGACGATATGCTGAACGGCGACGGGCTGCGCGCCGTACTCTGGGTCTCCGGCTGCGGGCACGCCTGCCCCGGATGCCATAACCCCATCACCTGGGACGCGGCGGGCGGACTGCCCTTCGATACCGCCGCACGCAAAGAGCTTTTTGCCGAGCTGGAAAAAGACTACGTCTCCGGCGTGACCTTTTCCGGCGGCGACCCGCTGTTCCCACCCAACCGCGACGAGATCGCGAGCCTTTCGCAAGAGATCCGGCAGCGGTTCCCCGGCAAGACCATCTGGCTTTATACCGGTTATCGGTGGGAAGAGGTATGCGGGCTGCCCGCAGTACAGCTCGCCGACGTCGTTGTCGACGGGCGATACGTGGAAGCGATCGCCGACCCGCTGCTGTTCTGGCGCGGCAGTGAAAATCAACGCGTGATCGACGTACCAAAGACCCGCGCGCTCGGGCAAATCGTGCTGCATCCCGAGCCGCACTATGAATAGGAGGTTCCCGATGGAAACAGTCGCAGTATTTGAACGGGTCAGCGAAATGCAGTTCGCGCAGGGCTGGCTGGATGCCATCGGCGGCGACGCCCCGCAGGCACAGCATATTTTCTCCACGATCCGCCTGCCCGAACGCGCAACCGCCGGTTCCGCCGGTTATGACTTTTTTGCGCCGGAAACATTCGCTTTACCCCCCGGGGCGTCGCTGCGGATCCCGACCGGGATCCGGGTGAAAATCGCAGCCGGTTGGCTGCTGGCGATCTTCCCCCGCTCCGGCTTGGGGTTCAAATATCGGTTGCAGCTCGACAATACGGTCGGTATCATCGACAGCGACTATTATCATGCCGACAACGAAGGGCATATCTTCATTAAAATCACGAACGATTCCAAGGACGGTAAAGCCCTTACCGTCCCGGCGGGGGAAGGCTTTGCACAAGGTATTTTCCTGCCGTTTGGATTGGCCGAAGGCGATCACGCACAGGCGGAACGCCACGGCGGCTTTGGCAGCACAACCAAATAATATAACGCGCGGATGCCGTCCCTGCCCCCTCCGCCGCGGTTGCCCGCTTCCCTCCGCCAGAACGACGGCGGAGGGAAGCGGCACGCATACACAACTTCGGACATGTCCCCACCCTTCCGTAAACCGCCGCAGCTGCACGCATATACGGTTTGGAACGCACCCAGCCCCCGTCCCGCCCGCAGGCGAGGCCGGGAGTCCAGAGGGACGAGTCCCTCTGGCGCCGTCCGCGCAGGACCGCCCGCCGCGCAGGCGGACCCGCGCGAACGCTTCTTCTCCCCGAATGCGAAGGCGGCAGGGAAAAGCCGTTTTTCAGGCGATCCCCTGCCGCTATAATATTTCCTTGCGCAGCAGATCGATCGCCCGCCGCTCGATCCGCGAGACCTGTACCTGCGATACCCCTATGACCGCCGCGACCTGCGCCTGCGTCATATCGCGCCCATACCGCATCGCAATGACCTGCTTCTCGCGCTCCGGCAGGTTCGCCAACGCCTGCTGGAGACTCAGGCGCAGCGTGATCCGTTCTTCAATGCCGTCGTCGCCGATCGTCTCCCCAAGCGCCGCGCCATCGTCCGAAAGCGCCCGCTGCAAGGAGTCGACCGGCCCCGTCGCCTGCTCGCACGCCGCGACCTCCTCCGGCGTGATCCCCGCCCGCGCCGCTAATTCGCCAACCGTGACCTCCCGCCCCAGCTCCGCCTCCATTTCACTTTGCAGCCGCCGCAGCCGCACCGCCTGCTCCTTCATCGCCCGGCTTACCTTGACCGCCCCGTCATCCCGCAGGAACCGCCGGATCTCCCCCGCAATTTTGGGCACCGCATAGGTCGAAAATTCCGTGCCGTAGGCATCGTCATAACCCCGCACCGCTTTCACAAAGCCTAACGATGCAAGCTGGTATAAATCGTCCGGTTCCACCCCTCGCCCAAAATAACGCCGCGCGATCGCCCAGATCAAACCGTTGTTCTCTTCCACCAGCCGCTCACAGGCGTTCGCGTCGCCTTCCCGCGCCTGACGGAGCAGCAGACGCGTCGCGTCCGTCACACCGATCCCTCCCGCCGTCCAGCCAGCGTCTTCGTCAGCGTCACCAACGTGCCATGCCCCGGCGAAGAACGCACCCGGAGCCGGTCGGTGAAGCTCTCCATGATCGTAAAGCCCATGCCCGACCGGGTGTCGTCCCCCGTCGTGAACATCGGCTGACGCGCCTGCTCGATATCCGCAATGCCGCATCCCTGGTCGCGTACCTTGATCTCTACCGTCCGCCCCTCAAACAACCGTACCGACACCGTTATGTACCCGAGCCGGTCCCGATAGCCATGCACAATGGCGTTCGTGACCGCTTCGGAAACTACCGTCTTGATATCGTTCAGTTCTTCCATCGTCGGGTCAAGCTGCGACAGGAACGCGGCTACCGCCTGCCGCGCAAAGCCTTCGTTTACCGAACGGCTTTCCAGCCGTATCCGCATTTGGTTCTGTATCTTCAGCATGTTGCTTCCTCCTCAAAAGGGATGATTTTCTGAAGCCCGGCCGCACGGAATACCCGCATCGGCTGCGGCGGGCAGCCTGATATCACCATGCGCCGTCCGCTGCGCTGCAGCGTGCGGTACAGGTTCAGCGCGACCGCAAGCCCGGAGGAGTCCATAAAGGTCAGTCCGGACAGGTCCAGCTCGTAGCACTCCGCCGGGTACAGCACCGCAAGGCTCTCCGCATAATCCATTGCTTTCCGCGCCGCGTGCTGGTCGAGTTCCCCGCTGTAATGCAGGATCAGCCGGTTATCCATGCTTTCATGTGTAATTTGCAAGGTAACACCCCATTTCCGTTAAACAAAAAACCGTGGCAGCTTGTCCACGGTTTTATTTTACAGTTTATTCCAAATCGATTTTGTTGAAATGCGTCGAGCGTTTCATTATTTTTCCAAAAACAGGGGCCGCGCCCCTCTTTTTTTCACCGATGCTCGCCGCCCTGCCTGGGCATGACCCACGCGAACAGGTTGAACGCCAGCGCGACCACGATCATTACCGTTGCCGCGATGGTCTCGCCATGGCAAATGTCCATCAGGTCTGCCCAGCGTTCCAGTATGACCTCCGTTTCATAAAACCGGATTTGCAGATACAGCGCGGCAGCGCACAGCCAGCCGCTGGCCGCGCAGGCCGTCATACGGCGTTTGCCGCTCAGCACTGCAATGCCCGGGATGGCCCACGCCGCCAACCCGCAGAAAATGCTTATCAATGCGTTCATGATATCGGTCCTCCTCGTTTTTTGTTATTGAAAAAATTTCATGATACCATCATAGTCCTCTCCATAAAATTTGTCAATAACAAATTTTATGCGATGCAAAATTGCCGGTTGCGCTGCGCCGCAAAATGTGATACAGTAAACAGGTCAGGAGTGGAAACGATGCCCGAAAAAGCAAAGAAAAGCGGCTCCTCCGCCGGAATGGAGGACAATTTAAAAAAATCGGTCACCGAAATGCTCGTGCTCCTGCTGCTGCGGGAACGGGAGATGTACGCCGCCGAGATCGCCGCCGAGCTGACTGCTCGCAGCGGCGGGGCGTGCGGGGTTGTGTTCCCGTACTCCACGCTTTATCGGATGCTTGATTTTGGATACCTTTGCGAGCAGACGCCCAAGCGCATCGCGCCGGATGGCAGACGGCGGCAATATTATGGCATTACCGCCGAGGGGCGGGCGCATCTGGAAAGCCTGCTGGACTGTTATCAGCGATTCACCAGAGGGGTCGCCGCCGTGCTGCGCTCCGCCGAAGACCAGACCGGGATACAGGAGGGAACCCCATGAACCGATTACAAATCCTGTGGTATGTTTACGAAGCGGTGCGGCGCGTCCCCTGCTCCTACCGCCGGCAGGCGCTGCTTGCCCGAAAAGCGTATGGTTTTGTGACCGCCTTCCTGCGGGAAAACCCGGAGGCGGACCGCGCCGGATTGCTTGCCGCCTTTGGCGAACCTGCCGACTTTGCCGCGGCGCTGCTGGAATACATCGAACCGGACGAACGCGCGGCGGAATTTGTCCGGAAATCATGGGCGCGGCGCGCCATCGTTCTTGCGCTGGGGACGGCGGCGCTTGTCTGCGGAGGGCTTTGCATCCTGTCCGCCGCGCGGTGGGAGCGGTAAGGCGCGCGGCCTGCGGGTGCCGCCGGCAGTTTCCGTGCAAAAAAATGCTGCCCCGCACGATCTGTTTTTCCCGATCGTGCGGGGCAGTTTATTTTGGGGTTCCCAAACAGGACGCAATGCTCACTCGAGCCGGGGCGCCCGCGCGCCATGATCCGTGCCCCGAAAGCGGGGGCGTCATTCGCCTTTTGACATTTGGGAAAGGTTCATGACATCATAATAATTTTGCAGATACCCCGCCAGGATCGCTTTGATATCTGCATCCTCGTCATCTTCGGCGATCTGGTACCCGCGCATGACTTCTAACGCGTCCGGACGGGAAAACAGCTCAGGAAGCCCGCCGAAATATTGGGAAACGCTGGCGATCCCGGTTTGCAGGTCGTTAAATGCGCAGATGTTGATTAACAGGGGGTAGTCCAATACCGTTTGGTATAACGCCCGCGTGGTCATTTGCTGAAGTTCCTCCACAGGAACGTCGCAGGCTTCCGCCATTTGCGTCAGCGAGCCGTATTCTGCCCATTCGTCCATACCGGGGCGGACTGCATAAACGTGCGGTTCATCGATCAGGCCGTCCGCGGCAAGGCTGTCTGCGGATGGATCGTCCGGCGTGAGGACGTCCGGCGCAGCCTCCAATCCCAGAGCGCCGTCCGGTTCTGAGGCGTGAAGCACCGTGCCCGATTCGTTGGTAACGGTAAGCGGGATCGGCTCCGCGAACAGCGCTTGAATCCTGCGTTCTGCTTCCGCCAAATCCATGTCGCCGACGCCGACCTTTATCCGATTGGCTTTTTGGTCAATGGCGATCGTGGTAAAGCCATCCCAGCGGTCTGCGATTTCCTTTTGCATCGATGACAAGGCGTTATAGGCGTATTCCACCTCCTGATAGGCTACGACGGACGGGCCGGAAAAGAGCTGGTCGTAAGCGGCTGCCGTCTCCGCCGAACAGTCGGTCAGCAGGATGCAGAGACGCCCGGTTTCCGGGTCCAAATATGCGCCGCCATAGGTGTCCGGATAGCGGTAACCGCCCGCCGCATCGCTGGCAAGGCTGGATTGGAATTCGCGGTACGCGTCTATGGCAGGCTGCTGCTGAATGACCGCTGCGGACGGCCCGGCCAGGTTGGGCGACGTGCTGACGGACGCGCGTTCTGCCGTCACCGCCGAGAGCAGGAGCAGGCTGGTCAGAATCGGATATGCTGCCCGTAGGAATTTATGTTTCAACGCTGGATTCTCCTTCCACTGACAAATACTACGTCCCATTGTACCACCGGAATAGGCGGCTGTCAATTATGGAATATGGATAAAATAAGGCGTTTGAACGACCCGCCCGGAAAGCAATCCGTTTCCGGTTGAACACGGTATTAAATTGTATTTGTAAAACCAGGTATCATGATATCACCGGGCCCGGTGGCTGTCAATCATTTCCGACATACGTCGCAGGACTGCGGCACAGGCGGCCGTTAGATGTGCCGCAGACATGAAAAGTGTGTAAAAAGCATAGACGTTCGGTCAAAACCGTGGTAAAATATTAAAAAAGGACGGTGTAGGGCATGACAGAAGAAACGACAGTTTCACAGGGGCTGAATGCAATAAGCGACAGTGCAAAGTATGACGCCGCCTGCAAGCGGGTCTTGTCAGAGAAACAGATCCTTGCACGGTTATTAAATGCATGTCTTGAGGAATATAAAGATTGCGACGTTGACGAGATCGCAGAGCAATATATCGAAGGCGAACCGCAGATCTCTATCGTTCCGGTCATGCCGGATGAGGGGGGCAAGGCGAAACCGTCAACGGGATCCGGTTCTATCATTACGGGGATGGACACGGAAGATAAATCCGTGAATGAAGGCGCCATACTGTATGATATCCGGTTCCGGGCGAGCCTTCCCGGCAGTGGGGAACGGGTCGATTTGATCATCAACATTGAGGCTCAGGTCGATTTTTACCCCGGGTACCCCTTGATCGTTCGTGCATTTTATTATGCCTGCCGAATGATCTCTTCGCAATACGGACGGGAATTTAAAAATTCCAGGTATGGGGATATTAAGAAAGTATACACCATCTGGATCTGTACAAATCCGCCAGCAGCGCGCAGGAATACGGTCACCCGTTATCATGTGGCAGAAGAAAATCTGGTCGGCGCGGCTAAAGAAGCCGTCAAGAATTATGATTTGTTGTCGGTCGTCATGATCTGCTTAGGCGGCCCGGAGGGCGATAATTATGAAGGCATCCTCCGGATGTTGGATGTGTTGCTCTCCTGTGAAACCAGCGTATCCACAAAACGTGAAATTTTAGAAAACGATTATGGCATTAAAATGTCCGAAGGATTAGAAAGCGAGGTGTCTGGTATGTGTAATCTCAGCGAGGCCGTGCTGGCGAAAGGTGAAGCAAGAGGCGAGGCGAGAGGCGAGGCGAGAGGCGAGGCGAGAGGCATAAATATAGGCAGGGTTGAAAATACACTGTCGTCGATCCGGAATATTATGGAGACTTTGGGGCTGTCGGAGGAGCAGGCGATGGCGGCGCTTAAAGTTCCAGTGGAGGAACAGGTTAAATATCGTGCGCTGTTACGGCAATGATGCGGGCTTTGTTTCCGCTGGCGTATGCAAAGCGCGATCGCTTCAAAAAGTGAGGAAGGCGCCCCCGATCGGGGCGTTTTTTTTGGCTTTCTGCGCAGGCGCAAAAAAGGCCGGCCCCCAACGATCAGAGATCATTGGGGGCCGGCTGTTTGCCCGCGCAATCTTAACGGCTTGCCTTATTGGAGTGCAGGAACCGAACTTCTATTGAACGGCTTCCTAATTATCAGAGCCTCGTATCATCAGCTTGGGAAATCACTGATCCCTGTCAGCTGGGAACCGACTTCTGGGTGAGGGGAGATAATATGATTGGGTCTTCTTGCGTCCTTGGCAGGTAAGCTCCAAGATAGCGAAATAGCAATTTTAGGGGTGGCACCCTCCGCTATGGGAGGGTGCCGGGGTTTTGCTGTACACTTGAATTACAGACCACTTTTAAATGGTATCTGCTTCACAAGTGATGTCACTGCTTGCAGCAATGGTGTCTGTTGCCTTGAACTTGACAACGACAGTGTCAGTGATGCTAAGCGGATCGCCAGCGAGTGTCAGTGTCACTGTGCCAGCAGATTCGCTAAAGCCAACAACCTTAACGACTTCACCGTTGACCTTGACATAGTCAATGTTCGCAGCCTTATATTCACCGCTCACCAGACCAGCAATTTCAACCTTATTGCCATCAAACTTAGCAGAAGAGATTGTATTTGCAGTATCAAAGTCACGTGCTTCGACCACTACGTTAATCGTAGCCTGGGCACCAGTAGCCGGGTCACGCAGCACAAGGTTGTACGTGCCAGCCTTTGCAGGTGTGGTAGAGCAGTCTACAGTAATCTGATACTTCGAGCCGTTCTGCGCACCAGAGATGCCAGCAGGCGGATTAACGAGAGTAACACTACCAGAGATGTCAGTGCCATTCTTATCGGTTACCGGAACATCAATCGTAACATCTGTGCCATTGGCAGCAACGATTGTAGTATTAGACCAAACGATATTATCGCGATCCACATCTACGACTTCGCCAGCAGCAACCGCATACGGCTTAACCGTAAACTTGAAGGAATAGGTGTTACCGTTGGTATCCGTAACCTTGATAATCCATTCGCCATCATCATCGATCGTGGCCTTCGGAATGCTGATGCTGCCCTTGCCGTTTGTAGCCGAGCCTACATAGCTTGTAATAGGAGTGCTATTCTCGTCAGGATCAATAAGCTCTGCCTTTGCAATGCTAGCGCCATTAATCAGATCGTAATCAACCACAACATTAGTAGTTACGTCTGCCACACCATTGACATCCAAAGTCAACGTGCGGTTAGCACTATTGAGCGACAGTGCGATTGCCTCAGTAGCATCGGTCTCACCAAAGCGCTTGGTGTAAGAGAAGACTGCAACTGCATCATCATTGTCAATCGCATAGCCCATCGTACCAGCGTTATGGTTCCAAGCAAACGTGGTTTCATTGGTGTAGTAACCAGTAGCATCAGCGTTGTTACCAGTCGTCTTAACCAGAATATCGTCAACATCGAACGCAACGTCCATAACCGCATACTTGTCAACATCCTTGCTGGTGCTGTTGCGATTCGTCGAAGATGTAATGTCAGCAGCAGTTGCTTCCTTGATCTTCGGCTCGTCGTTCATGTTGGTCAGGCCGTTCTTACCAGCCTTCAGCAGGCTGTACTGGTCGTCGCTGATAATATCCTTCAGCTTATTGCTGATGGTGTAGATGTTGGTATTGCCAGTTACACCATAGCTCCAACGCCATTCAACACTCTCTCTCGAGTAGAGGTTGTCGCTGTTTGCAAAGCGGAGGATATTGTTACCAGCGTTATCAGCGATGAACGCCGCAGTGCCTTCCTTCGCAACTTCCATGTTGATGCCAGCGCCAAGACGGACAACTGCATAGTTCGGGCCAACAACGTTGCCAAGGTTATCTTCTGTCATAATGACAACCTTAGTGATCTTGCCGTCGGCATTCATGCTGACTTCCGCGTATACGCCATTGTCATCAATGTCGTCGCGAACTGCAGTCAGGTTGCTATACGGTCTTGTCCAATCCTTATTCCAGTCGGTATTGCTGCTAGCGTAGTTCGGCTCATACTTGTAGAACAGAGCGGATGCACCGTCATCCTCTTCAACAGAGGTGAATGTGCCAACCTTACCAGCAACCGCACCATCAATTTCAAAGACGGTGTTCTTGCGGTTCTGTGCAGAAGCATCAGTAATCAACGCAACTGTAGTCCTCTTGTCGAACTCGGGGAAGTTGCTGATCGTCATGATCGCAGATGTTGCATAGCTATCCTTATCAAGGTCATACGCAATATCAGCAATCTGGGCCGTAGTATCAGCGCCTGTGCTAGTTCTGTAAAGCGGAATATTCGCGGGTGCCGGCGAAATTGCGCCATCCTCAGCAAGTCTCAGAATATTCTTACCGACGTCGTCGTTAGCAATCGCCTTCAGATTTGCTGTGGTCGGCTCAATCGACAGAACCAGATCTTCATCAGCTACTGCCTTGAAGGAGCCATCCTTCTTCGTAGTGTATGTTACGAAGTCGTTGTCCGTAATGAACAGGACATCCGCACGCTTCAGATAAACGTTGCCATTAAACTCGTAGCCCTTGTTATCAGTAACCTTCGAGCCAACGACCTTAACTACGCCAGTATTGCCCCAGTAAGACTCCTGACGTGTCGCATTCTCTGCAACGCGCTGCAGCTTAGTGATAACCTTGTCAGAATCCATCCAATACTTGTAGACCTGACCTACGACCAGTTCCTCAGCTACCCATTCATAATCCTTGTTGTAAAGTACCTTAGTGGGATCTGTGGAATCGGGCAGATTATAATAGCCAGTAGTGTTGATATTGCGCTTCTCGAGCATCTTATTGTTCGAGTCATAAACAGTACCAACGATGTCGAGATCAAATGCTACCTCGAACGCGTCAACCGTGTTGTCATCCAGAATAGCCTTCATGACTGCACGCTCGCTGCGCGCCTTGGTGGTCTTCTTCTCGCCGTCTTCGAGCTCAAGAGCTACCAGATAGCCAGAGTTGGTGTCGGATTCTTCGAGCTTCACGATGAAGCCGTTTTCATCCAGCCAGATCTCATAGGTGCCTTCGAGATCGCTCTCGTCAAGGTTGTTGTTCTCGTCTTCAACCAGATCCCAAGCGTCGTCACCCTGAGCCATCTTACGGACTACGCCGTCGAAGGTCATTTCGAGTTCGCCCTTGGTGGAAACCTTGGTCAGTTCCGCGATCTGCGAGCTAACCTTCTCAACATTGATGGTAACAATCTCGCCATCCTGACCCTTGTCGTATGCACGGCTAACGGTCATTTCAACAACGTCGCCTTCTTCGATGCCTTCGCAAGCGAACTTCAGCTGGTCGTCGCTAATCTCATAGGTGAGTTCCTGTTCCTTGTTGTCAACGATACCCGTGAAGGTAATATCGTCCTTGTCAATGTTGGTGATTTCCGCATACTTGCGGGTGGTCTTGATCGCGAAATCGATCTTGCCGTCGGAATCCCAGTCAACCATGCGATAGGAATCGCCGTCCTTGAAATCCCAATCGTCAATGCTGTCCTTGATGTCACGGTCGAACTGGTACAGACGGAAAGCAGCTTCATCCTCATCGATTTCGGTGTGGATGCCTTCCTTCTCGTCGCCCTTCGCCGCGTCCTCAGTCATGAGGTTCGCAACTGCAACCGGAGCTTCCTCAGCATCAACCGTGCCGCCGGAAACGGTCAGCTTGTCAGAGCCGTCTTCGCCGTCGCCCAGTTTCCAGTCGTAACCGGTCTGGCCCTTAACGGTCTTAACAGCCTTAATGATCTCGTCAACGCCGTTGTGAGCCTTTTCGCCCCACAGCTCGACCTGATAGCCAAGGATAGAGGACGGGTCGCCTTCGTAGATGAAGGTGATCGGCTTGGTCTCCTCATCAAGAGCTTCGATATCTTCGATATCAGCAATCTTGTTGGTCTTGTCGTTGATCGGGAACGCAGTATAAGTGTTGACGCCATTGCGGGGATCAACGCCTGCAACAACCCAAGTATGGGACAGGCACTGCTGGTTGCCCTTGATGTCTTCCTTATACTCCTCGTCGCCGTCCTTCAGACGAGCCAGGCGATCCAGCCCGAATACTTCGTGCGCGATCGTGTAGCTCGTATGCTCGTCAGCCGCCTGGTAGATGTTCTTCTGCTTTGCGTACTTATCCCAATCCGCGAACAGCGCGTTGTAGATCATCATCGCGTCCTCGCCGCGGAGTGCCGGCGAATCAGCAACTACGTTCACGTTGTCCAGGATGCCTTCCTGCTGCGCACGAGCAATGTTGCCCATCGGGAAGGAAAGCGGGTTCTCAGCGCTGTCGTAGCCGAGAGCGCGGGTGATCATCGCGATGAACTCACCGTCGGTGATCTCACGGCTCGGGCTGTAAGTGCCGAGGGTCGTGCTCGTACCAGAAGTGATGCCTTCGATCGCGCAGTAAGCAACCGCACTCTCATAGTAGGCGTCCTTCGGGACGTCTGTAAAGTTGGATGCGCCAGCGTATTTGCTGGGCATGGTCTCGCCCGTCATCATACGAGCGATCAAGCAAGCCGCATCGGCACGAGTGATCGTCTTATCGACGCCAAACGAACCGTCCGGCATGCCCGCGATAACCCCGAGGTCGGACAGCAGGGTCACAGCTTCGCTGTAATCCGAACCGGCCGGTACATCGGAATATACCGCCGCACCAGCGAACATCGTGAAGCACATCACGAATGCTACTGCCAGTGCAAGAACCTTTTTAAGATTCTTCATTGGAATTCTTCCTCCTTTTGATTTTTAGGCCCGCTCCCCTTTTCAGGGGGGCGTCCTTTATGTTCCCTATGATAACAGTCACGAAAGACAAAGTCAAGGTGACCGGACGAGGTGTAACGAACGTGTAATATTGCAGAGACTTTACGTGACACGCCGCCGGCGCCCGTTTTTTTCATTCTTATATAAGGTAAAGGACGGCGGAAAAACTGCGGTATTTTCGCCGGTTTTCCTGGGCTGTACGGGGGTATGGCGCGCGAAAAAAACACCGGCCGGCACGGTCTCCGAACGGTGTTTTTGGCGATTTTTGCACATTTTTGCAATTTTTAAAGGACTCTGTACCGGGCCCGTCCCGAACGCAGCCTTGCCGCAGGCACCTGCTATTTTTCCGCTTTTGGCATACTTTGGAAATCGACCGCCCTGCCGTTCACGGCGCGTCGTCCACGCTGACGAACTCGCCGTTTACAACGTTCCCCAGCTTCCGGCCGTCGTCGCCGAAGACCGGCCCGTCGAGGGCTTCGCCGTCCTTCCATTCGCCGCTGTAGTTGACCTGCCCATTCGGCCAGTAGCGCGTGCCAAGTCCCTGATACTGCCCACCGGCGAGCCAGCCTTCATATGCCTTCTCGCCGTCCCGGGTGTATACGATCCCGTAGCCTTCCTCCAGGCCGTTCACGAAGCTGCCTTTATAATTCGAAACGCCGTTTTCCCAAAATTCTTCTCCTTCCCCGGAATACAGGTCGTTTTCCCAATGCCCGATATATTTAGGTTTTTCGTTTTGATAATATGCAGTCCCAAAGCCCGACCGCCGATCGGTAAGAAAATCGCCTTCATAATCTTTTTCGCCAGTCATATGATAGAGTATCCCAGCGCCATTCATTTGCCCGCCTTGCCAATAACCGACATAATATGGCTGTCCAGTCCCATAATAAGCGGTACCATAGCCGCTGCGTTCGTCATCTGCCCAGCCGCCGGCGTAGGCCATCTGGCCGCTTTCGTAGTAGCTGACGCCATTCCCCGAACGCTGGCCTTCGTACCAGTCCCCCTCATATCGGGGCAGTCCATTTTCCCAATATAACGTGCCCGTACCATGGTACTTGTCGTTTTTCAAGCTGCCTGTGTATTTGGGCGTCCCGTCTTCAAGGTATAACGTCCCCAATACCCCGTAGCCGTCCTGATATTCCCCTGCAAAATGGGGTTGGCCGTTGGGATAATATTTCGTGCAATCGCCCTGCAATATCCCATCCACAAAACAGCCCTCGAACCGAAATACCCCATCGGTGTATTCGGTCCAAAGCTCCCCATAACCGCTATAAGCGTTCGCAAAAAAGCCGCCCTGATATTTGCGGTGGGTGTTGTACAGCGTCCCGACGCCGCAGTATTCGCCGTTTCGGAACCCGCCTTCATAGTAAAGCGCGGGCGAGATCCCGTCGGGTTTTTCAAAGGTATATTCGGCGTCATAACGGTATTCCCGGCCTGTGCCGTTGTATTCCCCGGCTTGGAAACCGCCTTCATATACGCAGACATATCCGGTTTCGGCGGCGCTCCCAACGGCATGGACCGGTTGATATTTTTCGCCGTAACCATCATATTTGCCGTTTTGGAAGCCGCCAAAGTAGACCAGGTCCCCGGTCACGGCAAACAGCCTGCCTTCCCCGGAAGGTACTTCGCCGACGATTTCGCCAAAATATTGCTGCCGTTCGCCGGTATCCGCGTCGGTGAGCGTCAAAGTTTCAAAATGCGTCCCAATGATATGATTGACCACGATCAACAGGATCACGGCTCCCGCCAACACGGTCGCAAGCGTGAAAATGGTTTGTTTTTTGGACTTTTGTCCGGCGAAAAAAGTCGGCAGCAACGAAAGGGCCGAGCCAAAGGCCGTGACAAGAATCGAGGTGAATAAAGGGTCGAACCGGGTGATAAAGCGGTTCCACCGGAAAGCCCGGAGCAGCGGCGGGAAGGATAACAGGAAGATCGCCGCCGCGATGCAAGCAGCCATCAGGCACGCGGCCAGCCAAAACAGCCGCGCCCGGGCGGGCTGCTGTCCGTCCGGGGCCGGTTTCCCGGACGGAGCCTGCTGCGTTCCCGCGGCCAATGCGATTATTTTCCTGTACTTTGCCAGCGCTTCTGTCTCCGGGATGCTCCCGCCGCCCGATGCCGCCCACCCGCTCGGGGCCCCCTGCCGCTGCAAAGGCCTCTGCCTTTCCAATCCCGGATAGCGGTTTTCTTGATTGATGCTGCGCATAAAGGCAGTCGCCTCCTTATATCGTATATCACTATTGCATCGCGTTTTTTTAGTATCCCTCAACATGGTTTGCGCGGGGGGCCGCCCCCGCAAACGGCGTGCTGCCCGGTTGTAAGCCCAACCCCCGGTTGCCCTTTGTGGCTTTTTTTATTATACTGCCGAAAGGGAGAAATTTCAAGATTTTCCGTCTATTTTCCCCTTCCGGCATTTGCTAAGCAGCGGTCACCCTTCCGGGCGTCGTGCTTCCGGATCAATCCGCGCAGCAAAAAACCGCCTTCGCGTCTGCAACAAACAGACGCCGAAGGCGGTTTCGCCGTATCTTATGGAATGCGCCCTTTCCGTTCCCCGCCTCCCCAGGATCCGGGGACGCCGGCGGCGCGTTTAATGGAGCATGGTATTTTCCATCGCGATCAATTCGGTTTCGGTCTCGCCCTTACCGGCGAAATAGGCGTTGATGATATCCACGACCACGGGGGCCATTTTCGTACCGGAATCGATCTTTTCACCGACCACGCAGACCGCGATCTCGGGATCGTCAAATGGTGCGAACGCGATAAACAAACCATTCGCCAGTTCGTTTTTGCCCACCTGCGCCGTACCGGATTTGCCGCCCACCGGCACCACGCAGCTATTGAACGCCCGCGCGGCGGTGCCTTCGTTGATCACGCGCTCCATGCCTTCGCGGACAAGTTCGAGGTTCTCGGGCGAGATATCGACCTGGCTGAGCGCTTCCGGCACATGTTCATACACGGTTTCGGTATAATCATACGACTTCACGCTCTTTAACAGCGTCGGCTTGTACACCGTGCCGCCGTTGACGACCGCCGCCATATAGTTTGCGAGCTGAAGCGGCGTATAGGCGTTATCCGACTGCCCGATCGCGGCCTGTACGCTGTCTGCGGAAAGCCAGTCGTGCAGCCACGTATTTTTTTCCTGAAGGATCTTCCGCCCGGTCGGCCCGGCGATCGTCCCGGCGGCTTCATTCAACAGCTCGATCCCGGTGCGCTGCCCAAGGCCGAACTTCGCCGCCCATTCCTCGATCTGCGCGCCGCCCAGCAGGCGGCCTACCTCATAGAAGAAGGAGTTGCAGGAATACTCGATCGCTTTCACGACATTGACCCGGCCATGATAGCCAAGGCAGTTAAAGGTGATGCTGTCGAAATAATCATACACCCGTGTGCAGACCTGGGTGAACGAGGATGAGATCGTGCCGGTCTCCAGCCCGGCGATCGCGATCAGCGGCTTGAAGGTCGAGCCGGGGGCGTAAGTCTCCTGGATCGCGCGGTTGGTATACGGTTTCATGGGATCGTCCTTGTATTGGGAAAATTCCTGATGGAACCGCTCCAAATTATAGGTCGGATAGCTCGCCATCGCAAGCACCTCCGCCGTATGGACATCCAAAACGACGGCTGCGCCGCCCTGCGCGCCATCCACGCCTTGCAGCGTTTTGGCAAGCGATTCCTCCGCCGCCTGCTGGAGCCCCAGGTCGATCGTCGTGATGCAGTGGTTGCCCGGCTTCGGCGGGTCGTTGTTCAGCTCTGCGGTCACGTTGCCGTGCAGGTCGGTTTCCACGGTGCGCGTGCCGTCGATGCCGCGCAAATATTCCTCGAGCGTATATTCCAGCCCTTCTTTGCCGACGATCGCGTTCATTTTATAGCCTTTTTCGCGGTATCCGGGCCAGTCCTCCTGAAAGATCTGGCCGACGTAGCCCAGCAGGTGCGCCGCGCTGGTGGTGTTATACTGCCGGATCCCGCCGACGGCTACGTCGACGCCTTCAAATTCCCAATGGCGTTCCTTGACCTGTGCGATCAGGTCAAGGCTGACGTCGTTGGCAAAGGTGAACGGATTGTTGCGGGAGAACTGGGTCTCCCACTGCATTTCATACCGGATCCCGGCGACGATGCGCGCCTGTTCGTCGGTCAGCCCCGGGTCGAGCTTAAAATACAGGCGCAGCAGCTCGACCGTCTCCTCGGCGGTCAGCTCTGCGGGATCCTTCGCCGCGCTGGCGGGCAGCGGCGTGTCCGAGCCGTCCAGCGCCTCCTGTACTTCTTTGAGACGTTCGGCAAGACGGGTGCGGGCGCGGGTGTCCGGCTCGGCGGTGAATTCAAATGGCGTCAGGTCGGAGACCGGGAGGGTATCGACAGGCTCCGCGCCCGAACCCAGCACCAGCTCGGCCAGTTTCAGGATCGTGTCGTTTTGGACCGACTGATCCCAATATACATAATTGATCCACAGCGAAAACACCGAACGGTTGGTCGTCAACGGCCTGCCGTAGCGGTCGAAGATCTCGCCGCGGGAAGCCGATACCGGCGTCGTGCTGGTCAGCCGGCGCTCGGAAGCGCTCCGGTAGGCCGCGCCCTCCACGATCTGGATCCGGAACAGCGCGAAGAACGCGGTCGTGCCCAAGACCGCAAGGATGCAGACCATCGCGATCAGCCGGTGCAGCAGCTTAGCTTTATTGTCCATAACAAACCTCGATCCAAACAGAAACCGGAAGCGGGAGCGTCCCCCGCAGGGAAAGGGATACCGGCGGCAACGCGCGCCGGGCGCTAATGCGCGCGTTGATAAATGATATGCACCGGCGCATAGATCAGCGGGGAAAGTACGGAGGTCAGCATCGCCTGCCCGCAAACCCGCTGCAAATACAGCAGCAGGTCGAACCGCTGCTGAAGGATGAAAAATCCCAGCAGCCGCAGCACGGCGAGGCCGAGCGCCGAGGCGACTGTCAGCAGCAGCATCGACGGGAAAATCCGCCGCAGGAACCGCTGCGAAAACAGCCCCGCCGCGACCCCAAAGAGCATAAAATAGATCGGGTACAGCCCTTCGATGCCGGTCAGCGCCATATCGTATGCGATCCCGGCGGCAATGCCGAAGGCCATGCCCATATATGGGCCGTCCATCAGCGCGATCGCGGCGGGGACGCAGCCGATCAGGTCGACGCGGTACCCCAGGATGCGCAGCGGCGCGGTCGTCGTGCTGACCAGGTACGCCGCCAGAAGGATCAGCGCGTAGCACACGACTTGCCCAAGCGGGGGGCGTTCTCTCTGCATGTTATTCTGTCACCTCAAAATCCTTGATAATGAATACATGGCTGACCTTGTCCACATCCACGAACGGCTTCACAATCGCGTAATTGGACATGCCGTGTTCCTCGGGCAGGATCTGTTCGATCGTCCCGATCATGATGCCCTTTGGGAACAGTCCGCCCCGCCCCGAGGTCTCGACGGTATCGCCAATGACGATATCCGCATCCTGCTTTAAATAGGACAGGCGCAGCTCGCCCGAATCGATCAGGGTATAATCCCCTTCGGCGATCGTGACCTCGCGGGTGCGGGTGATGAGCGCGCCCGCCTGCATTTCGGTATCGATGACCGTCGTCACCTCGCAGTAATTGGGCGCGACGACCGCCACAAAACCGACCATGCCGTCTTCGGTGATGACCAGATCGCCTTCCTGCACGTCGTGCATTGAACCTTTGTCCAGCGTCAGCGAGGACTGCCAGTCCCCGACCGAGTGCGCGATCACCTCGGCGACCTCGAACTCGAACGAGCGGTTGCGTTCCTTAATCCCGGCCAGGCTGCGCAGGCGGTCGTTTTCGTCCAGTGCGATCTGGGCGTCGCGCAGCTGCAACTCGGCTTCCCGCAGCTTTTTGCGCAGCTCTTCGTTTTCCGCCTTGATCGCGTCGTAATCGGTAAAATAGGCAATGCCGTGGGTAATGGAACCGGTCAGCCAGCTGAAGCCCTTATGAAGCGGCGCGACTGCAACGCGCAGCACGCCGGAAACCGGGTTCGAGTCGCCCGAGGTCCCGGTATACAGCACGCTGCCCATACACAGCAGCACGACCAGGATCAGGACGGCGAAGGCCCGTGAGGTAAAAAAGTCCCGCAAGTTGCCAGCTCCTCTCAGACAGGCAGGGCCTGAAGCTGGCCCAGCCGCTCGTAAAGCTGCGCGACCGGCAGCCCCATCACTGAATAATAATCGCCGCAGATGCCTGCGACCAGCAGCGCGCCCTTGCCCTGGATGCCGTAAGCGCCTGCTTTGTCGAGCGGCTCGCCGGTGGCGACATAGGCGGCGATCTCGGCCTCGGAGAGGGTGCGGAAGGTCACTTCGGTGACGTTCAGCAGCGTATCCGCGCCGCATCCGGGAAGGACGACCGCCGCGCCGGTCCATACCCGGTGCGTGCGCCCGGAAAGCAGGGAGAGCATGCGGTGGGCGTCCTGCGCGTCGCGGGGCTTGCCGAAAACGGAGCCGTCAAGCTCGACCAATGTATCCGAACCGATCGCAACGGCGTCGGGATGGGCTTTTGCAGCGGCAAGCGCCTTTTCGGCGGCCAGCCGCTGGACCTCCTGCGCAAGCGGCTGATCTGCGCGGAGGGTCTCGTCGATGTCTGCGGGGCAGACTGCGAAGCTGTCGAATAATAAGGAAAGCAGTTCCCGCCGCCGCGGCGACTGGGATGCTAATATATACTGCAAAGTGAGTTTCCCCTTCCTCCGCCTGCCACAGGCAGGCGGTTCCGTATCTGTCATGCAATTTCACCCGCCCCTGCGCGGGGAGCGCCAAAGGGCTCCGCCCCTTGGAACCCCGCCCCTGCGCGGGGAGCGCCAAAGGGACTCGTCCCTTTGGAATCCCGTTTTCGCCTGCGGGCGGGACGGCAGTTTTTATGCCTGCCGCAGAATTCCGTAAACGCTTATTTCATGTATCGGCAAATCACAATCGCAATAATCAGCCCCAAAATGGTTGCAATCGTGATTGACATACTGAAACCGATCGTCAGGGTCAGGATACCAAGATCCAGTCTGGCAGTCGTCAGGCCAAAGCTCTGTCCGATGGAAAGCCAGCCCATGCCGGGCACGCCCGCCGCCATTTTTGCAATCAGGCTTCCAAGCACTACCCCGATGAGCAGCACCAAAATCTGCAAAAAGGATAACTTATGCTTCATGTTGAATGATACCCTTCAATTTTCGTTTCATTCCGCAGGCGGCAATTTTTGTCATTCCACGCCGCGCCGGTAAAGCCCACGGGTCGTGCCCCCGGGGATCTCCGGAAGTACGCCGTCCGCAAACGCGCGCGCGACGGCGGCGCATTCGTCGGGGGATTCGATCGTGAAACGCAGGCGCGCATAGTCGACGCCGTGGGCCTCCAAAGGCAGAAGCGCCAGCGGTACGCTGTTGAGCAGCGTGTTGCGGCACCCGTATTCGGGCAGTAACGGGAACGCGCGGCCCGTCCAGTCGTTCAGGGTGGTCAGCTCCTGTTTGCAGGTGCAGCGGTGGTTCGCGCGCCTGCGGATCGCACACAGCTCAAAAATCATCAGCGGCAGCCTGCCGTAAACGATCAGTTCGGTTTCCAAAGGGGCGCGCAGGTCGCGGATTTGTTCGAGGCGGAGCTCAAAGGAAAGCGTCTGCCTGCGCACGCCCGCCTCGGCCAGCGCGGCCAGCGCGTGCGAATTATAGGCGTTCAGCCCAAAATCGCCATACGCCGTCAGACGCTGTTCCCGCAGCAGCCAAAGCTGCCCGAGATTGCCCGCCAGCGCGGTCTCCACGCCTGCGCGCCGCACGGTTTGCAGCTGCTGCGCGACGTTATCCTGTTCAAAGTCAAAGAAGACGCGCGGCAGGACCGCCGCCAGCGGGAGCTTTTGCGCGAGCGCCGCCGTGCGGGCTTCGTCCGCCGCCAATTCGGTCAGCGGCAGATAAACCGCCGCCGGGGAGAGCTGCGCAAGCGCGGCTTCCGCTTGCGCAAACGTCCGCGCTTCCAAGGTAAAGCCCCGGAAGGCGTGCGGCTGCGGGCCTTTCGCAAGCGCCTGCTGCCGCAACGCGGCAAGGTGTTCGGCAGACAGGGCGATCCCTTCCGACAGGGCGGCGTGCGTCTGCTCCATCGGAAGGCCAAACGCTTCGGCCAGCCAGGCCCGGACGGCTCCCGCCGAACCGAGCGCAGCCCCTGCCGTGGTCGGCTCCATGGGCGCGAGGTCGAATACGGTAACGCCGTCGTGGACGCCGTCCCAAACGTGCAGCAGCACGCCGGTTTCATCCGCCGTTACCGATGCCTCGGCGGATATTTCGCCGTCGCCCTGCCACGGATCCCGCACGGGCGGGGCTTCGCGGCAGGCGAACAGCTCGGCCAACGCCTCCCGCCGCAGGGCGTTCAGCGCCGCCGCCGGGATCGCAAGCCCTTCATCCAGCCGGATGTCGATGTGGGATACGGAAAAAGGCGTGCCTCCGGTCTTACGGAGCGCTTTTTCGGCCTGATCCGCCGTGGTCGGGCGGTTTTTCGCCGGCTCCGGCGGCTCCCCGGCGCGCTGCGCGGTATGTTCGCCGTCGGTCACGGAAAACCGGAGGGGTTCCCCGCGCTTTGCGGTCAGTCCCATGCGGACAGGGACGAGCGGCGCTTCCTTCCCTTCGGCGCAGCGGCGCGCGGCTTCGTCATATAGCGGCTGCACCTCGGGAAGCGGCAGCTCGGTTTTGGTGCCGAGCATCGCGTCGCCCTGCTTCCCGGTAAAATAACCGTCGGTAAAACCGTCGCGGGAAAATACGCGCCGAAGCGCGTCCTCTTCTTCCGGGGTCGGCCTGCGCTGCTCGCGCAGCAGGTCGGCGTATACCTTCGTAACGACGGCGGCGTATTCGGGACGTTTCATGCGTCCTTCGATCTTTAAGGACGCGATACCGGCCTTGCAAAGTTCGGGGATATAATGCGCCAGCGACAGATCCTTGAGCGACAGCGGGAAGCGCTCGCGCCCTTCGCCGTTGTAGCGGTAGGGCAGGCGGCAGGGCTGGGCGCAAAGGCCGCGGTTGCCCGACCGTCTGCCGATCACGGCGGACAGCCAGCACTGGCCGGAATAGCAGCGGCACAAGGCCCCATGGATAAAGATCTCGGTCTCGACGCCGCTTTCGCGAGTAATCCGGCGGATCTCCTGCATGGGGGTTTCCCGCGCGAGGACAACCCGGGAAAATCCGAGTTCCTTTGCCAGCCGCGCGCCGTCCAGTGTCGATAGTGTCATTTGCGTGGAAGCGTGCAGGGCCAGCGACGGCGCACAGCGGCGCAGCCGGCGGGCTAGCCCGATATCCTGCACGATCAGCGCGTCGGCGCCGGCTTCATATAAGAACCGGGCGTCGCGCAGCGCCGTTCGCTGTTCGCGGTCGCCGACGAGAATATTCAGGGTGATGTTGGTTTTCACGCCGCGGGCGCGGCAATAGGCGATCGCCTGCGCCATTTCATCTTGGGTGAAGTTTTTGGCGCCGCGGCGCGCGTTGAAGTCGCCGAACCCCAGGTAAACGGCGGATGCGCCGCTTTGGACGGCAGCGCGCACGCCCTCCATGGATCCGGCCGGGGCAAGCAGCTCGGGCAGGCTCATTTCGTGCTGAGCTTTTGCTGTTTGCTTGCTTTATTCGCCTGTGAACGCAGGTGCCGGTTTTCTTCAATATAGGTTTGCAGCTGTTCGCGCATACTGTCCACCTGATTTTGCGCCTTCAGGCATTCGTCGGCGACGTTGATCGCGGCGAGCACGGAGGCCTGTTCGACCGTCAGGTCGGCATTCTGATGGGCCTCGGTGATCTTGGAATTGACCAGTTCGGCGACTTTATCCATATATTCCTTGCTTTCCTCGGCCAGTATGGTGTAGGCCTTGCCTGCAATGGTCACGGTAACTCGGTTCATGGTATCTCCTCCTTGGATGCTTACCATCAGTATACCACAAATTTCGCCGCTTTGCACCCTGTTTTTCCGCCTTTTTCCTGCGGTTTTTTGTGCGATTTGCCCATTCCGGGATCGTGCCGCAGTTCCCCACGGCCTTTTTTCCAGCAAAACGGCGTAAATCCGCGCAGATCCGACAATGACGATCCGGGAAACCTCGGCGCAAAACCCGTACAAACTGTCAAATCAGCCTATGCAGTCCGTCGAAAGCATAATGAAGACAAATGAATTGGAATTATTTTACAAAACAAATTTTTTTGTTTCCATGTCCAAAATCAGTGTCCGGCGAGCATATTTATGTAATCAGAATCCGGATCTTATCGCAGCGGTTTCCAAATGGCATCCTAAACGGAAAGGCAAGATCCGCTTGCAGGGCTCGCCTGCGGCCTGATATTGGTTGCTGTGCAGCCCTTTTTTGACCGTTTTTGCGGCCGCTGCGCTGGAAAATTTTTTCGTTTTCGCCAAAATCCTCTTGCAATCCGGAGCATTTCGGAGTATGATATCAGGGTACATACGGAACACCGGGAGGGTCAATCTATGAAACGCATCCTGATGCTCATGATCTTGCTGCTGGTGGTGCTGGCAGCCTGTCAGCCATCCGCATCAACGGAGGACACGCCAACGCTCGACGCTATCATGGCGGCGGCGACGGAAAGCGCTCCAACGGAAGAGGCCGTCCCGATCAAATGGGATGGGGAGTACACGAATGGCGTGCGAAGCATCACCCTTTCCCATGGAGAGGAAGGGCTTCATTACCGGGTCTCAGACGGCGGCGAGGGCCACGCCCCCGAAGTCAATGGGGCCGCCGCGAAAGCGGGGGAACTGCTCTTTTCCCTCAACGGCGATACGCTGTCCGTTGTGGGGGATGCCTATACAGGCAACTATGAGCGAAAAGGAAATGCTGAATAACGCGGACGCTTTCGTCTGTTCCAGCGCTTCCCCGCAACAAAAGACCGGGCGGACTGCGATCGTGAAAGCAGTCCGCCCGGTTGGCGTTTTGTGAAGACCATGTCGGGATATGGCTTAAAACCCTTTGGCGCGCACTCCATGGGAGGACGGAAAACTTCAGCGGTTGGCGGCGGTCCTCCGCAGCCTCAGGTCTGTATCGCATTTTTGATATGCCATTGGGTTTTGAACCGGTCATTTATTCCAAATAGTTCCCAACGGGATGGTTATTGTACTGCATGATAAGCTCGATAACGACCGAGCCGTCCGGTTCGTCATGGCGGTCAAGTACTTTGTAAACCGTGTGCTTGCGTTCAAGTGAATGGATGTAAGCCGCCGTCTCGTCCCGGGCCGCGCTCGCGGCGACTTCCCGGTCGATCCCATCCTTTAACTGAAAATGGATGGTTTTGGTGATACATGCGGAACGGATACGTTTCATAGGATGTTTCCTCCTGCTACCTTACTTTTTGGCTTTTCTTCAAAGCGGCGGGGACAGATTCCCCTTACCAATCAATATTGTACCATTTTTGATCGTTTTTTCGCAAACAGAAATTTTGCAGGCAAAAAAAGTTTGTGAAATCCGCGCATAACACACGCGCGGCAATTTGTGAAAACTGCCTGTGCCGCTCCCGGCGGAAATGTCCCCATTTTGTTACTTCCATTCTTCTCCGATATGGTATATACTTAGGTTAGCAGTACGCGAAAAAGGTTAAAAGGAGAGTTCATTATCATGAAAAAGTCAAAATTTTTGCTGCCGCTGCTGGCGCTCGGGCTGATGTTCGTATTTACTGGCTGCATGAGCCGCTTTGATGCAAGTAAATACGTCGATGCATTGATGCACAACATCTATTTGGATGATAGCACTGCATATTTGGAAATGGTCGACACGACCGCAACCGAAGCCCATCAAGCATATCTGGACGGGTTGGCGACCGAATCCGAAGTCTTTTTCAACTATATCAGTTTCGACACCAACTACCTCAGCGACGAGACCCGCCAGCGCGTGATCGATTTCTATGACGCGGTCTACAGCCATTCCAAGTTCGAGGTCGAGGATGCGAGCAAGTCCGGCGACGGTTACACGGTCGTGGTGCGTATTTACCCGATCGATATCTTTGAAAAGTCGGCGGACGAACTGGATGCATATGTTGATGTGTTCGTGGAAAAGATCACAAACGGTGATTATGACAACATGAGCGAGCAGGAAATGGAAGAAAGCTATCAGAATGGGGTGCTTGCCATTTTGGAAGCAAAGATCGATTCGATCGATTATCTGGATCCGGTCGAACAGACCGTTCAGATCAAGGAAGATACCGACGGTCTCTGGGGCATGAGCCAGGAAGACTTCCAGAACCTTGATAAGTACGTTATCCAGTATTGATCGCAAACGAACATATTGGCGAAAAAAGGGCTGTAAAAAAACAGCCAAAAATCAGCAGAAGCCGCCCTTTTTTGGCGGCTTCTGCTGATTACGTATTCAACGGTAGAAAAAGGGCGCACGCAAACAAGCCGGGATTAAATCCAGCAAAACATGAAAATT
>CAJUGU010000033.1 GCA_910586105.1 uncultured Eubacteriales bacterium | reverse complement strand
TAATCAACCATTCTTACTTTTGTAAATTACTGGATATTTTATGAAACTGCCGTGACCAGCAAACCGCCTTACCGGTTCACCGGCTCGCCTGCCTGCCGCACCGCGCAAGCAGCAGAAGGCACAGCGCCAGCCATACGGCGGCATGTATTGCAAGCCTTCCGGCCGCTGCGGCCGCTGCGCCAAGATCACCGACATACAACGCCAGAATGCCCTCAAACGCGGGCTGGGACGGCGTCAGACGGCAGAGCACGGCCAACGGTCCGCTCAGCTCCAAAAGGGTGTACAGGATCGGCACGGCAAGGAATGCCAGCATAACGGCCTTGATGCAGACCACGCCCGCCATCAGATCGTCCGAAAACCGTCCGATCAACAGGCCGAGCAGCGCGGCCACAAAAGAGGACTGCACGGTCAGCGCCAGCAGCAGCCCCGCGCTCTGCCAGCTCAGCCGGAAGCAAACGCACGCGGTCGCTGCCGCGGATAAACTGCCGCACAGGAAGCCTACCGCGATCTTTTGCGCCAGATACTGCCCCGGCGTCAGGGGCAATATCCCGTTGACCAGCGCAACGCCGTCCTCCTTCTCGGAAATGATGTTCATGGCGTTAAACGTACACCCCATGAACATGGCGACGATCAACACCGCCGGGATGAAAAGGTTTTGCAGGCTTTTCAGCAGGTCAGGGCGTTCCAGCGTCCGGACTTCCGCCCGCTCGTCCCGGTGCTCATAGAGGCCCGGAAGGGTCGCCGCCGCCTGCCGGAAAACCGCCAATTCATCCCCGGCGATCGCCGTTCGGATACCTGTCCCATCCGCGCGCACGCCGATTGTGTTGGTCGACGGTTCACGGATCGCGTCGGTCAGTTCATCCGGCGTTCCGTAAACCGTCACCGTGCCATATCGTTCCAGCCACGCGACGGCCTGCGGGGACAGATCGTTTGCCAGCACGCCAAAATGGTACTCACCTAGGCTGGACAGGTCAATGGAGCCTATGAAATGCAGCGCCGCCGCGATCAGGACGGGCAACAGGAAGGTCATAAGGCAAAATTTGTCCCGCAGCACGCTTTTCAGCTGGTATCGGATCCCTTTCACGGTTCACCCCTCCTTTCCGATTTCTCTGTGGAACACGAGCTGTACCCCGGCAAACAACAGCCCAATGGCGCAAGCCGCGCCAAGATAGTAGGCGGACGTTCCGGCAGGAATCCCGAAGTAAGCATTTTTCAGTCCCATGTACAAATGGTAGAACGGGTGCCAGCCGATCCAGCCGAATTTCACCGAGGTATTTGCGGACAGGAATACGGGCGTTGCGGCAAACACGGCGATCATGAGATACGCCAGCGTGAACTGCCGGAAATCCCGGAGCAGCAGCGCGCACAGCAGCCCGGCAAGCGCCATGAGCAGCGACAGGATCGCCGTTTGCAGCAGGATCGCGGGCAGCGCCGCCGCCCCGTCGGCAAGCCCTACATTGAAAAGCGTCAGCAGCGCCGCAAAGCACAGGTCGGAAAGCAGGAACACGGTCAGCTTAGACAGGAGGAACAGGCTTTTCCGCAGCGGCAGGATCGCGTGAACGCGGATGGCGCCCATGCCCTTTTCCTGAAACAGCACGGCGGCGATCCCCAGGAAGCCTACGGCGGATAACTCAAAAAACAGCAGTTCGCAGGCGATCTCCTTCCGCGCCTTCTGTTCCGGCGTATTGCTCCCGACGACCTCCGGAGGACGGCTGCCGGCGGGATGCAGCAGAGACAACGCATAATCCGCCCGGTGCCGGTCGACCGGTCCCGCCCCGGTGTAAAGCACCGCCCGCACCGCGCCCTCGCCGGCGTCCAGCCCTACGCCGTTCGCGTCGTCCTGCAAGGCGGCGTCCAGCGCTTCCAGCGAGGGCACGGGCTGCACCAGCGCCGAAACCTCCGTTTGCGTCCCCTCGGGATCGTACAGATATACGTTGTAAGGCGGCATTTGCATAAACCGGACATAACCCAGATTGATATAGGCTGTGTAGAGGGCCAGAAATCCCGCCGCGATCCAGAAAAACCGTCCCGCAGCAAGCATCCGGAAATCCTTTTTCAGGAGGACGCAAAAATGGTTCCACATCAGGTCAGCCCCCTTCCCGTGTACTGGATAAACACATCCTCCAGCGTCGGCTCCTGCGAATGGATGCTGACGATATCGTCAGGGGCAAAGGGCAAACCCGCCGCCAGTTCCGAAGCGTCCAGCGTCTGGCTCTCCCGCCGCCCCTGCGTCCAATACTCGACGACGACCTGCCGGCTTCCATTTTTCTCCTTCAGGCGCTTCGGTGCGTCCAACGCCGCAAGGCTTCCGTTGGAGAGGAACGCGACCCGGTCGCATAACAGGTCGGCGTCCAACATATTGTGCGTGGTCACGAAAACCGTCGTACCCTTCTTCCGCTCCCGCTCGATGATGCTTCGGAACAGCACCGCGCCGGACGGATCGAGACCGCTGGTCGGCTCGTCGAGGAACAGCAGCCGGGGACTGCCGATCAGCGCCCGCGCCATACTCACCCGCTGGCGCATCCCTTTGGAATAAGACGACACCGGTTTTTTCCAAAAATCCGGTTTGCATTCCAGCAGTTCCAACAGCTCCCGCGCATCCCGCCGCTGCTCACGCGGATAGAATGAGGCGAAATAATCAAGATTGTCCAGCGCGCTCAAATTGGCATACAGATAGGGAAACTCGAACAGGACGCCGATCTTCCGGTAAAGCTCCGGCCCCCGTATGCTGGAAACCTCCTGCCCGAACAGGGTGGCTTTCCCGCCGTATCCCTTCAGGATCCCGGTGAGCAGCTTTTGCGTCGTGGATTTCCCGGAGCCGTTCGGCCCCAGGAAGCCGAAGATCTCCCCGTCTTCCACGGTGAAATCCAGCCCGTGCAGCGCCTGCCGGTCCCGGCTGTAGGAAAACGTCAATCCCTGGACTTCGATCATGTGTCGTCACCCCACTTCCCACGCCGTTCCTGCTCCTTCCGCCGCCGGTTCCACCATTGCAAGAATTTGATCTTACAGACGATCGCGACCGTCAGCACGGCGGCAAAAATCAACCATTGATACCATTCGGAAAACATAAAAAACCCTCCCATATCGTTTGATAGGGAGAGTTTAAACGAACGGTGTGAAGTTGGCGCGAGCCCCCGGTGAAATCCGTGTGAAATCTTTCGGCTCACGCCGGATCAGGACGACCCTTCTGGCCCCGGTCTGGTCAGGTGAACTCTGCCCACCGGATCGCGGGGTACAGCGTCCCCGTTCTGGCAAAATGAATCGCGCATTCTGCCGCGAGCGTCAGGTCGTCGATCGCAAAGCGCTTAGGGACGGGCGATTGCCCGCCGATCTCGACCGGGGCGTCCTCCTCCACGCTGTCATATTTTTCGTTGATCGGCTGAAAGCAGACGGCTTCACCGTCCTCGTTCCAGACGTTAAACATCGGCGCGGCCCAGCCGTCCTCGATATCCATGGTGAAAAAATCCTCCTCCCCGTTTTCATCCAGCGACAGGAACAGGGAACGGACTTTCCCGGCGCGGATCCGTTCGGCCAGGAGGTCAAGGACTTCCTGCGTGATCTCATCATTCACAAACCGTTCCCTGCCATACTCCAGACAGCGGACGGCAAGGCCGTCAGGCGCGGGGCAAGGCGCTTCCTGCACGGGTATGACCCGATATTCCGGGAAGGTGTCGTCCTGATAAAAGGAGTCCCCCGTGCTGACCTTGCAGGACAACGCGTCCAACACTTCCGGATGGATCAGCTTTTTTCGAGCGGGCAGGGCGAGGTTTCTCAGCTGCGTCAGCCCGGAAAGCAAAGAGCAGTCGGTAAAGCCGGTATACCGCAGATCCAGCCGGTACAGGTTTTTCAGCTTGGGCAGGAATGAAAAATCCGTAACTAGCCCCGCCGGGGCGCGCTCGGGGAATTCCAAAACTTGCAGATTCGTCATTTCCCCCAGCATGGCCCAGCCCCCCGCCCGGGAATGCAGGAAATCCTGGATCGGCGCCAGCTTCTGCCGGGTGTACTCGCTGTGCGGTACCGGGAAATCTTTATCCGCAAGGCGTTTGATCCGCCGCAGCTGGCCGATCTCCGTGAGCCGCTTTGGCGTCAGGGCAAGGTCGATCCAGCACAGCAAATACGGGCTGGTACGCTGTTTCATTTCTTCCAACGTCATTTCTTGCGATGCCATGTGTATCACCTCAACATAAAATCCGGGATGTCGAACCAGAACCGTACCCCGTCCGTCTGGTTTTCCACGCCGTAGGGCATATTTTGCATGGACAGGATCTGCGCCACGATGGACAGTCCCAGCCCGGAACCGCTGTAGGACGCGCCGCGGCCTCGATAGAATTTCGTCCAGATGTGCGGCAGCGCGTCCTCCGGGATGACGCGGCCCTGATTCAAAACAGAAAAATGCAGCGCCCCGTCCCCTTCGGTCAGCTCCAACCGCAGGCGGCCGCCCGGGTATACGTTTTTCCGGGCGTTCCCGATCAGGTTTTCCAACACCCGCTCCATGCGCCGCCGGTCGGTGCGCACGAAAACCTTTTGCCCGGGCAATTCATATTGCAGGTCAAAATCGGCGTTAGGCGCGTCGATCAGCAGCCGCCCCGCGACCGTTTCCACCAGCTCTACGAAGTCGAACCGGGTGATATCGAGCGCCGCCGCCCCGCTTTCCAGCGCCGAAAGATCGAGCAGCGTCATGAGCAGGCCGTTCATTCGCTCGGCCTCGGCAATCACGACCTGTGCATATTTCCGCTTCCGGGCCTCGTCGGTTTCGTCGAGCAGGCCCTCGGCATAGGCCCGGATCACGCCCAGCGGCGTTTTCATCTCGTGGGAAAGGCTGTCCACCAGCTCCCGGCGCTCTGCTAACAGCCGCCGTTCGGTTTCAACATCCAGTTCCAGCTGCCGGTTTGCAGCTTCCAATCCGGCAAGGGCCTGCCGAAGATTTTCCGCCATCGTGTTCAGGCTGGCGGCCAGCTCCCCAAACTCATCTTTGGAGACGACCGCGCAGGGCGCGGAAAAGTCCAAATCGGCGATCCGTTTCGCAGAAGCGTTCAGCTCGGCGACCGGCTTTGAAATGGAGCGCCCCAGAAACAGGTCGAGCAACAGCACCAGCAGGATCACGAGCAGCAGCCAGACCGCTTCTCCTCCGACGGGCAGGCGGGCAGTCAGGCTGTAGGAAAGGAGCAGCGCGATTCCCGCCAGCTTGGAAAACAGCACGAGCTTTTTCCGTACCGTGCGGAGCGAAAACCATTCCTTCATAGCGCCGCCTCGAATTTATAACCGGAGCGGATCAGCGTAACGATACGCCGCCCCTCGTCGCCCAGCTTGCGGCGCAGGGTCTTGATATGGGTATCCACAGTGCGAGTCGTCCCCTCGAAGTCGTAGCCCCAGATCCGGTTCAGCAGCTGTTCCCGGCTGAAGACCTGCCCTGGGTTCGCCATCAGGAAGGCGAGCAGCTCGTATTCCTTGTGGGTCAGCGCGACCGCCTGCCCGTCCAGACAGACCTTGCGGGCGGAGGGCTGCAAGGCGATCCGCCCGATGCAGACCGTTTCCGGTGCCGGCGTGCCGGAACGGCGCAGCAGGGCGTTGACCTTCGCCAGCAGCACCTTCGGGCTGAACGGCTTCGTCATATAATCGTCCGCGCCGCAGTCGTAGCCCGTCAGCTTGTCGTCCTCGCCGCTTTTGGCGGTCAGCAGGACGATAGGCATATCGCTCATCCCGCGCGCCGCTTTGCAGACGGCGAAGCCGTCCAGATGGGGCATCCGCACGTCTAAAATCATCAGATCCACGGGGTTGTTTTTGAGAAGCAGAAGGGCGTCGATCCCGTCGTCTGCGGTCAGGCAGGCGTGCCCGCCCCTGCGCATATATTCCGCAATAATGTCCTGCATGGCTTTTTCGTCTTCCACGACCAGAATATTCGCCATAACGCCTCCTTGCCGCCGCCGCGCCGGAACGCCTACGGACGTTTTACCTTCTCCCAATAATTCTTCGCGGCCTGCTCGTTTTTATTGGGCCCGAAATCATAATACCGGCACGATTGCAGCGCGTCCGGCAAATATTGCTGCTGCACCCAGTGGTTTGGGTAATCGTGCGGAAACTGATAGGTCAGCCCGCGCCCCAGCTTTGCCGCCCCTTGATAGTGCGCGTCCCGCAGCCCCGCCGGGATCTCGCCCACATCGCCGCCGCGAACGTCCGCAAGCGCGGCTTCGATCGCCACGGTCGCCGAATTCGATTTCGGCGCGGTCGCCAGCACCAACGCCGCCTCGGCCAGCGGCAGCCTGGCTTCCGGGAGCCCCAGCTGGAAGGCCGCGTCAACGCACGCTTTCACAACCGGCATCGCCTGCGGATACGCCAGCCCGACGTCCTCCGCCGCAATGACCAGCAGACGGCGGGCGGCTGAGATCATGTCGCCGCCCTCCAAAAGCCGCGCCAGATAATGCACCGCCGCATCCGGGTCCGATCCCCGGATCGATTTGTGGAACGCGGACAGGATGTCATAATGCGCGTCGCCGTCCCGGTCAAACCGCATGTTGGAACGCTGCGCGACCGCTTTCGCGTCCTCGGCAGTGATCGCGCCCCCGTCGGGCGCGCCGCCGGTCAAAAGCTCGACCGCGTTCAGCGCTTTCCGCACGTCGCCGCCGCAGCTTTCCGAGATTGTCCGCATCACGTCCTCCTCCACGGCGACTGCGCGGCCTTCCAGCGCCAGCCGGAACGCCCGTTCTACCGCGCGGGCAAGCTCCTGCGGTTCGACCGGCTGGAATTCAAACACCGTGCAGCGACTGAGCACCGCGCCGTAAATATAAAAATACGGGTTTTCCGTCGTGGACGCGATCAGCGTGATCTTGCCCGATTCGATGCATTCCAGCAGGCTTTGCTGCTGCTTTTTGTTAAAATACTGGATCTCGTCCAGATACACCAGCGCGCCGTTCGGCGTCAAAAAGGTGTCCAGCTCGTCCACGACCGCGCGGATATCCTGAATGGAAGCCGTGGTCGCGTTCAGGCGGTACAGCCTGCGCTGCGTCTGCCGGGCAATGATCGACGCGACCGTCGTTTTCCCGATCCCGGACGGGCCATAAAAGATCATGTTGGGGATCTGCCCGCTGTCGATAATGCGGCGCAGCACGCCGCCCTCCCCTAAAAGGGCCTTCTGGCCTACCACGTCGTCAAGGGTCTGCGGACGGATCTTGTCCGCCAATGGCTGATACATAAACGCTCCTTCTGTTCTGCACGCCGCCCCGCAGCCGCATCCCCTGCGCAAAGGTTTTTGCGAATGGGCGCAGTTTTTCGTGCAATCGCTTTCATCTTATGGTATTATAGCATTTGGAACGCGGATTTACAATCCCCCAACAGGCTCCGCTTGACTTCATCGATTTAATGTGGTAAAATACCGGTGGCCACCCGTGGCCTGAAATTCAACCTGAGGTGATCCATTATGAAACTTTGGCAGGACAAGCTGCGCAAGATAGACCCTTACGTTCCCGGCGAGCAGTCGGACGCCCCCGGGCTCGTGAAGCTGAACGCCAACGAAAACCCGTATCCACCCTCCCCACGCGTGCAGGCTGTGCTGCGCGAAACCAACGCCGCCAGTCTCCGGTTTTATCCGGACGCGAACGGCACGGACCTCCGCGCTGCGCTGGCGCGCCATTTCGGGCTGCGCCCCGAACAGGTGTTCCTCGGCAACGGCTCCGACGACGTGCTCGCGCTGTGCTTTCAGGCGTTTTTCGCCTCCGGCCAGCCGATCCTGTTTCCGGATATCACCTATTCGTTTTATCCGGTCTGGTGCGACCTGCTGCGCGTCCCCTTCGAGTGCGTGCCCGTCCGGGACGATTTCCGCATCGACCCGCGCGCCTTTGACCGCCCGAACGGCGGCGTCGTGTTCCCCAATCCCAACGCGCCGACCTCGCTGGGCGAAGGGCTCGATTTTATCGAAGATATCCTGCGGCATAATCAGGACTGCATCGTCATCGTTGACGAGGCCTATATCGATTTCGGCGGGGTTTCCTGCCTGCCGCTTCTCGAAAAATATGAAAATCTGGTCGTTGTCCAGACCATGAGCAAATCGCGCTCCCTAGCAGGGCTGCGCATTGGGTATGCGCTGTGCTCCCCAACGCTTGCCGCCACGCTGGAAGCGGTCAAAAACTCGTACAATTCCTACACACTCGATACGCTTGCCTTGGCTTGCGGTACGGCTTCGGTCGAGGACGACGGCTATTTCCGAGAGACCTGCGCCAGGATTGTCGCCACCCGGGACAAAACGGCGGAACAGCTCCGCGCGATGGGCTTCACCGTCCTTCCTTCGCAAACGAATTTCCTGTTCGCGACCCATAGGACGCGCTCCGCAAAGGAGGTCTTTGAAGCCTTGAAAGCGAAAAACATCTTTGTCCGGTATTTCAGCAAACCACGGATCGACAATTATCTGCGGATCACGATCGGCACGCCGAAGGAAATGGAAAAACTGCTGTCTGCAATGAAAGCGATCCTGTGAACTAAGGGTACGGGATCCATAACAGACGGCTTACCCGTATTTTGAAAGGCAGGGTGTTCAGCGCCCTGCCTTTACACGTTTCAGCGTCCTTTCGTGTTGTAAAGCATTTGACTTTACAGCGAAACGCTGCCGCTGTCATTTTCTGCGGGTCTCCCCTGCGCAGGGCCAGCCTTTTCAGAAACGCCAAACGCGAACCCGCAGGAGATCGCCCCATGAGGGCAAACGGCCCTACATTTCCCGCAGCGGATACACTCCGGGCTGTCCAGCGCCTTCGTGACCTCCACCGCCATCGGGCAGGCCCGCTCACACCGCTTACAACCGACGCACTTGGAACGATCCAGCTGCATCTGGAAAAAGCTGAACCGGTTAAATACTGCATAAAACGCGCCCAACGGACACAAATACCGGCAAAACGGGCGGTGTATCGCCACTGCGGCAATCAATACCACAGCCAGCACCCCCACTTTCCAACGGAACAGCGCTCCCACCAGCGTCCGAAGCTCAACATTCGCGAGCAGCAGTGGGATCCCTCCGCCCAGCGTCCCGGCGGGGCAAATATACTGACAGAAATACGGCGCGGCGATCCCATCCCCGTTGACTGCAAAAGCGGGCAGCAGGATCGCAATCCCGACCAAAACCACATACTTCAAATACCGCGCGGGGCGGTCAATCTTTTTGGATACTTTCCATTTTGGCGTTGGAATCTTATGCAGCAGATCCTGCGCCAGCCCGAAGGGGCACAACAGCCCGCAGGCCGCGCGTCCCAATACAATGCCGAACAGCATCAGCAGCCCCAGCACATAGAACGGAAAGCGCCGCTTGTTCAGAAGCGCCTGTAAGGAGCCGATCGGGCAAGCCCCCAACGCGCCGGGGCAGGAATAGCAATTCAGGACCGGCACGCAGACCGCCTTACTGCCTCCGGTGAAGATCTTCCCCTTTTGGAAGCCCGCGGCGTAGCCGTTCAGGAGCACGGCGGAAACCAGCTGCACGGCGCGCTGAAAGGAAACGCGCGGTTTCCCCTTCATCCGATCCCGATGCATTCCAGACATATCCGCACCGCCTTTTGTAATACCAGCAGGTATTCCTGCCGCATGACGCCTACGCCCAGCAGGATCGCCGCCGCGGCCAGCCCGCCATACCGCGCCAACAGGATACGTTTATGCAAGGCTGACCGCCTCCTTTCCTGCCGCTTCCAGCGCTGCGTTGACCGCGTCCAAATACACCTGCTCCAAGTCCGCCTGCGCGCCAATGATCGCGTCGCCGACCAAATTCCCTTCCGCGTCCACAAGGAGCGTGGTAGGCGTATAGATCAGGTTGCGGCAGAGGTCAAGGAAGTCCCCGTCGCCGGAGGTCAGGGTCAGGCCTTCAAATCCCGCATCGCGCAGGATGCCTGCTGCATACTCCTCATCCCCCAGACCGTCCAGACAAACCGTGATCAGGCGGACGCGATCCGGCAGCTCTATTTCAAATGCCGCAAGCTCCGGCATTTCGTGGATACAGGGGCCGCAGGTCGTCGTCCAGAAATTGAGGATGGTCAGATCCGCTCCCGCAAGATCGTCCTGCGTAAAGCTGCCGCCTTCCAGAGTGGCGGCGGTGAACTCCTTCAAGCTGCCAAGCTGAGCGGCGGTATTTGTAGTTTCTTTGACCGACGCGGCAGTCTCGTCCGACGACGCAGCCGCCGGAGGCCGCTCCGTGGAAGCGCTGCGGCTGAAACCGACCGCCGGGATCAGACACAGTGCGAGGGCGACTGCAAACAACAGCACGCGCAGTTTTGAATTCTCTTTCATAAAAAACCTTCCTTTCCCAGTTAGAAGCCTGACCCTCAGCGGCGAACAGCGCTCGCGGCTTCCCGTCTGCACACGATCCGCCCTGCGGGGCTGGCTTTTCCATGATTACAGCATTTTAAAATACAGGTTGCAATGCTCTGTCAGACGGTCAGTCGTCTTCCGTCTCGTTTTTCCAGAGGACAGCCAGTGTATGGCTGCTCCTCCCGTCCTCCAAAACTACGGTATCGATTTTCCGTTCTTCCTCCGGACGGCCTTCCCCTGCGCTGCGGATCGAAAGATAGGCAAAGCGCTTTTCGCCGTCCTCGTCGGGCAGCTCATAATAATAGACCTTTCCGTAAGGGCTGGCGGCATTGGGTTCGCCGAAGCGCTCCAAAAAGTGCTCCCAGCGATCGTCCGTCTCCAAAAACGTCAGGATGTCCTCCTGCGTCAGCACCCGGTCGACCGGCGTATAAATGTATGGGGTGTCCCCGATCCGGCAGGTGAGATAATCGCCCGGAGCGTCCTCAACGACCGTTAGGCCGACGTCGCAATCCTTCCAGCCTCCGTTTGTCCAAAATTCCTCGCTGCACCGCACCTTTTCGCTCACCAAGATCAGGTTTTCAAGCCCGATGTTGTCCGGGTCGGCGTCGTCGCGATACGTGAGGCTGATGTAACAATAATAATTCACGCCATTCGAGATCACAGGGAACCAGCTATGCGTGCTCGCCATCCGCTGCGGCCCGATATGGCGGGAGCTTCCCGGCGAACTTTCCATATAACAATCCTCCGTAGGGCCCGGGTAAAAGACGAACAGCCGTTCGATCGTTTCATCCAGATCGGTGTCTTCCCGCAGCACATTTGGCGAGAACAGCGCCTTGATCGCGTCCGCGTCTTGCGCATCGACCGCCTGAAAGAATGCGTCGATCTTCTCCTGAAGGGTAAAGTGGTCATGATCGACCACGCTCCAAATCTCCAATAACCGGTCGCAGCCGGTCAGCCAGAGACATACGCTGAGCAGGGCTGCGGCAACCATGCTCCGCAAACGATTTGATTTCGTAGAGCATCCCCCATTTCCGATATCCGTCTGTCATTCATTATAATCGGTACGGCTGTCAATTTCAAGGCTTTCCATAAAAACGCCCTGACACACGGGCACGTCAAATCGCGGCCGCTTCAATCAGCCATGTATCTGCGATTGAATGCGTCAAGCTTCCGCGCCGTCAAGGCAACCCCTTTACAGTGCCATTTGAAAACTGCGCCTACAGCAGCAAACGGCGCCCCCCTGCCCTGCGGCCCCGCTCATCCACGCTCGGAAAAAGACTGTCCCGAATGAACCTTAACGTTCGCTGGGGACAGTCCTTTTTTGCCGTTCCAAACATCCTGCGCAAAACAGTGCGGAACCATTGCCTTCCCGGCGGAGCTGCTCCCACCCGAATCTGCGCCGCGCTTCCGTTTCATCGCAAACCGCTGCGCCGGACGCGTACCACTCAGGGAATCCCGAAAACTGTTTCCCCTCTGCGCAGGCATTCATCCATTCTGAAGCGCCTGCAAAATGCGTTCGATCAGGCTTACCCTCTGAAAGGGGGTCATGAAATACCAACCCGCCGTCAGCGGTTCCATCCGCCGCGCGAAGCCCACAGAAAGTTCTACCGCAAGGTCTTCCGCCGCATCGCGTTCCAATCCGTGATACTGCCGCACAATCTCTTCCGGCACCTCAATACCTGCGACCTCATTATTCATAAACAGTGCGTTGCGCTCGCTCACTACCGGGATCACACCACCAAGCAGCTTCATATCCGGCATTTCCTGATGCGCCTGCGCCAGATTTTCAAACGCGCGTTCGCTCATCGCGGGCTGCGTCAGGAAGCCGCGCACACCGGCCTCCCGTTTACACCGCGCCTTTTTCAGTTCGGCGTCAAAATTCGCCGCATTGACGTTCAGCGCGCCGAACACCTGAAACGGCGCAACAACATTTTCCTCGCCCAAGCTGCGGATATACCCCGCCAGGATCGCGGAATGGAAGGAAAAGACGCTTTTCACCTCGTCTCGCTCGGCGCTGGGTACCGGGTCTCCGGTCACGATCAGCACGTTGCGCACCTTTTCGATCGAAAGCCCGAGCAGCAGCGCCCGCGTCGCGTTGATATTGCGGTCGCGGCAGGTCATATGCGGGATCGGGTCGATATCGAGTTCCCGGCGCAGTTTCGCCGCCAGCATACACGAATCAACGCGAGGCCGCGCGATCGGGCAATCCGCCACAGTGATGGTATCCGCACCGGCGGCGACCAGCCTTCGCGCGCCCTCCATGAAGCGGCTCACATCGGCGTCGACCGGCGGGTCGAGTTCGACCGCGCACACCCGCTGCTCTGCGTCCAGCTTTTCCGCCAGCCGGTTCCGTCCGCCTTCCTTGCGTGCGGCGGAAAGCCCGCGCGGCGCGGCCTTCGTCCCGACCGGGACGGGTTTGGGAGCCTTGCCCAACGCAAGCGCGTCCAGCGCCTGCCGGGTATGGCGGATAAATTCCGGAGTCGTGCCGCAGCAACCGCCCACGATCCGCGCGCCTGCCGCCGCAAGCTCCGCCATGCGTCCCGAAAAATACGCCGGCGTGCCTTCATAGACCGTGCGCCCGCGCACGATCGTCGGATATCCGGCGTTCGGCATCACGGACAAGATCGCAGGCTTTTCCTGCAAGCCTTCGGTCAACCGCAGCAGATGGCTCGGGCCGGAAACACAATTCAGCCCCGCTGCATCAATCTCCGCGCACGCAGCCGCCTGCCGCAGCAGCGCCGAGGCCGCCAGCCCGTGGCGGGTCACGCCGTCCGGATTGGCCGCAAAGGAAACGAGCACGAACGCCTCCGGCTTTTTCGATTTGATCCGCGCCGTCGCCTGTTCCAATCCCGAAAAATCGGAAAAGGTCTCGAACAGGAAATTTTCCGCCCCAAGGGACAGGAAGCAGTCGACCGCGCGCAGGAGGTCTTCCTCGGTCTGCGCCGCCGGGCCCAGGTCGGCGAACACCGCCGCGCCGTAAGGCTCCGCCGCTTTGCACGCCAGCGCATACCCCGCTTCCAGCGTCTGTTCGAGGGTCTCCCCCTCCATGTCGAATGGCGAAAAGGTGTTTGTTTTGATTGCCTGCGCCCCGGCTTCCAGATAGGCTTCGTGTATGGCGCGGATGCGTTCCGGATGTCGCCGGTTCGCGGCCTCCACGCGCTCCGCGTCCGGATACTGCGCATGATAATACGTACCCATTGCGCCGTCGAACAGCAGCAGCCCGCGTTCCAGCCTCTCTCGAACGTTCATCAGCCAAGCACCTCCCGCGCGATCCCGACCGATTCCTTTGCATCCCGCGCATAGAAATCCGCGCCCATCTGCGCCGCGTAATCCGGCGTGAGCACCGCGCCGCCGACCCAGATCTTGCAGGCGTGCCCGCTCTCGCGCAGCGCCTGAATGGTCTGTTTCATGCTGCCCAGCGTGGTCGTCATAAGCGCTGACAGGCCGATCAGCCGCACATCCTCCCGGATGGCGGTGTCTACGACCGTTTCGACTGGCACGTCGCGGCCCAGATCGATCACGGTGTAACCGTAATTTTCCAGGATCGTCTTCACAATGTTTTTCCCGATATCGTGGATATCGCCCTTGACCGTCGCGACGATCAGCTTACCCTTGGAAACCAAGGCCGCGCCGCGGTTCGCGATCGACGTTTTAATGACCTCGAACGCCTCCTGCGCCGCGCCAGCTGAGTTGATAAGCTGCGGAAGGAAAATCTCGCCCTTCTCAAAGCGCGCGCCGACCGCGTCCAGCGCCGGGATCAGCTCGCCGTTGACGATATCCAGCTCGCTCCGGCCCTCGTCGAGCAGCGCCCGGGTCAGGCGGCGCGCATCCGCCCCAAGGCCCTTTGCAATCGCATAAGGAAGGTCGTGCGCAGCCTCCGCTTTCGAGACGGGCGCCGCTGGAGCCGCTGTCCTGGCATTCGCGGCAATATAGGCTTCTGCACCCTTGTCCACATTATAAATCACGTTGAAGACACGGATTGCGTTCATCGCCGATTCTGCGTTCGGGTTTATGATCGGCAGGTCAAGCCCATGCGCCATTGCCAATGTCAGGAACCCGGCTGTAACCGTCGCGCGCGCGGGCAGCCCGAACGATATATTCGACACGCCCAATACGCAGTGCAGACCAAGGCGGTCGCGCACCAGCTGCATTGCTTTCAGCGTTTCGACCGCTTTTTCCTGCTCCGCCGAGACGGTCAGCGTCAGGCAATCAATGAAAACATCCTCTTTCGGGATGCCATGACGCTGCGCCGCTTGCAGGATCCGCTCCGCGATCGCGAACCGCGCCTCCGCAGTCGGCGGGATGCCGTCTGCGTCCATCGTCAGGCCGACAACCGCCGCGCCGTACTTTTTCACGAGCGGGAGCACACGTTCCAGCACATCCGCCTCGCCATTGACCGAGTTCACGATCGCTTTGCCGTTCACCACGCGCAGCCCGGCTTCGAGCGCCTTTGCGTCTGAGGAATCGAGCTGAAGCGGCAGGTCGGTCACGGATTGGATCGCTTTCACCGCCCGCGCCATCATAGCGGGTTCGTCGATGCCCGGAAGCCCGACGTTCACATCCAAAATATGCGCGCCCGCGTCCGCCTGCTCGACCGCCTGCGACAGGATGTAGTCGAAGTCGTTTTCGCGCAGCGCCTGCTGGAACCGCTTTTTTCCGGTCGGATTGATCCGTTCGCCGATCACGCGCACGCCGTCGATCGTAACGACATTCGTCGGCGTGCAAACGCGGGAAACGCGCTCCGCCTGCCGCGCCTTTACGGGCGTATTTTTCGTTTTTTCGGCGATCCCGGCAATGAATTCCGGCGTTGTGCCGCAGCAGCCGCCAAGGTATGCAACCCCCAGATCGGCAAAACGCTGCATTGCCTCTGCAAACGCATCGGCGGTGATGTAGTATTCGCCGGTTGCCGGATCCGGAAGCCCGGCGTTCGCTTTCACGATTACGGGCAGGCTGGTCACGGCGCACAGGCGTTCGGCGAGCGGCAGAAGCTCGCGCGGGCCAAGGGAACAGTTCATGCCGACTGCGTCGACGCCCAGCCCTTCCAAAACGGAAGCCATTGCTTCCACGGTGCAACCGGTAAAGGTGCGCCCGTTTTCCTCGAAGGTCATCGTCACGAAAACGGGGAGCGCGGTGTGCTCTTTCGCGGCGAGCACGGCCGCCTTGACCTCGTAAAGGTCGGTCATCGTCTCGAATACGATCAGGTCGGCGCCCGCAGCCGCCCCCGCCTCAACGATCTCGCGGTAAATGTCATAGGCTTCCTCAAACGCAAGCGTTCCGTAAGGCTCCAACAACTGACCGATCGGGCCAACATCGAGCGCGACGCGTATATCGCTGCCGCACGCCTGCCGCGCGCAGCGGATCGCAGCGGGCACGATCTCCGCAACTGTGTAGCCGGTCTTTTCGAGCTTGCAGCGGTTTGCGCCGAAGGAATTCGCATATACGATCTGCGCCCCGGCCTCTATGTATGCGCGGTGGATCGCGGCCACGCAGTCCGGATCCGTCAGGCAAAGCGCCTCCGGGCAATGCCCGGGCTGAAGGCCGCTTTTTTGCAGCATCGTCCCCATCGCGCCGTCCAAACGGACGATCTCAGGATATTTTTCCACAGGTTTTCCCAACCTTTCTGAATGTACAGGTTTCAAACATCGAACAATAGGCGCAGCCCCGGAAGCGCTTGCTCTGCGGCGAAGCGGCAACGCCAAGCACTGCCGTTACCGATTTACGCGGGGTCATGATACCGGTAGACGTCAGCGTCAAGCCGATCCGGCGCGCGGTATCCAGCGTTTCCAGAAAACGCGGCTGGACGGAAAGCGGCAGGTCGCCGTAGCCCGGACTGAATCGGTCCGTCAGGAACGCCCCTTCACCAAGCGCAGCGAGGATCTCCTGTTCTGCCGCGTCGCAAACAGCTTCGATCGCGGCGGAACCGCAGCAATCGAGGATCAGCGCCCGCGTCATATCCCGCACCTGCGCGCGGCGGATCGCGTTTTCCACCCCGCCGCCCAGCGTCGCCGCCAGCAGCACGCAGCGACGGCTCTCCGCGAGCAGCGCGTGTACATCCTCGCCGAGCAGCAGCCCTTCTGGGACGGCCTCGCGGTCAAACACACGCCAAACCATGCGCGGCGCAGCAAGCTGTACCGTCTCCGCAAGGCAGGCGTCCAGCTGGGCGCCGACCTCCGGCGGGATTTCGCTGCCGCGCCAGCCCAGATATTGCAGCACTTCAGCACGGTTGATGCCGTTTAACTGGATGGGCATTGCTCCGACCTTCCTTTCCCGGCTAACGCCGAATGGGTTTATTATAGCACAGGTACGGCGATTTGGGAAGGGCGGTTTTGCGCAAAGGCATGCGGGGCCATTCAATCCGCACGGTCCCGCACCGGCTCCAACCCGCCCGGCACCGCCATCATCCGGTCTTCCTTATGCAAGGCGCGCCTTATCCAGCCGACATCGGGGACCATAAGGCGAAAAACCACGCTCTCCAGAGATCGCTGTACGCTGCAATAGACAGATCCTACAATCTTTTATATATGAAGTGTTTTCGCGCAAAATAATTCCAAAGCAGCACAAGCGCCGACGCCAGTATTTTGGACTGCCAGGAACCGAAGCGCAGCGTGGAAACGAACAGATAAAGCAGCAATTCCGTCAGCAGAAGCCCCACCAACGAGATCGCCAGCACAGCCGAAAGCTCTCTGGAAGCCGTTTTCCCTTTTACAGCGAAAACCAGCGCGCGGGACGCTGTGAAATTAAAACAAAAGCTCACCGCAAACGACAATACGCCCGCCGCCAGATAATGCAACCCGAAACGTTCCAAAATACAATACGCTGCAAAATCGATCAGGAAAGCGCCGCCGCCTACCAACCCATAGCGGAACAGCTGCACCCAGCTATTGGTCGTCTCCGCACAAAGCAGTTCCCACCAGCAGCCATGAAATCTAACCTTTAATCGTTCATACATCGATCATCCGTCCCCTTTTTGACGCAGAATATTCAGCTGAAGCTCAAAATTCTGGCGGTTGCTTTTTTCCTGCGCATCCAATATCAACCCACAGGAAAACACCTGTATTGCAAACAGTGCCAGAAAGCAGGCTGCAATGAACGTTGGGAAACGTGGGACCAACCCGGTCTGATAATACTCGCGCAGAACCGGATACAAAAAACCTATCGCCGCCGCCATCAATACCGCCGCAATGGAACTGAAAAAGGGCAGCGGCTTATAATCCTTAAACAAAATCAGGATCGTCTTCAGCACCTTGACCCCATCCGAAAAGGTATTTAATTTAGATACGCTGCCCATTGGGCGATCGCGGTATCGGATGGGTACTGCGATTACCCCCATATTCTTGTTCAGCGCATGGATCGTCATTTCCGTTTCAATCTCAAAACCCTTTGACAATATGGGAAAAGACTTAACAAACAGCCGGCTAAACGCCCGACAGCCGGTCATAATATCGGTCACATTTCCGTGGAAAAAACGGTTGACCAGCTTACGCACCAGCACATTCCCCGTATTATGAAACCGGCGCTTGTTTTCCGTAAAATATGTAGAGGAAAGGCGATCTCCAATCACCATATCGTAACCATCTTCCAGCACCAAAGAAACCATTTTATCTGCATCATCTGCCGGGTAAGTGTCGTCCCCGTCCACCATCAAGTAGCAATCGGCATCGATTTCCCGAAACATGGTGCGGATAACGTTTCCTTTGCCCTGACGGTGCTCACGGCGGACGACAGCGCCAGCCGCGCGGGCCGCGTCTCCAGTGCCGTCCGTCGAATTATTGTCGTAGACGTATATCACCGCCCCCGGCAGCGCCGCACGGTATTCGGCAACGACTTTCGCGATCGTCTGCACCTCATTCCAGCAAGGTATCAAAACTGCGATCCGATCCTTCATGTCTGCGCCTCCCGCTCCGCGCGGAGCGCTTCCCACAAACTTTTCGTGAAAAAACACATCAATGCAAACGCAAAGATCGTCAATTCTTTAAAGGTGAAAAAGAAATGGATATAAGAATGGTTCCGCGCCATCAGATACCACGCAAGCGGCAGACAGGCGACCGGCAGAAAAATCAAATGCTCCCGCAAATGTGAAAACCGGTCTTTTTTCAACAGCAGCACTACCGCCGCCACGCAGAACAGCCAAAACAAAAGGAAAAACGGGCTGCGGGCCCATTCCCCCAAATTGCGGAGATATACGTCGGAAAGCCGGATCGTATCCCCCTCCGCCAAAACGGTACCCGACCGGAACTGTACGGAATAAATCGCATTCTGTATCACGTCCTGCCCCGTCAGCAACGAAGCCGTCACCCATTTTCCTGCCCACATCCCGACGTAGCCGAGCGACCAGGACGCCCCAAACAACACAAATTTTTTCATTGCCGGAACAAAGGCCGGTTTTTGTTCCCCACAAAAATACAGGCAGACCGGAATCCCAAAGCTCACCAGCGGATAGGTCAGGAAATCGAAGAAACTGGTCAAGATCCCCATCCCGAGGAAGAAGAACAATGGTCTTTGCGTCCCCTGCCAGCGTTCCCTCCGCAGCAACAGCACACAAGAGCCGAATACCGAAATATAAAACACGTCGGAGCAGGTCAGCGACTGCGACGTCGCCGGAAACGGCAGCAACGCCCAAGTCAACAGCATCGGCAAAATATAGGGCGCATACCCCTTCCGCTTCATCAGCCAAAGCAGCAGGACCGCCGCCGCGAGCTGTGCGATGCGATTGAGCAGGCGAAGCTGCCGGTAATTCATCAGCGCAAGGAGCGGTTTCAGGAAGATCAGGTACCCTTCCCAATACCGGGCATATTCAACCGTTGCCGTCCCGCTTTTCCCGTGTAAAACCAGGCTTTCCACCGGGCCCAGCTCCGGCGTAAGTTCGTAGTAAAGCGACATGGCTTTTTCCATTGCCGGCTGCTCGCCGTCATAAGCCGCAGTCAGCAGCATCAGCGCGTCTGTAAAATTGTCCAGCGTGCTGCTGCACCAGCTCAAATAACGGGGATACGATCCTTCTTCCTCAAAAACGGCGGCGGATTCCAACAGATGCCGGTTCATCGAATCCGTTGGCAAGCAATATACCGCATACATCAGGATCACCCCAGCGCATACGGCGCACAATATGACCGCAAGCATTTTTATCAGCACGATCAGCGCGCGTCCGCAGGGATATGTTAAACGTTTCATGACAGTGTTTCCTTTCCATCAACCGTTTTACGCTGCCGCAGATGGCTCCCATCCCCGTGGATCCCGTCGGGGCCTCTGCAAAAGGTCATTGCTATTATACACGCCCCATCGACAGAAAGCAATCTTTTTTACCCCGGTCCGGGTCTGTGGAACATCCTCCATCGTCAGCCGCCACCAGACGATACCCAGCAACATGCGTCCCCACCTACTGCCAAGCCAACGAATCATTTTCGCAGCCCTTCGGCACAGTGTATTCCATTTTGTAAATTCATGTATCTTTAATTATACATTTGTTTTTGTAATCTTAATGCTGTGGAATACTCCAAAGCAGCAAGTTTCCATGATCCGGGATCTGCTTTATCAACCGTACCCTCAAACACTGCAATTCCTTAAAATCAATTCCAACAAATCCTCCGTCTAAAAGTCCGTGATGATGCCGTCGTTTTCCATGATCCGCTGATAGACGGACGCTTTCGCCCCACTGCCGGACGGATTTGGGACTTTCATCCATTAGAACGTATACCCACCGGACGCCGCAAAAGCGGTTATCCTGCATTCAGGATAACCGCGGATTCAGAACGAGTGCAAGCGCCGTGATCCCCAGCATCAGCAGCACCAGCGCCGCGCTAACGATCAAAGCTAAGATGCTGACGGCGTTCCGGCCTTCCGCGCGCTTGACGAAGACCGCTGAAAGCGTCAATCCGGTCAGCGCGGATCCGATGTTGAAAATCGCCCAGATATGGCGCATGCCATCCGGCAGGGCGACTTTGAAAAATACCGGAAAAAGCGTCGCCAGCGGCAGCAGACTGACAAGCAGAGCCGCCCGACAGCGTTTTTGCAATTTGTATGCGTTCCCTATGCTTTTCACCGCATTTCCTTCTTTCCAAATTGGATCACAGACAAACCCAACAGCACGGCAAACATTGCGGCGGCGCAGGGCAAAAACGGCATCCACGCAAACGCAGCGCCAGCGGCTTCCGCGGTAAAATCATGCAGTGAACAGGAAATCAGATAACCGCTGTAGCAGTATGGATACGCGATCCAAAGCGGAGTGTTGGCGACCAGCACGCCAGGGATCGCCAGCAACAGATTGAGCCCCACGCAAAACAACGGCTTTTCCAGCAATACCGTTATGGCCCACATTGCCGCCAACGCGGGGAGCATCGTAAAAAACAGCGCTGCGCACCATTTCAGGAGATAGCCCAGAGGTAATGCCTCCGCGATCCCCATAGTCGAAACGGCGACCTGACCGGCGATCAAAAATGCGACGAAAAAGACGGCCAGTTCCATGGCCAGATAGAACGTCAGGACGAAAAATTTCGCCAGCGAAAGCGCCGGCCGGCTGACCGGCAGGGCCAGAATTTTCAAAATGCCGTTGTTTTGCGTTTCCCGTCCCGCAATCAGGACGCAAACCACGATCATACTGAGCGGCAACAGGTAGTAAGCATACACCAGCGCGCTCTGGATGAACATAGCGGGCCATGCGTTGGTATATTCCGGCGTGAAGTAACGGCTCAGCGCCGCTACCCCGGACGTTACGACCAGCAGCGGTGCGATAAAGATCAGGGGAACGATCCGGGAACGTTTGACCTTCCGAAATTCAATGCCGAGCAAACCGAAAAATTTCATGCGGTGCCTCCTTTATTCATAACGCAGATTTTTGGCCATCCACAGCCCGATGGCGTGGAAAAGGAACGTTTCGGCCAGCGCAAGCCGGACGACCAGCGGCTCCGGCGCCGCGTTCATAGCAACGGCGGGCTTGAGCATCACCACGAACGGGTGCGCCAACAGGGCGGCTGATGCGGACGGCGCAAACGCCATCCTGCTCAAAAAACCGGCGACCCCTACGCCAAGGGGGATCCACATATTTTCAAACCGAGAAGCGGCCAGCAGCATAAACGCCAGCACCGGCAGCGCCGTGAGGAACGAATAACCCGCAAAGCGGAGCAGCGTCCCCATTTCAAACGCGCCTAGCGGAAGCTCACGGATCCCAATTTGCAGCAGCGCCAGATTTTCCAGCACGACCGCCGTGAACAGCAGGACCGTTAAAATCAGGGTTTTGCAAAGGTACATCCCCGGGACGCTCACCGGGAGCTGGTACATTTTTTTGATCGCGCCGCCCTGAAACTCCATGTTGTAAACCATACAGGCCGCGGCCACGATCCCGAACAGGTTCAAAATCAGGATCATGCCGTAAAGCTGGGTCAGCAGCACATCCATCGGAGCCATCGGCAGGCCGAGGAGCGCCTCCTTCCGGATCCGGAAGTTGACAAAGGCATAGGCCGCGCCCAGTATGCCGACCACTGGCAGCGCCAGGACTGCGCCCGTCCGTTTTTGTTTCCGAAGTTCGATCGCAAGCGCATTCATAGCTCGGCCCCCTGCTTTCTGGCGGCGTTGTCCTGCTCCACGAGGGAAAGGAACACGTCCTCCAAATGATCCGCATCCATTCCGGCCTTCTGCGCGCTGCGCCGCAACTCGTCCAAGCTCCCTTCAAACAGCAGCCGCCCATGATTCAAAATGCCGATATCATCCGCCACCAGCTCGATTTCCGACAGCATATGCGAGGATATAAGGATCGTGCAGTCGTATCGGTCGGGTAAGGACCGCACCAAGTTTCGGATCTCATGGATCCCGGCGGGATCAAGGCCGTTGGTCGGTTCATCCAAAATCAGGATCGGCGGACGCCCTAACAACGCCCCCGCTAGCCCCAGCCGCTGCTTCATACCGAGGGAATATTTTTTTGCAAGACGGCCGCCAAACTCGGATAACCCGACCAATTCCAGCGCGTCTTCCACCGCGTTTGGGGGAAGGTTTAAAATGCGCCGGATCAGATCCAGATTTTCCCGCCCTGTCAGGTTGGCGTAGAATGAGGGCGATTCGATGAAGGAACCGATCTCTCGCAGGATCGCCAGCCGGTCGCGCGGGAACTGTTTCCCATCGATCACGAAGCCGCCCTTTGTCGGGGCGGTCAACCCCAACAGCATTTTCATCGTGGTCGATTTCCCCGCCCCATTGGGGCCAAGGAAACCGTAAATGCTGCCCCTGCGGACATGGAGCGACACATTATTGACGGAGGTAAAGTTTTTGTATTTTTTCGTCAACTGCTCTGTGGTGATAATGTAGTCCATAGACACATCTCCTTTCTGCCCCTATGGTACAGCATCAACCTGACTTCTACATTCTCCCGTCCTTACTTTTACCTTACTTTTTTATGGCGTCGTTTACAGGGCAGATTGTCCATGTTATAATCAAGTTGCTATATCGGAATTTGCAGAGGTGAAGAAAATGGGAATAGAATATAGAAAATTGAGTGTAAAAGAACTGGATGTATTCATTGAAATGAGAATAGATCAGTTAAGAGAAGAGGGCGCTAAAGAGGATATTGATTTAAAGCCAGCTTTGATAGATTATTATATGCGCCATATGAAGGATGGCACATTTGTTTCGTGGGTTGCTGTAGATGATGGCAGAATTATTGGCACAAGCGGAATGTCGTTTGTAGAAAAACCACCATATTTCGGATGCCCCAGCGGAAAGATGGGACTGCTATCCAGTATGTTTACGAATCCTAAATACAGGCGGATGGGAATAGGAAAAGAGCTTTTACATAGAGTTGTTGATGAAGCTAGAAATTATGGCTGTGGAACCATTCAAATTACAGCTTCTGATATGGGAGTGAAATTATATACCGCATATGGTTTTATCCATAATAGTAATTTTATGCAATACAAGATTTAAGAAAACTTTCAGTTTATTTACGAGGCGTCACGATGGACAATTCATTTTTACACAGCAAAAAGCTCCTGCTGGTCGATGACGAGCCGGAGCTGCTAAAGCTGGTCACTACGATTTTAGCGGACGACGGTTTTCAACACCTTGTCACCGCTGCCGATCAGAAGGCAGGAGCTGCCGCCGTCGAACGGGAAAAGCCCGACCTCGCGATCCTGGACGTGATGCTCCCGGACGGCGACGGCTTTTCATTGCTGCGGCAGATCCGTGAACGGTCGGACATCCCTGTGATTTTCTTGACCGCCCGTGACGAAGCGCCGGATAAGCTGTCCGGACTCGGCCTTGGCGCGGACGATTACATCGCCAAGCCCTTTCTGCCGCAGGAATTTTTGCTGCGGGTCTATGCCGTCCTGCGCCGATGTTATAAAGAGGACGCGCCGCTTTTGAAGCTGGACGGCTGTACGGTTGATTTCAGCCGCGCCGAGGTGCAGAAAAGCAGCGGGCGCGTCCCCCTGACAGCGATGGAGCACAAGCTGTTGGAAACGCTTGCGCGAAACGAAGGGCGGATCGTTACCGTGGACACGCTTTGCGAAGCCCTCTGGGGCGACAATCCCTTTGGCTATGAAAACAGTCTGAACGCCCATATCCGACGCATCCGCGAAAAAATCGAGGCCGACCCTTCGAAACCGGTTTCCCTGCTGACCGTCAAAGGGCTTGGTTACAAGCTGCTGGCGAGGAAATGGACTATGAAAGCATTCGGAAAATACATTTCGCGGTACCTCCTCTCCTTTTCCGCATTCACGCTGACGCTTCTTTTTATCAACCTTTTCGCATTCGTTCTGACCTTTGGCGGGATCGTGTTCCGGGAATACGGCGCGGCCTCCCCGGCCAATATGCTGGAAGCCGTGGCCGCAGACTGGTCAGGCTCCGGCCTATCGGAGGAAACGGCGCAGGCATTGACGCAAAACCAAATCTGGGCCATGCATCTGGATGCTGGCGGGCGCTGCGACTGGTCGGCGTCCCTGCCCGAAGAAGTGCCCACGCAGTACACCCTTTCGGACGTCGCCGTATTCTCGAAGGGCTACCTGCAAGGCTATCCGGTTTTTGTGCGGAGCATGGACGGTGGCCTGCTGGTGCTCGGTTATCCAAAAGGCAGCTTTCTGAAGCTGACCGGGAACTACTTCCCCATGCAGGCCGTCCGGCTTTTTCCGCTTTTCGCGGCCGGTATCCTGACGGCTGATATCTTGCTTTTGTTCGCGGTTTATTATGTTTCCAAACGGAAAATTTTCCAAAACACGGAACCGATCATGGCCTCGATCAAGGCGCTGTCGACCGGAAAACCGGCGCCGGTATCGGTCCGCGGCGAGCTGTCGGAGCTTGCGGAATGCGTCAATCAGGCGTCCCGGCTGCTGAGCCGGCAGGATCGCGCCCGCGCGAACTGGATCAGCGGCGTTTCCCATGATATCCGCACGCCGCTTTCCATGGTCATGGGGTATGCCCAGCGGATCGCCGGCGACGACGACGTGAACGCCCGCGTGCGGCAGGAAGCGGAGATCATTCAGAAGCAAAGCGCAAAAATCAAGGATTTTGTGCAGGATTTGAACCTGGTATCGCAGCTGGAATATGAAATGCAGCCGCTGCATCCGGCGCCGGTGCGGCTGTCGAAGCTGCTGCGCGCCTACGCGGCGGATCTGCTCAATGCGGGTATCGACGGGAAATATCCCGTTTCGGTCGAGATCTCCCCCGAAGCGGAAACCGCAGTCATAGAATGCGATGCGCGCTTGCTTTCAAGGGCGATCAATAATTTAGTGCAAAACAGCATCCGGCAGAACCCGCAGGGCTGTACAATCCGGCTGCGCCTCGACCGCTCGGAAACCACGGTTTCCCTCACTGTTGCGGATAACGGCGTCGGGGTATCCGCTGAAAAGCTGCGGGAACTGGAAGAAAAACCGCATTATATGGAGAGCACCGACGAACGGTTAGATTTACGGCACGGTCTGGGGCTGTTGCTGGTGCGGCAAATTGCTGCGGCTCATCAGGGCGAAATGAAAATGGAAAGTACGCCGAAAAACGGGTTTCAAACGGTTTTGACCTTCCCCACCGGCAAATTGTCTGATAAGTAAAAGCAACGCGCGGAGGCGATTGCAAAGCCGAGCGTCTATCACATCCCTGCGGTCTTCCTTCCACCAAAACTCGCAAATCGTTTATTTTCCGCTTGCCACTTTTGCGGGATACCATTTTTGAAACCATGCCGTAAAAATGCCCATAAAAACGGGCAATATGGAGTTGATAAGCCCAACGAAGCGGCTTATGGACGTCTGCATCAAGGCTCCCGTAAAAATGGCTGTCGCCAGATACAGGACGCCCCACAGCAGGGTAAGGATACGGTTTGTCTTCAAAAAGAGCGGATTTTGCAGCGCCGCTTCCCCGCCATAGCGGTTCATGGAATAATGCGCCGTAAGGGGGATGCAGTCCGCCCGGCAGGACACAAGCCACATGCTCCCAAATACAAAATAGGAAAGCGGGAGCATCCATATTTCCGAAGCGCCTGCCAAAATCGCAATGGCAATCCCTGTCACCAGTGCATTTGTCAAAACGTCATATACCGTTTTCCGGTTCCGATAAAAAAGGATCGGGATCAGTGCGCACGCCCCGATACTGATCAGGCACCCCGCTTGTTTCTGGATCGCGGGTACGACCCACAGCACGATCCAGGGAAGGAGCATGCTGCTCATATTGGTATGTTTTTGCGCCGAAGGCGCTTCCAGCGGTTCGGATTTTGTATAGGCGCTGCCAAAGTGCTCGTCCCACTTCAGCATCAGGCTAAAGTCCCCCGTCACCCGGTAAAGCCCCTGCATCATAGCCTCGTCGCCCCGGATCTCACCAGCGGCGATCGAACGCCATACCGAAACCGGGGTTTCGATCGTTGTGGAAGCCGTCAGCGAGCCGTCTGTATAAACGCGGCTGCCGTCCTGGCCCAGCAAGATTTGATACCGTTCCCCTACATCTGTATAACGCATTTCCAGTACGATATCCTTGCCCGGATAGCTTCCCTTGCGGTAAAGCGCCGCCATTTTGCGGGTGAAAATCAACGTATCCGACTCCTTCTTTGCAGCGGGACCTTCGCCTTCCGCTTGGGTGTCGTCCCGTGCGATCCCCCAGCTTGCGTCGGCGCAGGCTTCAAAGACTTCGCGCGGAAGCAAGAGCTGATCGAGCAGCGCCTGCGTCTCCGCAGAAATATCGCCCTTCCCATACTCCCGTCCTGCCTGTCGCACGTAGGAAAGATATTCATTGGTGCGCGCGGACAGCTCCGGCACCCGGAACAGTTCGCCCTGCCCGCAGAAAAGGGTCGCATAATTCCCATGCCCGTACAGGTGATCGAACAGGCTGCATACGCCGTCATAATTCCCTTCCGCCGTGTAAAAGCCGCAGGTGGAGATCACGACCGCCCGTTTTCCGGTCATATCATACCGGCATGGGTGATTCCCGCTTCCGACCTGCCCCTCCCGTTCCTCCATAAAGGGGAGGAGCATGGGGAGCTGACGGTCGATCAGATTTTTGAGCGGGCCGGGGACGGTGAAATAATACAGCGGGAAACTCCATACCGTGACATCCGCCCAAAGCAGGGCCTGAATGACCTGCTTCATATCATCCTGAATATGACATTCGCCCGGGGTATGGTTCCAGCAGGAAAAGCAGCCCTGGCAGGGCCGGATCTCCAATCGGCTGACCGAAAGCTCGCGGGTTTGCAGTTCCGGGACCGTTTGCTTCATGCCTTCCAAAAATGCAGCCGTCAGCCGGTAGCTGTTGCTGGCCGGGCCTTTCGGGCTGCCGTTGATCGCCAAAACATTCATGGTTTCATCCCCTCCAAAAGCCGGATGCAGTCTTCGGCCCATTCCATTTGCATCTGCATACTCCGCCGTCCATAATCTACCGTCATTTGCCAGTACAGGGCTTTTTCTTTTTGCCCGATCAAATCGCTATAGGCCTCGATCGCCTGCGGCACGGGATCCAGGCTTTTCCGGAACTGCGCGCAGCTTTGGCGAAGCTGCTCAAAATATTGGATATTTTCCGTAACCTCCCTTTCCCCAAGGAAAAACACTTTCATTAAGACCGGTTCCTTATTCCGAAGGCCCAGGTCGCCGTCCGCAAGCCATTGCAGCAGTTCCGCGCGTCCGGACGTTGTGATGGAATAAACATTTTTATCTGGCTTCCCGCTCTGCGGGACAACGGTCTTGCCGACCCATCCCTTTTGCTCCAACCCGTGCAGCTCTCTGTAAATCTGGCTGGTCTTTGCATCCCAAAAATAATGAAGAGAATCCCGGAATACTTCCATGATTTCATATCCGGACATTTCATGGTAATTCAGCAGGCCCAAAATGCCGTGCTTCAACATGCGCCGTCACCTCCCCTGCCTCGGCCGTACTTTTCTGTATTATATTCCACAAGTGGAATATTGTCAACCGGTGAAACAAAAAAACTGCGGATGCCTTCATCGCTCGTTTCAGAAATATACCATCATCTGGTAAAGAATTTCCGTATATTTTTAATTTTTTTAGTTTATTTCACAATAATTCAAAAATTACGCATCAAAAGAGCGCAAAAATGCGCTCTTTTTTATATTTTATTAAAATATTGCAATCATATCGGCCGATTCTATTTGTTGAATCCTTTCTAAAGGAAACATCGACTGCGCAGAAAAATCGACATTTTTTTTAAAATGCCAAGTGTACTTGGCTGCTAAAACAATTCATTTACGGTATTCTTTTTAAAGGAGGTAATTGTTATGAAAATGCGAAACAACAAATCAAAGTATTACCCAAATGTACTAAAAGTCTTAGAAGTTAATATTTATTCCAGACGAAAAGAATTAGGCATGTCACAGCAGGAATTGTCACAAAGGATCGGAGTCAGCCGAAACTGTATACAACAAATGGAATGTTATGAACACATGCCTCTGACCAGTACGATCCTCGATCTGCTTCTGGAACTCGGATATACACTGGACGGCAGGACAGAATTCTGGAAGGCATATATGGACGCTTATTATCAGGATAAGGCGCGTTTTAAAGAACAGGAGTGAGCAAACTATGAAAAGGATTTATGCGCTGTTGCACCAGCTCGGCGTTACTGCAAATTATACCGGGTTTTATCATACCGCCTATGCGTTAAAGCTGTGTACGGAACAGTCGTCGAACCTTCTGTTGGTAACGAAATGCCTGTACCCGGAGGTTGCGAAAGAATATGGGACGAACTGGAGAGCTGTTGAGCGGAATATCCGAACCGTGTGCAACATTATCTGGCGGGAAAACCGTCCACTGCTGGAGCAGCTGGCCTATAGGCCGCTGGCAAAGAAACCCAGCGCTGCGCAGCTGCTTGCGATCCTGTCTGCAAGCCTGCGATTTCCGCAAACGCCCTCTGGATCAGACGCGCCTTGATGGGGATATCCGATCCCATAAGATCAGGGGGGCAAGGTAAAACCTTGCCCCCCTGGGAATTTATGCGGTTTGTTTTAGAGCGTATCCGTTCCGCTTCCGGATTACTGGAGCAGCTGGAGGACGCCCTGCGGTACCTGGTTGGCCTGCGCCAGCATCGCCTGCGCGGACTGCACAAGGATGTTGTTCTTGGTGTAAGCCATCATTTCCTCTGCGATATCGGTGTCACGGATGGTGGATTCTGCATCGGTGATGTTCTCCGCCATTACGGACAGGTTGTTCGCGGTGTGGTCGAGACGGTTGCTGATCGCGCCGAGATTACCACGGACAGACGATACATAGTTGATCGCGTCCTTGATGGTGTCGATTGCAGCCTGCGCACCATCTGGCGTGCTGATATCAATGCCATCAATACCGAGTGCCTTAGTATGCATATCGCCTACAGAAACCTTAAGCTGATTGTAGGAATCGCTGGTATCGCCGATTTGAAGGGTCAGCGCAGCGCCCTTCTTGGATTCGCCTGCGGTAAAGCCAAGGGATTCCGAGATTTTGTCTGGATTACTGAGATCCCACTGATCCGGCGGATAAGTGCCGTCCGCGCTGATATCGTTGGCATGCGACATTGTCTCGGTAAAGGTAATGCGGTTGCCGTCATGGCCGACAGTATAAAGCGCATTGTCCGCAGCGGCAGCGGTCAGATTCTTAGCGATCGTTGTTAGATCGCCGCTGCTGATATCAACATAGCCGTCCTGACCGATCTTATCCTTATCAGCGGTGAATGTATAGGTTACATCGCCAACACGGAGTTTAGAGCCTTCGGTTGCCATATCTTCGGTCAACGTAAAGTAGGTGCTTGCCAGACGATTGTTGCCGCCTGCGGTCACATTGGTGATATCGGTAGTCGATACGTTCCAGTCACCGTTCGAGCCCTGCGTGATGTTCTCGATCTCGCTGCCAACAGAGCCTGGACTTACCGTTTCTACTTCAGCCGAAACGGCAGTTTTGTATATGCTGAAATCAGCATTACCAGCAGCTGCCGCTGGGCCATCACCACCTACAGCACCAACGTTTTCTGCCGTCAAAGTCAATGTATTGCCATCCAGCTTTGCGACATAGCCTGTAGTACCAACAGCAACTTCTTTACCTGCGAGGAGTTCATCCGAATCGATTGTATCAGTACCGATTGTGATATCACCCAGCTTACTGTTCCAGCCAGTCACATCATAAGCGTAACTTTCCTTCAGGCCGTCTACACCACCAGAGAATTCAAATTCTTCCGCAGTACCGCCATTTACAGATACCGAAACCTTACCATTGCAAGAAGCGCCGCCAGCGGTCGTTGCTGTAATAGTTACTTCGCCAGTCGCAGCAATCGTGTATTGATAACCGGTCTTATTTCCATCAGCGTCTAAAATATCTTGGGCAGCAGTAATTGCTGTGCCAGCAGTGAAACTTGGGTCGACTTCAATGCCATTTACAGTGAACTTCTCACCAGACCCCAACTGCGCGGTTGTTGCAGCACCTCCTGCAACAGTCGCCGCTGTACCGTTTACACCAGAAGCGGTCTTGGTTCCGGTAATGCCCGTTTTGGCTTCAACCGCAGTGTAGGTAATCGTCGGTGAGTTTTTCTTGCCTTCACTGGTAGCTTTCAGCGTTAATTCGCCATTATCGTTGGTTAATTCATAACCTTCAATGCCCATAGCTGCCAGATTATCCGCGACGGTGTCCCAGTCGGTATCACTCGCTTGAATCGTATAGGTCGAACCGCCAATCGTAAGAATACTTCCCTCTGTTGGGGCGGCGATTGTATTGCCATCGGCATCCTTGATCGCGTTGAGATCAACCTTGAATTCAGCCGCAGAACCAACAGTAGCGCCGCTGATCGTGACCTTCATCGCGCCGTTTATTTCATCGGTTGCTTTTTCCGGCGGATTCTCCTGAACAAAATTCAGACGGTAATCCAGCTTATCATCCGCAGAAACCAAGAACTTCTGCCCGCTGATCTCCATGCCATCCAGAGAAGCAGCATCCTTTCCATCGATCTTCAGGGAAAGACCATAGGAAGCTGCGTCGCCAGTGAATGCCTTGATCAAATCTTCGCCGGTCAATTCTTTACCAGACGCATTATCACCTGCGAACAGTTCGATTTTGGTATCGCCCACGGTCATGGTCATCGAATTGCCCTTGTCTGCCTTAAACGAGAAATTGTGCAGGTCAACACTAAATTGCGTGCCGTTGTCGCTCAGCGCCTTATTATGCAAAACGGTATCTACGCCCAACGTCTGGCCTACGCCGGGCAAATCCTTGCCAATCGTGAAATCCGCCGTAGTGGTCAGATCCGCATTCGTATCCAGCGAACCGTCCAACAGCTTGATGCCGTTGAAGTTCGCAGAATCCGCGATACGGTTGATTTCATCGCGGAGCTGATCGACTTCCGCCTGAAGGTTCTTACGGTCGACTTCGTTATCATAAGTGCCGTTGGAAGACTGAGTCGCCAGCGAGACCATACGGTTCAGCATATCTTGAATTTCCTGCATCGCGCCCTCAGCGGTATTAACCAGAGAAGTGCCGTCCTTGACGTTCTTCTGAGCCGCTTCCAGGCCGGTGATCTGCGCGCGCATTTTTTCGGAAATCGCAAGACCGGCAGCGTCATCGCCCGCGCGGTTGATTTTATAACCGGAGGACAGGCGTTCCAGATTCTTCGCCAGTGCCGAAGTATTGTTGTTGTAGTTGCGGTAGGCGTTCATCGCCATAATGTTGTGTTGAATCCTCATCTTAAT